>NZ_JBEYYU010000054.1:0-60574 GCF_040645755.1 Streptomyces sp. NPDC046716
CGCGGCCCAGCCGGCCCCCCTGAAAGCGAGCTCCGCTCGCTCCAGGGGAAGCTGCGCGCAGCGCATGCTTCAGGGGCGCGGGGAACTGCGCGAGAAGCCACACCGGGCCGCACCCGGCCACGGTCCCCCTCACGCCCCGGCCCCCTTGTCGGACCCGGCCGCCGCGCGGGCGATGCCGTCGGCGATCAGGTTCGTGCCCAGGGCGAGCACGGCGATGGCGACGACGGGCGCCAGGATCGCCCACGGCTGGACGGCGAGGGCCAGCCGGTTCTCGTTGATCATCAGGCCCCAGTCGGCGGCGCTGGGATCGGAGGCGAAGCCGAGGAAGCCGATGGAGGCGACCAGGCCGACCGAGTAGGTGAGCCGCAGGCCGAGTTCGGCGAGGAGCGGGGCCGACATGTTCGGCAGCAACTCGCGGAAGAGGATCCGGGTGCGCTTCTCGCCGAGCGCCTCGGCGGACTGGACGAACTCACGGGTCGCGAGGCCGGTCGTCATGCCCCGGGTGAGGCGGGCGACGCGCGGCGCGTGCGAGACGCCGACGACGAGGACGACCAGCCAGCGCTTGGGTCCGGCCACCGAAAGCAGCACCAGGACCAGGACGATCTGGGGGAAGGCGAGGATCACGTCGCAGATCCGCATGATGACCTCGTCGAGCCAGCCGCGCGCGTATCCGGCGACGAGTCCGGCGGCGACGCCGAGCACCATGCCGAGGACGGTGGCGGAGACGGCGGTGACGACGACCCAGTTGCCGCCCGCGAGGAGCCGGCTCCACACGTCCTGGCCGAGATAGTCGGTGCCGAGCAGCGCGCCGGGCGCGGCGTCCGAGTAGGGGGCGCCGACGATGTCGTTCTCGCCGTGCGGGGAGAACAGCGGGCCGAGGAAGGCGATGCCCACGATGACGACGGTGAGCACGAGGCCGACCCAGGTGCGGCCGGAGGCGAGCGCGCCGCGCAACCGGAACTTGCGGGCCGCGGGGTCCGCCCCGGTCGGCTCGGTGTTGGTGTCGAGAACGGCGGTGGCCATCACCGCACCCCCGTCCGGAGTTTGGGTGTCACGAGGATGGTCAGGACGTCGGCGATCAGGTTCACGACGACGTAGACGGCGGCGATCAGCAGGGCGAGTGCCTGGATCACCGGGACGTCGCGGTTGCGTACGGCGTCGACCAGGGCGGTGCCGATGCCGGGGTAGAGGAACAGGCTCTCCACCACGACGACTCCCCCGGCGAGCCAGGCGAGTTGCAGCGCCATGACCTGGATGGCGGGGACGACGGCGTTGCCGAGGGCGTGCCGGGCGACGGCGCGGCGCTCGGGGACTCCCTTGAGCCGGGCCATCTCGACGTAGTCGCTCTCCAGGACCTCGATGAGGCTGGCGCGCAGGATCCTGGCGACGTACGGGACGACCGCCAGGGTGAGGGTCGCCACCGGCAGGATCATGACGACGGGGTCGGTCCAGGGGCTGCCGGCCCAGGAGACCGCCACGGACGGCAGCCAGGTGAAGACGACCGTGGAGAAGAGGGTGACGAGGAGGATGCCGATCACGAACTCGGGGAGCGCGGCGGTGCCGAGCAGCGCGACCTGGATGACGTGGTCGACGGCGGTGTCGCGGCGGCGGGCCGAGTAGAGGGCGACGAGCGCCGACAGCGGGGCGATGACGACGGCCGACAGGGCGACGAGTACGGCGCTGTTGAGGATCTTCCCGCCGATGAGGGCGGAGACCGGTCCCTTGGTGGCGAGGGAGGTGCCGAAGTCGCCGGTGAGCACTCCGCCGAGCCAGGAGAAGTACTGGTGCACGGCCGACTGGTCGAGGCCGAGCTCGGAGCGGAGCGCGGCCAGGCGTTCGGGGGTGGCCGAGCGGCCGAGGATGGCCTCGGCCGGGTCGCCGAGCAGGTGCGTGGCGGTGAACACCAGCAGGGAGATCAGCCAGAGGGTGAGTACCGCCATGCCGACGCGGCGCAGCGTCCACAGGGTCCAGGTGCGTATGGGGCTGGGGGCGTCGTCGCGGTGGATGGACCCGTCCGCCGCGGGGACCGCCGCCGCCTCAGTCGCTGATCGAGACATTGCGGAACTCGTAGTTGGAGAGGGGGAGGTTGGCGTTCGGGGTGAAGCCGGTGACGTTGGCCGCGTAGGCGTCCACCTGGTTCTTGAACCCCCAGACGATGTGCCCGCCGCGGTCGTACTCGATCTTCTGGGCGGCCTGGAGCAGTTCCTTGCGTTTGTCGGCGTCGAATTCGCTTCTGGCCCGGGCCATGAGGCTGTTGAACTCCGGATCGTTCCAGTGGGTTTCGTTGTACGGGGAGGACTTCAGGGAGCCGGAGTCCACCTGCGGGACGTAGTTCCGGGTGATCCAGTAGTCCTGGGCGAGCGGCCAGCTGAGGTAGCGGTCGCCGTAGAAGGTCGCGGCGTCGGTGATGCGGACGTCGACCTTGACGCCGGCGCCCTTGGCCTGCTGCGCGAAGAGCTGGGCCGCCTCGATGGAGCCGGCGCCGATGCCGGAGGAGGTGACGAGCTCCACGCTGAGGTTCTCGTGCCCGGCGGCCTTGAGGAGCGACCTCGCGCGGCCCAGGTCCTGGTGGCGCTGGGGCAGTTGACTCGCGTAGGCGACGTCGAGCGGCGCGTACATGTCGTTGCCGACGCGGCCCTGGCCGCCGAGCGCCTGGTCGACCATCTGCGGCCGGTCGACGATGAGCCGGAGGGCCTGGCGGACCCGGACGTCGTCGAAGGGGGCGGTGTCGACGCGCATCGTGATGGGGTTCCAGGAGCCGGTCTTCGAGATCAGCACCTGCCCGCCCTGGTTCTTGATCATGTCGATGTAGGCGGGCGGCAGGTTGTCGATGGCGTCGAGCTGTCTGCTCAGCAGTGCGTTGATCTTCGCGGTGTCGTCGGCGAAGTCGAGGATGACGATCTCGTCGAGGTACGCGGGCCGCCGCCAGTAGTCGGCGAACCGCTTGAAGGTGGACCGGTCGCCGGGCTTGAAGGACTGGTACGTGAACGGCCCGGTGCCGACGGGGCGCTTGAGGTCGAAGTCCTCGGGGATGACGCCGAGCGTGTACTGGGCGAGCAAATCCTCGAACAGGGCGTACGGGGTCTTCAGCGGGATCCGCACCGTGGTGGCGTTCTCCCGCTTCAGGCCCTTCGCGTCGAGCATCGCGAGGCTGCCGGCGCCGGCGGTGGGCGCCTTGGGGTCGACGACGCGGCGCAGGGTCGCGATGACATCGTTGGCATCGAGCGTCTTGCCGTTGTGGAACTCGATCCCCTTGCGCAGCTTCACCACCCAGGTCTTGCCGTCCTTCGACGATTCGAGGGACTCGGCGAGCAGCGGCTTGATGCGGTACTCGGCGTCGTGCGTGAAGAGCGGCTCGAAGAGGTTCACGACGCGCGACTGGTCGGGGTAGGTCAGCGGGCTGTGCGGGTCGAGGCTGTCCTTGGCGCTGCCGCCGCTGACGCCGACGCGCAGCACGCCGCCGCGCTGGGGCTTCCCGTTCGAGGCGGCGACGCTGGGCCGCGAGCAGGCGCTCAGCAGGCCCGCGGCCGGGACGGTGCCGGCGAGCAGGGCGCCGCCGCGCAGCACGCCGCGGCGGCTCAGCCCGCGGGACCTGACCCGGGAATCGTCGCCGGGCGGAGAAACACTGTCGGACATGGTGGGGCCTCGCCTCCAGATCACAAGACGTGCGTGACGTTCACATGGCGCGATCGCCGCTCGGATGCTGAGAACATAGGTACGGCCGTGAGGGAGGTCAAGTGAGGAAGATCCAGGTCGCAGGCCGTGCGCCTGCGCTCCTGCCCACGTTGAACACTTGTATTCCCCCGCATGAATATCCGGGCGAGAGAGCCGAGGGACAGATACCTATGCCGAACACACGGCACAGCACGGACGACAGTGAATCCGCCCAGGTCAGCGAGGGTGCGAGCCCTTCGGGCAAGGTCCAGTCCCTGGAGCGCGCGATCACCTTGCTGCGGGCGACGGCGGACAGCGCGCCGGACGGCGACACCGCCACGAATCTCGCCGCCCGCTGCGCGCTGAACCGGGCGACGGCCTGGCGGCTCCTTTCGACCATGGAGCAGTTCGGCCTGGTGGAGCGGAGCCCGGTCACCCACCGCTACACGATCGGCTTCGAGGTGGCCCGGATGGCGTCGGTCGCCGGGTACGACGGGCTGATCCGGCGCGCGCACGGCACGCTGCGCCGGGTCAGCGAGCAGACCGGCGAGACGGCCGACCTCGCGGTGGTGCAGCAGCTCGGGCTCACCTATGTCGACGAGGTGACGCCGCCGGTGGTGCTCAGCGCCAAGTGGCTCGGCCGGCAGGTGCCGCTGCACGCCACGTCCACCGGCAAGGCCCTGCTGGCCTGGCTGCCCGAGGAGGAGGGGGACGCCCTGCTCGGCGACGCGCTGGAGGCGTACACGGACACGACGATCACCGACCGGCGACGGCTGCGGGCCGATCTGGAGCGGACCCGGGAGCGCGGCTACAGCGTCTGCGTGGGCGAGATGGAACGCAGCCTGTACGGGGTCTCCGCGCCGGTGCTCGGCAGCCGGGGCCGGCCGTTCGCGGTGGTCAGCATCTGGGGTCCGCACGACCGGGTGCCGGAGTCGCGGTTCGAGACCCTCGGGCCGCTCGCGCGGGCCGCGGCGGAGGAGATCGCGCGGGCCACGGAGACGCTCTGACACCCATCTCGGAGGCATGTCCCGGCGTTCATTTCGTGCGACGGTCGCTCGCATCATGAAACACGGGACTTGAGATGGGCGCCGGTCCGCGGTTACGGTCGTGACGTCCCGACCCCGAGCCGCCCGCCGCCTTTTCCGGCGAACCCCCTGAGCGGCGAACCTCTTTCCGTCGCCCGCCCGCCTCCCTCCCGAGAGGAACCGACGCGACCCATGAACCAGGACGTCATCATCACCTGCGCCCTCACCGGCGCCGGTGACACCGTGCGCAAGAGCCCCCACGTCCCCGTCACCCCCGAGCAGATCGCCGCCTCCGCGGTGCAGGCCGCCGAGGCCGGTGCCGCCGCGGTCCACATCCACGTACGCGATCCGGAGACCGGCGCGCCGTCGCGCGATCCGCGGCTGTACCGCGAGGTCGTCGAGCGCATCAAGGAGACCGGCACCGACGTCGTCATCAACCTCACCGCCGGCATGGGCGGCGACCTGGTCGTCGACCCCGACGAGCCGCTGCGGCACCTTCCCGGCACCGATCTCGTCGGCGGCCTGGAGCGGCTGCCGCACGTCGAGCAACTGCTGCCGGACATCTGCACCCTGGACTGCGGATCGCTGAACTTCGGCGACGGCTCGAACCTCTACATCTCCACGCCCGACATGCTGCGGGCCGGTGCCAAGCGCATCCAGGAACTGGGCGTGCGCCCCGAGTTGGAGATCTTCGACACCGGACACCTCTGGTTCGCCAAGCAGTTGCTCGCCGAGGGGCTGCTCGACGACCCGACCGTCTTCCAGCTCTGCATGGGCGTCCCGTGGGGCGCGCCCGCCGATCCCGGGGTGCTCCAGTCGATGGTCAACATGCTGCCCGAGGGCGCGCAGTGGGCCAGTTTCGCGCTCGGCCGGATGCAGATGCCGTGGGTGGCGCAGTCCGTCCTGCTCGGCGGGCACGTCCGCGTCGGCCTGGAGGACAACCTCTATCTCGGCAAGGGCGTCAAGGCCACCAACGCCCAACTGGTGGAGCGCGCCGTGACGCTCGTCGAGGCGATGGGCGCCCGGGTCGCCACGCCCGACGAGGCCCGCCTCAAGCTGGGCCTCAAGCCCCGCAGTTGAGCACCGCCCATCCCAAGGAGCCTTCCGTGAACATCCCGAAGAGGACCTCCCCCGAGACCGTGCGCCGGGTCGCCTGCGTAGGCGCCGGAGTGATCGGCGGCGGCTGGGTCGCCCATTTCCTCGGCCGCGGCTACGACGTCACCGCGTGGGATCCGGCGCCGGACGCCGAGGCCCGGCTGCGCCGCCTGGTCGACGCGGCCTGGCCCGCCCTGGAGCAGCTGGGACTCGCTCCCGGCGCGTCGCCGGACCGGCTGACCGTCACCGCCACCCTCGAAGAGGCCGTCGCGGACGCCGAGTTCGTGCAGGAGAGCGCGCCCGAGAAGCTGGAGCTGAAGCGCGAGCTGCTCGCGAAGCTGGACGCCGCGACCCCCGCCGGAGTCGTCATCGCCTCCTCCACCTCCGGCTATCCGATGACGGACATGCAGACGACGGCGGCCGCTCCGGGCCGTCTCGTCGTCGGGCATCCCTTCAATCCGCCCTACCTCATACCGCTCGTCGAGGTGGCGGGCGGTGAGCACACCGACGCGGACGCCGTGAGCTGGCTGTCCCGCTTCTACGAGAGCGCGGGCAAGTCCGTGATCACCATGGACCGGGAGGTCCCCGGCTTCATCGCCAACCGCCTCCAGGAGGCCCTGTGGCGCGAGGCCCTGCACATGGTGGCGAACGGCGAGGCGACGGTCGCCGACATCGACCGGTCCATCACCGAGGGGCCGGGGCTGCGCTGGGCGGTCATGGGGCCGATGCTCACGTTCGCCCTGGCGGGCGGCGAGGGCGGCATGGCCCACATGCTCGACCACTTCGGGCCGTCCCTGAAGTCCCCGTGGACCCGGCTCGAGGCCCCGGACCTCGACAAGGAGCTGTACGACGCCGTGGTCTCCGGCTGCGAAGACGCCGCAGGCGGGCGCACCGTCGCCGACCTGGTCGGCGAGCGCGACCGAGGTGTCATCGCCGTCCTGCGCGCCACCGGCCGACTGCCCGGGACCGGTGACGCGTGAGCGGCCTCCCCCTGTTCCACGAGACCGTGCGGCCGGAGTGGATCGACTACAACGGCCACATGAGCGAGGCGTTCTACGTCCTGGTCTTCGGGTTCGCGACCGACGCGCTCATGGACCGTACGGGCGTCGACGCCGCGTACCGCGAGCGGACCGGCTGTTCGATGTACACGGTCGAGTCCCACGTCCGCTACCTGCGGGACGTGCCCGAGGGCACCGCGCTCACGGTACGGACGCGGGTGCTCGGGGCGGCCGGGAAGAAGGTCCGGTTCGCGCACGAGATGTTCGCGGGCGGTCCGGACGCCGTCGCCACCATCGAGCTGCTCGCCCTGTACGTCGATCAGAAGGCGGGCCGGGCGGTCCCCTTCCCCGACGCGCTGCGGGACCGGCTCGCGGCGCTGTCGGAACCGGCGCCGCCGTGGGCGGGACGGTCGGTCACCGGCCCCTGAAAACCATTGCGGCACACGGCCCCGCCTGATTGCCTACGCGCCATGAACGATCTCCGAATCCGGTCCGCCGCCCCCACCGACCTCGACGCCGTGCTCGCCTTCTGGAAGACGGCCGCAGAGGGCACCAGCATCAGTGACGACCGGGCGGGCGTGGAGCGCCTGGTCGCCCGCGACCACGAGGCGCTGCTGCTCGCCGAGCGGGACGGAGAGCTGGTGGGGACGGTGATCGCCGGATTCGACGGCTGGCGCTGCCATCTGTACCGGCTCGCCGTCCACCCCGACGCACGCCGGCAGGGCATCGGATCGGCGCTGCTCGCGGCGGCCGAGGAGCGGTTCCTCGCGCTCGGCGGGCGGCGCGGCGACGCGATGGTCCTGGACCGCAACGACCAGGCGCACCACGCGTGGCAGGCCGCCGGCTACGCGCCCGAGCCGCAGTGGACGCGGTGGGTCAAGCCGCTGACCGAGCGGTAGCCGGAGCGGGGGCGGACCGTCGCTTTGCCGGTCCTTTACCATGGGCATGTGCCTCGCGCTCTGCGAGGCACACCAAGATCTCCCTCGAAAGGTGTGAGCGTCCGCCCATGGGCGAGCCTCCCAGTACCCGGTCCCTTCCCCTGCACGGTCCCCGAGACCGCGCGCCGCAGCCGTCCCTGGCCGATCATGGGACGGAGGTGACGACCCGATGACGACCGAAGTGCTCCTGCTCGCCGTGGCAGTCCTGCTCTCGCTGATCTGTGGCGCCTTCGTGGCCGCGGAGTTCTCGCTCACCACCGTCGAGCGCGGCGACCTCGAGGACGCCGTCGAGCGGGGCGAGCGCGGTGCCGCCGGCGCCCTGAAGGCCGCGCGCAACCTCACCTTCCAGCTCTCGGGCGCCCAGCTCGGCATCACCGTCACCAACCTGGTCGTCGGCATGCTCGCCGAGCCGTCCATCGCCAAGCTCATCGCGGGGCCCCTCGAAGCCGTCGGCATCCCGAAGAGCGCGTCGTCGTCGGTGGCGCTGGTGCTGGGCACCGCGCTGTCGACCGTGTTCCTGATGGTCGTCGGTGAACTGGTGCCGAAGAACTGGGCCATCTCGTCCCCGCTGGCGGTCGCCAAGCGGGTGGCGACGCCGCAGCGCTGGTTCAGCGCGGTCTTCCGGCCGTTCATCACGCACCTCAACAACACCGCGAACCGGCTCGTGCGCCGCTTCGGCATCGAGCCGACCGAGGAGCTGGCCTCCGCGCGCGGTCCGCAGGAGCTGATGGCCCTGGCCCGCCACTCCGCGAAGGAGGGCGCGCTGGAGGCGGACACCGCCGAGCTGTTCGTGCGCACCCTGAACCTGGCCGACCTGACCGCGGAGAACGTGATGACGCCGCGCGTCCAGGTCGTCGCCCTCGACGTGCAGGCCACCTGCGAGGACGTGGCGAACGCGACCCGCGCGACCGGGCTGTCCCGCTTCCCCGTCTTCCGCGGCAACCTCGACACCGTCGTCGGCATCGTCCACATCAAGGACGTTCTCGCGGTGCCCGCCGGGCAGCGCGCCCGCAAGGGCGTGTCCGAGCTGCTGCGCGAACCGCTCCTGGTGCCCGAGACGCTCTCCGTCGACCAGCTCCTCGACCGGCTGTCCGGCAAGCGCACCATGGCCGTGGTCATCGACGAGTACGGCGGCACGGCCGGTGTGGCCACGCTGGAGGACATCGTCGAAGAGGTCGTCGGCGAGGTGCGGGACGAGCACGACCCGCACGAGACGCCCGACATCGCGGCCGCCGGCGCGGACGCCGAGGGCCGGACCGTGTACTCGGCCGACGGCGCCGCCCGCACCGACCAGCTCGCCCGCGTCGGACTGCGCGCGCCCGACGGCCCCTACGAGACCCTGGCGGGGCTCGTCGCCACCGAGCTGGGCCGCATCCCCGACATCGGCGACAGTGTCGAGGTCGCCGGGTGGCGGCTCGACGTCGTAGACGCGCACGGACACCGTGCCGCCCGCGTGCTGCTGCACGCCCCGCTCGCCACCGACGCCGTGCGGGAGGACGCCCGATGACCGCGATCCAGCTCCTGATCGGTCTGGCGACCCTCGTCGTCAACGCCTTCTTCGTCGGCGCCGAGTTCGCGCTGATCTCCGTACGCCGCAGCCAGATCGAGCCCCATGCCGAAGAGGGGGACCGCCGGGCGCGCAGCGTCCTGTGGGGTCTGGAGCACGTGTCGGCGCTGCTGGCCGCGGCCCAGCTCGGCATCACGCTGTGCACCCTGGTGCTCGGCATCGTCGCCGAACCGGCCATCGCGCATCTCGTGGAGCCGGTCTTCGACGCCGTCGGTGTGCCGCACGGCCTGGTCCACCCGATCGCGTTCGTGCTCGCGCTGGTCGTGGCGACCTACCTGCACATGCTGCTCGGCGAGATGGTGCCGAAGAACATCTCGCTCGCCGAGCCGGTGCGCTCCGCGCTGCTGCTCGGCCCGCCGCTGGTCGCCCTCGCGCGCGCCCTGCGCCCGGTGATCTTCGCCGTCAACGCCTTCGCGAACGCGCTGCTGAAGCTGCTGCGCGTGGAGACGAAGGACGAGGTCGCGGCGACGTTCTCGGACAGTGAGCTGGCCCGGCTGGTCCGGGACTCCTCGGAGGCCGGCCTGATCGACGACCGCGCGCAGGAGCGGCTGCGCGACGCCCTGGAGCTGGGGCGCCGCCCGGTCAAGGACGTCGTGCTCCCGCTGGAGAAGGTCGTCTACGCGCGCGTGGGCGTCACCCCGGAGCAGTTGGAGCAGCTGTCCGCCGAGTCCGGGTTCTCGCGGTTCCCCGTCGTGGACGAGAGCCGGCGCATCGTCGGTTACCTCCATGTGAAGGACGCGCTGGACGCGATGCCGCGCGATCTCCCGTTCCGGGTTCCGGACATGCGGTCCATCGCGCGGGTGCGCGAGGCGACGCCGCTGGACGACGTGCTGACCGCGATGCGGCGCAGCCGGACGCATGTCGCGGCGGTGCTCGGCGCGGACGGCCGGCTCGCGGGTCTGGTCACCATGGAGGACCTGCTGCGCGAGCTGTTCGGCCAGACCGCCTGAGCGTGTGGTGAGGGAGCGGCGTCGCGGGCTCAGTCCGCGCGCCGTCCCGCCGGCTCCGGCGTGGGGGTCTCCAGCACCCCGGGACCGTGCGGGCCGACGCCCGCGGTGCCGACCGCGGTGAGCACCGCGAGCACCGTGGCCAGGCCCGCGGTGCCGAGGGCCGCCAGCCAGTCGACGTCCAGCAGATTGGTCGCCCCGGCGACCAGGACGGCCGCCAGGGACTGCGCGAAGGTCCTGACGGCGCGCTCGGCGGTGGCCTTCCAGAAGCTCACCGTCCACATGCTGCTCATACCCATGCCACTCTCCCCCGTTCTCTTCCCCGACCCCGGGTCCCGGTGCTCGGGTGCCCCGGTGTTCCCGGCATACCGCGGCTGCCTCCCGCTGCCCAGACCTGCGGCGCGCGCGGCCGGGGAGGCCGGGATAACATCACTGGCGCCATGCAGATGAATGCCAAATACACCAGTCTTGTCGCGGTCGGCGACTCCTTCACCGAGGGCATGTCGGACCTGCTGCCCGACGGCTCCTACCGCGGCTGGGCCGACCTGCTGGCCGAACGGATGGCGGCCGAGGCCCCCGGCTTCCGCTACGCGAACCTGGCGGTGCGCGGCAAGCTCATCCGCCAGATCGTCGACGAGCAGGTCGACGTCGCCGCCGCCCTGAAACCCGACGTCATCACGCTCGTCGGCGGCCTCAACGACACCCTGCGCCCCAAGGTCGACATGGTCCGGGTCCGCGATCTGCTCACCGAGGCCGTCGAGAAGCTCGCGCCCTCCTGCGGGCAACTGGTCCTGATGCGCAGCCCCGGCCGCAACGGCCCGGTCATGGAGCGGTTCCGGCCCCGCATGGAGGAGCTGTTCACGTGCATCGACGACCTCGCGGCCCGGCACGGTGCCGTCGTCGTCGACCTGTACGGGTCCGGCGCCCTCGGTGATCAGCGGCTGTGGGACGTCGACCGGCTGCATCTGACGGCGGAGGGCCACCGCCGGGTCGCCGAGGCGGTCTGGCAGACACTCGGGTACGAGCCCGGGGACGACTGGGGCGCGCCGCTGCCGCCCGCGGTCAGGGCGACCTGGGCGACGCGCCGGGTCAGCGACGCCCGCTTCGCCAGGCAGCACCTGGTCCCGTGGATCGGGCGGCGGCTGACGGGCAGGTCGTCGGGGGACGGCAGGACGGGCGCCCAGTACAGCGCCGAGCTGGGCAGGGCCTTCTGGATCACCCCGGCGGACCCCGCCGACCCCGGCCCCGTGACGGGCTGGCGACGAGCGGAGTCCTGACCCCGGACGCCGGGCCCCGTCACCTGATGCGGTGGGCCTTCCAGAAGGGGGCGAGGTCCTTGTCCGTCAGGGACTGGGCGGCCCGCCGGAAGTCGGCGGTGGTGGAGACGCCGTACCAGTGGTCCCGGGCGTACCGCTTGAGCAGCCGGGCCATGGTGCCGGAGCCGAGTTCGCGTTCCAGATCGGCCAGGGCGCAGGGCCCGGCCGTGTAGACCAGGTGGTAGGTGCCGGGGTGCTGCGACCAGTAGGCCATGGAGCCGGTCAGCGCGGCACCGGCGTCGGGCCACTGAACGTCCGACCAGCAGTCCCGGGTGTCCCAGCCGTAGAAGCGGCCGTTGGCGTACTGCGCGAAACTCTCGTCCAGCCACGGTGCGGAGTACTCGTCGTTGCCGACGATGCCGTACCACCACTGGTGCGCCACCTCGTGGACGGCGGCGCCGCCTTCCTCGGTGGTGCCGAGGACGACGAGGCCGGGATACTCCATGCCGCCGCCGAACCGGCTGGTCATCACGAGGTCGATCTCGCCGTACGGGTAGCGGCCGAACTCCCGGCCGAACCGGTCGAGCGCGGCGACCGCGTCCGCACGGTTGCCGCGCACGCCCGCGGCAGGGGTGTCGGGCGCCCAGTACGACTTCACGAGCACGCCTCCGGGCGTGGTGTCGGTCGCCGTGCGGAACCGGCCCGCCGCCCAGGCGAAGTCCCGCACCCGCTCCGCGACGCCGACCGTGACCGTGCGGCCGGCCCGTCCGGGCAGCGTCCCGGTGCGGCCGGTCGTCGGCACCTTCAGGGACGACGGGTGGTCGAGCCGGACCCGGAAGTCGGCGGCCAGGGCGTAGAAGCTCTCGCCGGCCGACACGTAGGGATCGAGGTGCCACCCCTTCGCGTCGTGCACGGCGAGCACCGGCAGCGCGTTGCCGAGGAAGCGGGAGGCGCCGTCGTGGCCGAAGCGGGCGGTGCGGTCGGGCACGGTGATGGAGACGTCGAAGGCGATGGACGTCCGCTGGTCGCGCGCGAGCGGCTTCGGCAGTGCGACCCGCAGGGCCGTGCAGTTCACGGAGAGGGGGTCCGGGGTGCCGCCGCGCATCGTCGTCACGGTGACGGGAGAGGGCGCGGCGGGCGTACCGCACCGGTCCTCGCCGTTGCCCCACAGGCGGAGGTACACCTCGCGCAGAGGCCGATCGGACCCGTTGCGGAACGACACCCGCTGCCGTCCCGTCCAGTGGGCGCCGTCGGCGTCGGAGCGCAGATCCACGTCGTAGCGGGCGCGATCGGGCGTCGCGGCGGTGGTGGACCGTCCCTGCCCGGACGCCACGCCCGCGTCACTCATGCTGCCGCCCAGTGCCGTCACCAGCATGAGCAGCACGACGAACAGCCGACCACCGGACCTGGGCGAACACCACAATGACGGTGACATGCCAGCGGATACTGCCACATCGCACCGTCCCGGGAACCCACTTGGGCGGAAGTGGGTCCGAGCGCTCCGGATCCCCGGCCCCGGGCCTGTGACCTGTACGTTCCTACATTCGATGGACGGTTCGGAGCCTGTAGGGACGCCCGGTAAACTCCGTACACGTGACTGCGCCTGCAAAGCCCCGTATCCCGAACGTTCTCGCCGGACGCTACGCCTCCGTCGACCTCGCCGTCCTCTGGTCCCCCGAGGAGAAGGTGAAGCTGGAGCGCAAGCTCTGGCTCGCCGTGCTCAAGGCCCAGAAGGACCTCGGGATCGAGGTGCCGGACGCCGCGATCGCCGACTACGAGCGGGTGCTCGACCAGGTGGACCTGGCCTCGATCGCCGAGCGCGAGAAGGTCACGCGGCACGATGTGAAGGCCCGCATCGAGGAGTTCAACGCGCTCGCCGGGCACGAGCAGGTCCACAAGGGCATGACGTCCCGCGACCTGACGGAGAACGTCGAGCAGCTGCAGATCCGGCTCTCCCTGGAGCTGATCCGCGACCGCTCCGTCGCCGTCCTGGCGCGCCTGGGCAAGCTGGCCGGCGAGTACGGCGAGCTGGTCATGGCGGGCCGCTCGCACAACGTCGCCGCGCAGGCCACCACCCTCGGCAAGCGCTTCGCGACCGCCGCCGACGAGCTGCTCGTCGCGTACGGCCGGGTCGAGGAGCTGCTGAACCGCTACCCGCTGCGCGGCATCAAGGGCCCGGTCGGCACCGCGCAGGACATGCTCGACCTGCTCGGCGGCGACGCCGACAAGCTGGCGGACCTGGAGCAGCGGATCGCCGTCCACCTGGGCTTCTCCCAGGCGTTCACCTCCGTCGGCCAGGTCTACCCGCGCTCGCTCGACTACGAGGTCGTGACCTCGCTCGTGCAGCTCGCCGCGGCGCCCTCCTCGCTGGCCAAGACGATCCGCCTGATGGCCGGGCACGAGCTGGTCACCGAGGGCTTCAAGCCGGGCCAGGTCGGCTCGTCCGCGATGCCGCACAAGATGAACACCCGCTCCTGCGAGCGCGTCAACGGCCTCATGGTGATCCTGCGCGGCTACGCGTCGATGACCGGCGAGCTGGCGGGCGACCAGTGGAACGAGGGCGACGTGTCCTGCTCGGTGGTGCGCCGGGTCGCGCTGCCGGACGCGTTCTTCGCGCTCGACGGTCTGCTGGAGACGTTCCTGACGGTGCTCGACGAGTTCGGCGCGTTCCCGGCCGTCGTCGCCCGTGAGCTGGACCGCTACCTGCCGTTCCTCGCCACGACCAAGGTGCTCATGGCGTCGGTGCGCGCGGGCGTCGGCCGCGAGGAGGCCCACGAGGCCATCAAGGAGAACGCCGTCGCCTCCGCTCTCGCCATGCGCGAGCAGGGCGCCGAGCGCAACGAACTGCTCGACAAGCTGGCCGCCGACTCCCGCATCCCGCTGGACCGTGCCGGGCTCGACGAGCTGATGGCGGACAAGCTGTCGTTCACGGGCGCCGCCGCCGGTCAGGTCGGCCAGGTCGTCGGCCGGATCGAGGAGATCGTGAAGCAGCACCCGGACGCCGCCGGCTACACGCCGGGGGCGATCCTCTGACGCGGTTCACCGCGGCGGACCTGGAGGCCGCTCGCGACCGTCCGGTTCCGGACGTCGTCGCGAGCGGCCTTCGCGTGCTGTTCTGCGGGATCAATCCCGGCCTGATGACGGCGGCGACCGGACAGCACTTCGCCCGTCCCGGCAACCGCTTCTGGCCGGTGCTGCACCTGTCCGGCTTCACGCCGCGGCTGCTGAAGCCGGCCGAGCAGGACGAGCTGCTCGGGTACGGGCTCGGCATCACGAACGTCGTGGCACGGGCCACGGCACGCGCGGACGAGCTGAGCGCCGAGGAGTACCGGGAGGGCGGCCGTCTCCTGGCGGAGAAGGTCGCGCGGCTGCGGCCCGAATGGCTCGCGGTGGTGGGCGTGACCGCGTACCGGTCCGCCTTCGGCGAGCCCAGGGCGAGGATCGGGCCGCAGGAGCGCGTGATCGGCGGGGCGCGGGTGTGGGCCCTGCCCAACCCCAGTGGGCTGAACGCGCATTGGACGGCGGCGACGATGGCGGAGGAGTACGCGCGGCTGCGGGAGGCCTCCGCCGGCGCGGCGCCGTCGTCGTAGCGCTACGGCTTGCGTGCCACCACCCCGAACTGGGCGACCAGCGGCCCCTCTTCGGTGCCCTCGGTGCGCCAGCGCGCGCAGGAGACGAGGCCGGGCTCGACCAGGTCCAGGCCGTCGAGGAACGCGCTCACCTCGGCGCCGGTGCGGGCGGTGATCGGCGGCGTCGCGTTCTCGTTCCAGAACTTCATCGCCGCCTCGTTGCCCTCCCCGCCCAGCTCCAGGGTGGGGTGGGTGAGGACCAGGTAGCTGCCGGAGGGGACGGCTGCGACGAGGTCGCGCACGATGGACGTCGCCTTCTCGGTGTCGAGGACGAAGTTCAGGATGCCGAGCAGCATGATCGCCACCGGCTCGTCGAAGTCGAGGGTCCCCTGCGCGGCCTCGATGATCGCCTGCGGGTCGTGGGCGTCGGCGTCGACATAGCTGGTGGCGCCCTGCGCGGAGCTGGTCAGCAGCGCGCGGGCGTGGGTGAGCACGATCGGGTCGTTGTCCACGTAGACCACTCGGGAGTCGGGGGCGATGCGCTGGGCGACCTCGTGCGTGTTCTCCACGGTCGGCAGGCCCGTGCCGACGTCGAGGTACTGCCGGACGCCCGCCTCGCCGGCGAGGAACGTGACGGCGCGGCCGAGGAAGGCGCGGTCGGCGCGGGCGACCTCGCCGATGCTCGGGTACATGGACGTGACCATGTCGCCGACCTGCTCGTCCACCTCGTAGTGGTCCTTGCCGCCCAGCCAGTAGTTCCACACACGGGCGTTGTGCGCGATGTGGGCGGAGATCCGCTGCTCGATCCCTTGCTGCTGCGCGCTGTCGTCGCTCATGTGCTCTCCGTTCCCGCGGTCCTGCCGGGGTGCCGCGTGCGGTGGTGATGAGGGGTGCCGCTGGTGATCAAGATGCCATGGTGGCACGGGAGTTCCTCCCGCGCGTCCCCGGTCCGGCGACTCCCGCCTGTGGTGACTCCCTTCGGTGCCGCTAGGGCCTGTCTTCACACTCCCCTCGTCGCCCGGAGGGCGGCCCTGCGGCGTCTGGTACGTGCTCTCGGCCTGTGCCGGGTGCAGGGCCTCGTACTGAACCTACTCGGCCTGGTGCCCGGTGCGGCGAGAGCGTGTGCCAGGCGTCGCGGGGCAGAGGGGAGTGTGAAGACAGGCCCTAGGGCGGCGCCACATCGGTGACGACGGCCAGGAGTTGGTAGGGCTGGTCGTCTCCCTGGTGGGCCACGGCGAGGGCCACCCACCGCTCGCCGACGCACCACGCGTGCAGTTCCTGGGCGCAGGCGCTGAGCCAGCCCCAGGGCTCGGGCACCACCGCGCCCTGCTCCAGCGCACGGGTGTGCACGCTCCACAGGCTGAACCGGTACGGCGCTCCCCAGCCCTGCGCGAGCAGCGCCGACAGGTCGTCGCGGTCCGTCTCCGCCCGGTCCTCGGCCTCCTCGCGGACCCCGTCGCGCCGGGTCAGCTCCGCCACCGCGTAGCCGGGTCCGGCGAAGCCCGCGCCGGATCTGCCGTGGTCGTCCGGGAAGGGAGCCGCCCACAGCTGGTCGATGATCGCGCACTGCTCCGCGAGGTTCACCGTTCCAGTAAAGCGCCCACCACCGACAACGGACCGGCCGCGCGTCAGGCGTCCCTGCGGCGCACGCTCCACCACCCGGCGAGGACGGCCGCGGCGGCCCACAGCGCGGTCACCGCGAGCCCCGTCCAGGGACCCAGGGAGCCCACGGCGTCCTGGCGGAGGACCTGTTGGCCGGCCCGGTCGGGCAGGTAGTCGGCGGCCGAGCCCGCCACGTCGCCGATCACGAACGGCACGATCAGCAGGAACGGTACGAGGATGCCGAGCACCGCCGCGGCGCTGCGCAGCACGGCGGTCAGGCCCGCCGCGAACAGCGCCATCAGCGCGAGATACACACCGCCCCCGAGGCAGGCCCGCACCGCCCCCGGATCGCCGAGGCTCAGCGCGTCGTCTCCCATGAAGGCCTGTCCGGCGACGAACGCCGTGCAGGTGGTGACCGTACCGACGGCGAACGCGCAGCCGCCGACGACCGCGGTCTTCGCCGCGTAGAAGAGGTCCCGGCGCGGGACGGCGGCGAGGGAGACGCGCAGCGCTCCGTTCAGGAACTCGCAGGAGACGGCGGTGGCGCCGAAGGCGACGGCGGCGATCTGGCCGAAGTTGAGGGCGTAGAAGGCACCGAGGAGGAGGTCGTCACCGCTCTCGACCTCGGACCGGCCGACGGTGGCGAAGACCAGGACCGTGACGCCGACGGTGGCGGCGAACACGGCGATCAGCGAGCCGAGGCTGCCGCGCAGCGACCTGATCTTGATCCACTCGGAGTGCAGCACGGCGGTGAGCGGTACAGGGGTGTGCGGTACAGGGGTGTGCGCTACAGAGGTACTGGACATGGTCACGCCTCCTGGAAGGGCGCCGCGGCGAACTCGGCGTCGCCTGCGGTGAGGGTGAGATAGGCCTGTTCCAACGAGACCTGCTCGTCGGTGAGTTCGAGGACGGGGATGCCGTCGGCGGCGGCGAGGGCGCCGACCTCCGCGGCGAGGGCTCCGTCGACCGTGCAGCGGCCGTCGTCGGCGAGTGTGACGGTGTGGCCGGCACGCGTGAGCACGGCGCGCAGCCGCGCCGGGTCCGTGCTGCGCACCCGGGCCCGGCGGGCGCTGTGGGCGGCGATGAAGTCGGGCATGGGCGTATCGGCGAGCAGCCGGCCGCGGCCCAGGACGACGAGGTGGTCGGCGAAGGTGGCGGTCTCGTTCATGAGGTGGCTGGAGACCAGTACCGTGCGTCCCTCGCGCGCGAGGTCGCGCAGCAACTCCCGGATCCAGACGATGCCTTCGGGGTCGAGTCCGTTGGACGGTTCGTCGAGGAGCACCACCTCGGGATCGCCGAGCAGTGCGGCCGCGATGCCGAGCCGCTGCCGCATGCCGAGCGAGAAGGTCTTCACGCGGCGCTTCGCCACGGCGGCGATACCCGCCTGTTCGAGCACGTCGTCGACGCGGCGCACGGGAAGGCCGTTGCTGACGGCGAGCGCCAGCAGGTGGTCCCGCGCGGTCCGGGCGCCGTGGGCGGCCTGCGGGTCGAGCAGCGCGCCCACGTGGCGCAGCGGTGCGTCGTGCGCCGCGTAGGGGCGGCCGCCGATGAGCACCGTCCCCGAGGTGGGGCGGGCGAGGCCGAGGGCGAGCCGCAGGGTGGTGGACTTCCCGGCGCCGTTCGGGCCGAGGAATCCGGTGACGCGGCCCGGCTCGACGCGGAAGGTCAGCCGGTCCACCGCGCGGGTCGTGCCGTACTCCTTGGTGAGGTCCTGGACGTCGATGCTGGTCATGACGCCAGCCTGGTGGACGGACCGGGGTCGGGTCCTCCCCCGCCGGTGGGGCTCTTCTCCCCCGCCCGGGGGAGCCGCGCGAAGCGGCCCGGCTGACACGATGACCGCATGCGCCGCTTCCCGGGACCGCTGATACGCGCGGTCACTTACACCCGCTGGCTCCATCTGCTGTGCGCGGCGGCGTTCGCGTTCGTGTGCGGCATGGTCTTTCCCGGTCTCTCCTCGCCGAGCCTGCGCGACTGGCTGATCATCTACGCGGTTCCCCTGCCGATCCTCGTGGTGTTCGCCCTGGTTCCGGCGGCCCGGCGCGCGGAGGGCCTGCAGGCGCGGCTGATGCTCTTCCCGGGCAGGCACGCGCGCGTGGCGGGCGACGGCGCGGAGAGCGGGATCTCGGTCGCGCCGTCGGCGTCCTGGCAGGACCGTGGACGGACTGCCGTCTGGCTGGTGCTGCGGCTGTTCCTGGGACTGTCCGTGGCCCTCGCCACCGGGCAACTGATGGCGTTGTCCCTCGAGTTGATCGGGGCCGCCGCGGGACACCCGGCCGGCAGCCTGTCGGTGCTGCCCGCGCCGGACGCGGGCCCGGCGTGCGCGCTGCTCGTCCCGTTGCCCCTGCTCGCCCTGGTGTATCTGGTGGCGGGTGTCGGGTGGGTGCTCACGCGGGCGTCGCTGCGGCTGCTCGGCCCGTCGGCCGCGGAGCGGCTCGCCACCCTGGAGGAGCGCACCGAGCAACTGCTGGAGCGCAATCGCATCGCGCGCGAGCTGCACGACTCCATCGGGCACGCCCTGACGGTGGCGGTGGTGCAGGCCGGTGCGGCGCGGGCGGCGGGCGACCCGGCGTTCACCGAGCGGGCGCTGGACGCCATCGAGGAGACCGGCCGCGCCGCCCTGGAGGATCTGGAACGGGTCCTGCGGGTGCTGCGCGAGGCGGAGCGGCCGGCCGGCAGCCGCCCGACGCTCCAGGAGGCGGACCGGCTGCTCGACTCGGCGCGGGCCTCGGGAGCCGCGGTGGAGGTGGCGGTGGACGGGCCGCTGGAGACGGTGCCGGGTCCGGTGTCCCGCGAGGGCTACCGCATCCTTCAGGAAGCGCTCACGAACGTCCTGCGGCACTGCGGAACCGTCCCGGTCACCGTGGCCCTCCACGTCGCGGACCGGCACCTCGTCCTGGAGGTCCGCAATCCGCTGCCCGCGGCAGGTGCGTCCGGCGACGGCGGTACGGGAAGCGGGCTGCGCGGGGTACGGGAGCGGGCGGCGCTGCTCGGCGGACGGGCCCGCACCGGGCCCCTCGGCGACGAGTGGCAGGTGCACGTCGAACTGCCCGTGGGGTGACCTAGTCTGACGCCGTGCCGCTCACTGTTCTCCTCGTCGACGACGAGCCCCTGGTCCGCGCGGGTCTGCGCGCCGTACTCGAAGCGCAGCCCGACATCACGGTGGTGGGCGAGGCCGCGGACGGCGCGGCCGTGGTGCCCCTGGTGCGCGAGCTGCGGCCGGACGTGGTCGCCATGGATGTCCGGATGCCGCTGCTCGACGGGATCGAGGCCACCCGCGCGGTGCTGCGCGCGGTGCCGGACCCGCCGAAGGTCCTCGTCATCACGACCTTCGAGAACGACGAGTACGTGTACGGGGCGCTGCGCGCGGGCGCCGACGGGTTTCTGCTGAAGCGGGCGCGGCCCGCCGAGATCGTGCACGCCGTGCGGCTCGTCGCGGACGGGGACTCCCTCCTCTTCCCGGCCGCGGTGCGTCGGCTGGCCGCCGAGTACGGGAATCCGGGGGCACGGGCCGCCATGGCGCGCGCGGCGCTCACCGAGCGGGAGTCGGCGGTGCTGCGGCTGATGGCGCGCGGGCTGTCGAACGCGGAGATCGCCACGGATCTCGTCGTCGGCACCGAGACGGTCAAATCCCACGTGAGCGCGGTGCTGGCCAAGCTGGGGGCGCGCGATCGCACCCAGGCGGTGATCGCCGCGTACGAATCCGGTTTCGTCGCGCCGGGCTGACGCCCGGTCCGTCCGTTTCGCCCGGCGCCCGGCTGAGCACCCGCCACCACAGAAGTGCACCCGGCTCTCGCCGCTGCCCGTCTCGACGAGTAGCATCCGGCGGACACGCGCACTAGCTGGGAGGACTGACGTTGGGGCTGCTGACCGGCGGGGATCCTTCTCTGCTCAGGCGGATCAACTCCGCGGTGGTGCTGCACGCGCTGCGGGCCACGGATTTCGCGACGCTCACCGAGATCACCCGGGTGACGGGGCTGTCACGGCCGACCGTCGAGGGCGTGGTCGAGGATCTCATCGGGGCCGGGCTCGTCGTGGAGACGGCGGTCGAGGAGCCGGGCGCACGGCGTCAGGGACGGCCCGCGCGGAAGTTCCGCTTCCGGGCCGAGGCGGGGCATCTGCTCGGTCTGGAGATCGGCCCGCACCGGGTCGCCGCGGTGCTGTCCGCGCTCGACGGCAGGATCATCGGCACGGCCGCCAAGGACGTCGACGAGGCCGCCTCCGCGGAGGAGCGCATCGAGCGGCTGCGCGGGACCGTCGCCGATCTGCTGCGGCGGGCCGGGGTCGCCCGTGGGTCGCTGCGGGCGGTCGGTGTGGGCAGTCCCGGGATCGTGGAGGCCGACGGCACCGTCCGGCTCGGTACGGCGCTGCCGGGGTGGACGGGGCTGCCGCTGGGCGAGCGTCTGCGCCGCTCCTTCAAGTGCCCCGTCATCGTGGAGAACGACGCCAACACCGCGGCCGTGGCCGAGCACTGGAAGGGTGCCGGCGTCGACTCGGACGACATGGTGTTCGTCATGGCCGGGCTCAGCCCGGGGGCCGGTTCGCTGATCGGCGGGCGGCTGCACCGGGGGTACGGGGGTGCCGCCGGGGAGATCGGGGCGCTGCACCTGCTGGGGCGCGGGGTGCGGCCGGAGACGCTGCTGTCGACCACCGACGAGCCGTTGCACCCGCTGGACGAGCAGGCCGTGGCGAAGGTGTTCGCGCTGGCCCGGGAAGGCGACGCGCAGGCCGGCGCCGCCATGGAGCGGTTCATTCAGCGGCTGGTGCACGATGTCGCCGCGCTGGTGCTCGCGCTCGATCCGGAGCTGGTGGTGGTCGGCGGGTGGGCCGCCGGGCTCGACGGGGTGCTCGATCCGTTGCGGCGGGAGTTGGAGCGGTACTGCCTGCGGCCGCCTCGGGTGGCGCTGTCGTTGTTGGGGGAGGCGGCTGTGGCGACCGGTGCGTTGCGCTTGGCGCTGGACCATGTCGAGGAGCAGCTGTTCGCTACCGAGGGGACTGTTACCGCTCGGCGGTGATGGGGCCCGGCCGGGGCTGGGCGCGCAGTTCCCCGCGCCCCTGAGGGGGCGCCTGGCCGTCGTGCCGCTTCAGGGGTCGTCGCGAGCGCGCTGTGTACGTGGCTGGGCGCGCAGTTCCTCGCGCCCCTGGCGGGGCGTGTGCTCGTCGTGCCCCGCCAGGGATCGTCGCGAGAGCGCCCCCGGCCGGGGCTGAGCACGCAGTTCCCCGCACCCCTGGCGGGGCGCTTCACACGGGCGGTTTCTCGCGAACGGCGGGGTCAGGACGCCTGGGTGTGGGGGGCGTGGTGGATTTCTACGTCGGGGGTGTCGCCGAACGTCAGGCGGCAGGTGTCCGCTCGGTACGTGGCCATGGAGACGGCCGCCGTGGTGCCCTCGCTGAAGTAGCGGGTCGTCACCACCAGGACGGGGGCGCCGGGGAGGCGGTCCAGTTCCTTGGCGTCGTCGGCGCGGGCCGAGCCCAGCTCGACCGCGCGGTCCTGGCCGTCGAGGCCGAGGCGCTGCAGCTCCCGCAGGACGGCACGCGCGCGGGCGGCGCCGGACGGGGCGTCTATGGCCGACAGATCGGGCACCGACGCCGCGGGAACGTAGAGCATCTCGGCGGCGACGGGCTGACCGTGCGAGACGCGCGTGCGGCGCAGTACGTGCACGCTCTCGTCCGGAGCGGTCTCCAGCATGTCGGCGACGACGGCCGGGGCCACGTCGAAGACACAATCGACGGCTTGCCAGGCGTCGCCGCTCGCGCCCGGCCGGTCGTGGCCGGTGGCGGAGACGTCCACCCCGACGCGCGGCGGTGCGACGGTCGTGCCGACACCGCGGCGGCGCTGCAGCCGGCCCTCCAGCTCGAGCTGCTCCAGCGCCTGGCGGAGCGTGGCCCGGGCGACGCCGAAGCGAGCCGCGAGATCACGCTCGTTCGGCAGGATCTCCCCCACGGCGAACTCCGAGTCGAGCGCCTCGCTGAGCACGGTCTTGAGGTGCCAGTACTTCGGCTCCGGTGCCGCTTCCAACTGCGTGGTCCCCACCCTGTCCTCCGCAACAGCCGTGTTCCGGCGGCTTTTTAGCGCCCTTGTTTATTAAAGGTTCCTGCACTATCTCTGCGAGCGTAGGGCCGCCCCCGGACTTGGTCAAGACCAATCATCGATCGGCTACAGCGCACACAGGCGTCGTGCCGCAGAGCATTCATGGAGCGCCGCACGGTGTTCACACCGCGTTCGTGAGGCGTGGCTGAACGTCGCATGAGAAGTCGCTCAAGAAGCGGCCGGAAAGAGGCCCGACGCGACGGCCCGCCTAGAGCAGAGCTTGCAGTTTGTCCGGGTTCCGCACGATGTAGATGTGCTGGATCCGGCCTCCGGAGACGCCCAGTTGGAAGAACGCGTCGGGCTTGCCGTCGACGAAGGCGAGGAGCGCGGGCGCGCCGTTGACCTCGGCGAAGCGGAACTCGAAGCCGAGGTGTGCGTCCTTGGTCGCGGCGCCGCGCAGGAACCGCCCCACCTTGTCGGCGGAATCGATGACGCGCAGCGGCGCCTTGGACTTTCCGCCGCTGTCGCCCACGAGCCGGACGTCGGGGGCGAGCAAGGCCATCAGGCCGTCCAGGTCGCCCCCGGCGGCCGCGGCGAGGAACCGCTCGGTGAGATCGCGCTGCTGGGCCGGGTCGACGTCGAACCGGGGGCGCCGCTCCTCGACGTGCTTGCGCGCGCGGGCGGCGAGTTGGCGCACCGCGCTCTCTCCGCGCTCCAGCACGGCGGCGATCTCGGCGAAGGGCAGCCCGAACGCCTCGCGCAGCACGAACACCGCGCGCTCCAGCGGCGAGAGCGACTCCAGGACGACGAGCACGGCGAAGGAGACGGAGTCGGCGAGCACGGCCTGCTCGGCGGTGTCGGGCACGGTCGGCCCGAAGTCGGTGACCAGGGGTTCGGGCAGCCAGGGGCCCACGTAGGACTCGCGACGCGCCTGTGCCTCGCGGAGCCGGTCGACGGCGAGGCGGGTGGTGACGCGCACCAAGTACCCGCGCGGTTCGCGGACCTCGCTCCGGTCGGCGCGCGACCAGCGCAGCCAGGCGTCCTGCACGACGTCCTCGGCGTCGGCGACGCGGCCCAGCATGCGGTAGGCCACGCCCATGAGGACGGGTCGGTGCTCCTCGAAGGTGTGGAGGGAGTCGTCGGTCGGCGTTTCGGCGGCCACGCCCCCATCCCATCCGACGGATCACGTCCTGTCCAGGCGGAACCGGATCGTCCGCCCGCACGAGGGCGTCCCCTGTCCCCGCCCCCTTGAACTCGACGCTACTGGGCGGTAATTGTTGCTGACAAGGAGTCTAAAGAACCGTCGCGGCGTGGCGGGGACAGGGAGCGAACGACATGGCGGAACAGGCGTCCTTCACCATCGAGAGCCCCGGCGGACCGCGCGAGGTGACGCTGACGTACGAGCGTGCGGGCGCCGGGGAGCCGCTGCTCCTGCTGCATGGGATAGGCCACCACTGGCAGGCGTGGCAGCCGGTGCTGCCGATCCTGGCGGCCGAGCGCGATGTCATCGCCGTGGATCTGCCGGGGTTCGGCTCGTCCCCGGCACTGCCGGAGGGGCTGGCCTACGACCTGTCGAGCGTGGTGCCGGTCCTCGACGCGTTCTGCCGTCACCTGGGCATCGGGCGCCCGCACGTGGCCGGCAACTCGCTGGGCGGCCTGCTCGCCCTGGAGTTGGGCCGCGAGCGGCTCGTACGGTCCGTCACGGCGCTCTCCCCCGCCGGGTTCTGGACGCAGGCCGAGCGCCGGTACGCGTTCGGCACGCTGCTGGCGATGCGGCAGGGCGCGCGGGTGCTGCCGCTGCCGGTGATCGAGCGGCTGTCCCGCTCCGCCGCCGGGCGCACCGCGCTGACCAGCACCATCTACGCGCACCCCGGGCGCCGTTCACCCGAGGCCGTGGTCGCCGAGACGCTGGCGCTGCGCAACGCGACCGGGTTCCGCCAGACCCTCGACGCCGGGCGCGACGTGCAGTTCCGCGACGACGTCCCCGAGGTCCCCGTGACGGTGGCCTGGGGCACCCGTGACCGGCTGCTCGTGCGTCGCCAGGGGGTCCGCGCCAAGCAGGTCCTGCCGGGGGCGCGGCTGGTCAGGCTCCCGGGCTGCGGCCACGTCCCGATGCACGACGACCCCGCGCTGGTCGCGCGCGTGGTCCTCGACACCAGCCGCTGAGACACCAGCCCCTGAGACACCGACAGCTGAGGCACCGGCTGCTGAAGCACGGGCTGCTGAAGCACGAACCGCTGACCGGCGCCCGCCCCACACCCCCGAGCCCAGGGCGACACCGGCGCCCACCAAGGCGCTGCCCACCGCCTGGGCGGCGCCGTAGGTTCCCGAGCCGACCAGGGGTGCCGTGCACGCGGCGGCGACGGGGATGAGACCGGAGAACAGCGTGGCGCGTTCGGTGCCGATGCGCTGCATGCCCATGTACCAGCAGACGAAGCCGATCACCGTGACGACCGCCGCCTGCCACACCAGGGCGGCGGTCTCCGCGGCGTCCGGAACGCGCAGCCAGGACGTGCCGTCGACGACCAGGCCCACCGCCGCCGACTCCAGGGCCGCGACGGCGCACACGGTGCACGACAGCAGCCGTGGGCCGAGCGGTGCGAGCACGGGCCCGGCGAGCACCGCGAACCCCACCTCGCCGGCGAGGGCGCAGGCGGAGAAGGCGATCCCGAGGGCGTCCGTGCGGCCCCAGCCCTGCACCGTGAACGCTCCGGCGGCGACGAGCGACGCGCCGTGCAGGACGGCCCGGCGGGGCCGCCGCCCGGACAGGAGCGGCACCAGGACGGCGACCACGACGGGCGCGCATCCCACGAGGACACCGGGGACGGCGGGCTCCGCCGAGCGTTCCGCGGCGAGCACCGCGAGGTTGAAGCCGACCATGCCGACGGCCGCGAGCAGCGCCAGCCGTATCCATTGGCGGCCGGCGAGGGCGCGCAGCGGGGCGAGTCCGAGACCGGGCAGGAGCAGCAGGCAGGCCGCGCCGTAGCGCAGGAACTGACCGCCCGCGTAGGGGTAGGCGCCCAGGACGCTGTTGGCGGTGAAGGAACCGCCGACCAGCACGCAGGCAAGGGCGGCGAGCAGGGAACCGCGAAGGGACGGAGCGTTCATGCGGTCGACGCTAGGAGTGGAAGTGGTCCCGCAGGAGAGCCAATCGACCGGGTGCTTCCTGGACCAATCCCGTTTCGCCGGGGCCGTCCACCTCCGGCCCGTCGGGGGACGGTCAGCGGTCGGTCAGCGATCGGTCAGCGGGCCGCACTAGATTCCCGTGTCATGACGAACGAGACCCATGCACCCTCCGCGGCCTGGGAGTTGCTGCTGCCCGCCGTCGCCATGCCGGTGCGGGCGCGCGGCCGCTCCTTGCAGTCCGCGCTCCGGGAGGCCGTGCGCTCGGGGCGGCTGGTGCCCGGGACACGGATGCCGTCGAGCCGGGACCTGGCCCGGGACCTCGGGGTGTCGCGGGGCCTGATCACCGAGGCCTACGAGCAGTTGGCCGCCGAGGGGTACCTGCGCAGCGGCCGGGGCGCCGGGACCTGGGTCGGTGACGCGGTGCGGGCCGCGCCGCCGGGCGCCCACGACCTGGCACCGCGGCCGGCCGCCGGGGTGCGGGCCGACTTCGTCGCGGGCAGCCCGGACCTGTCGCTGTTCCCCCGCGCCGCCTGGGCCGCCGCCCAGCGCGACGTGCTGGCGGGGCTGACGCACCGGGGGCTCGGCTATCCGGATCCGCGCGGGCTGCCCCGGCTGCGGACGGCACTCGCCGAGCTGCTGGCCCGGCGCCGGGGCGTGGTGGCCGACCCCGAGCGCGTCATCGTGTGCTCCGGGGTGACGCAGGCGGTGACGCTGCTCGGCTTCGTGCTCCGGGAGCGCGGGCAGCGGCGCATCGGCGTGGAGCGGCCCGGCAGCCCGCAGTACGAGGACCTGTTCGCCGCGACGGGCTCCGCGGCGGTTCGGATCGCCATGGACGCGGACGGGCTCGCCATGGAGGCGCTGCGCGCCTCGGGGGTGCGGACGGTGGTCACGACGCCGTCGCACCACTTCCCGTCCGGTCTCGCGTACTCGGCGGCGCGCAGGACGGAGCTGCTCGCCTGGGCGCGCGGGTCGGACGGTCTGCTCGTGGAGGACGACTACGACGGCGACTTCCGCTACGACCGCGCTCCGGTCGGCGCGCTCCAGGGTCTCGACCCCGCGCACGTCGCCTATGCGGGCTCGGTGAGCAAGTCGCTGGCCCCCGGGCTGCGGCTGGGCTGGGCGGTCGTGCCCGACGCCCTGGCCGAGGAGGTCGTGGAGCGCAAGCGCTACATGGACCTGGGCAACCCCGCGCTCGACCAGGCGACGCTCGCCCGGTTCATCGAACGGGGCGACTACGACCGGCAGTTGCGCCGCTGCCAGCGCGCCTACAAGGAGCGCAGGGACGCCCTCGTGACCGCCCTGGGCGACCAGTTGCCGGGGACCGAGGTGACGGGCATCGCGGCCGGTCTGCACGCCATCGCCACCCTGCCGGTCGACTCCGCCCGCGAGGGGGATCTCCTGGACCGGTGGGCGGCCGCGGGCGTCTCCGTCCGCGCCCTGAGCCACTACGGCGGCGAGTCCGGCGCGCGCGTCTCCCTGGTGCTCGGATATGCGCACCTCTCCCCCGCCCGCATCACCGAGGGAGTGCGTCTGCTGGCTTCCGTGGCACGGGAGCCGGACCGCCCGCGTGCGCACGGCACGCGCCGGAGTCCCTCCGGAAGAGGGCCGTCCCCGTAGCCGCCGGCCGGAGCGCTGTTCCGCCCGCGGCCGGGGCCGGGTCTCGCGCGCCTGGTTCCCTGCCGGGGGGAGCAGTTGTTCACTTGGGGTTCGTGTGCGTGCCGTGGTGACCCAGTAGGTGTGGCTTCGCGGCGCCGCGCGCCGGTCCGCGCTCTTGGCACCGCACCGCCGTCGAAACCGTCACTGGAGGCGTCCATGTCGCACCGTCCGTCAGTTCCGCTGCCCGGCCGCCGAGGAGTGCTGCGCGGCGCGCTCGCCGCGTCGGCGGGGCTCGCCCTGCCCGCGGTCGGCGGTGTCGCGGCGCCCGCGTTCGCCCTGTCGGGGCGCCCCGGGGCGGGCTGGGGCGTGCAGGCAGGAGACGTCACGGCGCACTCGGGTCTCGTCTGGGTGCGTGCGGACCGGCCGGCGCGGATGATCGTGGAGACGTCGGCCACCGAGTCGTTCAAGCGGACGACGAGATGGCGCGGCCCGCTGGTCGGCCCGGACACCGACTTCACCGGGACGACGCGCCTGCGCGGTCTGCCGTCGGGCGAGCAGATCCACTACCGGGTGCTGCTCGCCGACCCGGACGATCCGCGGCGCACGGGCGAGCCGGTGACGGGCACGTTCCGCACCGCCCCGACCGGGCGGCGCGGCGGCGTGCGGTTCCTGTGGTCGGGCGACATCGCGGGCCAGGGCTGGGGTATCAATCCGGACCGGGGCGGCAATCGCGTCTACGAGGACATGCGCGCCCTGGACCCCGACTTCTTCCTGTGCAGCGGCGACAACATCTACGCGGACGGCCCGATCCTGCCCAGCGTGACGCTGCCCGACGGGCGGGTGTGGCGCAATGTGACCACCGAGGAGAAGTCGAAGGTCGCCCAGACCCTCGGGGACTTCCGCGGCGCGTTCCGCTACAACCTGCTCGACGAGAACGCACGCCGGTTCAACGCCCAGGTCCCCACCATCACCCAGTGGGACGACCACGAGGTCCACAACAACTGGTACCCGGGCCAGATCCTGGACGACGCCCGCTACACGGAGAAGAACGCGGACGTGCTGGCGGCGCGCTCGCTGCGGGCGTTCAGCGAGTACTTCCCGATCTCCACGCTGTCGCCGGGCGACAAGGACGGCCGGGTGTACCGGGTGCTGCACCAGGGCCCGTTGCTCGACGTGTTCGTGCTCGACATGCGCACGTACCGCAACGCGAACTCGCCCGACCGGCAGCCCGACGACGCGACCGGCATCCTCGGCGCCGAGCAGCTGGCCTGGCTGAAGCGGGAGTTGTCGCGCTCGCGCGCCACCTGGAAGGTGATCGCCTCCGACATGCCGCTGGGGCTCGTGGTGACCGACGGCGCCACGAACTTCGAGGCGGTGGCCCAGGGCGACCCGGGCGCGCCGCTCGGCCGCGAGCTGCAGATCGCCGAGCTGCTGCGGCACATCAAGCACCGGCGGATCACCGGCACGCTGTGGCTGACGGCGGACGTCCACTACACGTCGGCGCAGCACTACGAGCCGTCGGGCGCGGCGTTCCAGGACTTCGAGCCGTTCTGGGAGTTCGTGTCGGGGCCGCTGGCCGCGGGCGGCTTCCAGGCGACGAAGCTGGACGGGACGTTCGGACCGCGGCAGGTGTTCATCAAGGCGCCGTCGCGGGCGAACACCTCGCCCATGGAGACCCCGCCGTACTTCGGCGAGGTCGAGATCGACGGCGGCAGCGGGGAGCTGACCGTGCGGCTGCGTCAGGAGGGCGGGGACGTCCTCTTCACTCAGACGCTGCAGCCGGGGCGGGTGGGACAGTAGCGGGGCCGCGACCGCACGCGAACCCGGAAGAGCAAAGCGGACATAAGCTCTCTTTACCCATCGGACACACATCGTTCGTGATCGCGCAACACCACTCCTTCACAGTGGATGCATGAGTCCAGACATGTCTGATGTGACGCGAGTGAAGCACGGCCGTCCCGTCCACCACTGGCGGCGGGATCTGGTCGAACTGGCGGCCCTGTTCACGGCGGTGGCCGTCGCCGACGCGGTGGCGAACATGATCGGGCACGGCCCCGACGGCCCCGTCCTCCTCGTGTTCTCGGCGGTGGCGCTGCTCGCCACCGCCGGGTTCCACGTGTGGTGGGCACGACGCCACGAACACGCGCCACCCACGGCGGATACCGGCGCCCGGCCGTCCGCCCCCGCCGAGAGCGGGGCGTCGACGGCCGGGCGCCGGAACGCGGACCCGCTCGACCCGGCCCGGAGCACGCTGTGGCGGATGCGGACCACGGTGCGCGACGAGCCGGGTTCGCTCGCCGCGCTGTGCACGGTGCTGGCCCACCGCCGGGTGGACATCCTCAGCCTGCAGACGCACCCGCTGGCCGACGGCACGGTCGACGAGTTCCTGCTGCGCGCCCCGCTGGAGACGGCCGCCACCGATCTGACCCGGGTCGTCTCCCGGGCCGGCGGCACCGACACCTGGATCGAGCGCGCCGACACCCACGACCTGGTGGACGCCCCCACCCGGATCCTGGGCCTGGCCACCCGCACGGCACAGGACGCCGCCGAACTTCCGCTGGCGCTGCGCCAGTTGCTCGGCCGATGCACGATCAGGTCACTGCCCGCGAAGACCACGGGCGGCACGCAGGCCGAGGGTGGTTTCGACGCCACGGAGCTGCGGCTGCGCACCCCGGACGGCGGCCTGATCACGGTGGAGCGGCCGTATCTGCCGTTCACCCCGACCGAGTTCGCCCGCGCCCGCGCCCTCGTGGAGCTGGACAGCCGGCTCGGCCCGCGGGTCCCGAGCGGCCACGACGTGCTCACCCTGCCCGAGGGCAACGAGATCACGGTCCGCCGCGCCGACCCCTCCGACGTGGCGGCCGCCAAGGAGATGCACGACCGGTGCTCGGCGCGGACACTGAGCATGCGCTACCACGGCCCGGTCGGCGACGCCGACCGCTATCTGGGCCATCTGCTCAGCCCGCGCTTCGGCCGCACGCTCGCCGCGCAGACGGCCTCGGGCCGGATCGTCGCCCTCGGCCATCTGCTGTGGGACGGCGACGAGACGGAGCTGGCGCTCCTGGTCGAGGACGGCTGGCAGCGCCGCGGCATCGGCGCCGAACTCCTCGGCCGGCTGGTCGCGATGGCCGTCGAGGCGGGCTGCGAGAGCGTGTACGCGGTGACGCAGGCGTCCAACACCGGCATGGTCGCGGCGATGCGCGGACTCGGCCTGCCGCTCGACTACCAGATCGAGGAGGGCACCCTCGTGGTCACCGCACGTCTGGACGCGACGCCGGTGGCGTCCCGGCTGCCGTACGAGACGGACGCCCAGGCCTGAGACGCGCGACGACTACGCCTTGACGGGGTCGGCGCCGGGTCGCTTCACGATCCGGTCGCCGGCCTCGACCGACTTCCACAGCCGGCGGTCGATCCGCACCTTGGTGGTGTCGCCGTCGGCGAGCCGGATCTCGACGTAGTGGTACATGTTCGAGCCGTCGGTCATCCCGCGGGACTTGTCGACGACGACGCCGTCCCAGGATTCGTCCCGTCCCGCTTTGCGTGATTTGAACATGCCGCGAGTCTACGAGGCATCGCCCCGCCCAGCGCCCGGTCGAGATCGGCCCACAGGTCGTCGACGTCCTCCAGACCGACCGAGAGACGCAGCAGCCGGTCGCCGACCCCGGCGGCCCTGCGGTCGTCGGCGGCGACCACGCGGTGGCTGATGGACGCCGGGTGCTGGATGAGCGAGTCGACGCTGCCGAGGCTGACGGCGGGCGTGATGAGTTCGACCCCGGCGGTCACCGCGTGCGGGTCCCCGGCCACCTCGAAGGCGACCATCGCGCCGCCGATCCGCGGGTAGTGGACGCGGGTGACGCGCGGGTCGTCGGCCAGCCGCCGCGCCAGTTCCGCCGCCGTCGCCGACGCGGCGCGCACCCGTACGGGAAGGGTCGACAGGCCGCGCAGCAGCAGGTAGCCCGCGAGCGGGTGCAGCACACCGCCCGTCGCGAACCGCATCTTGCGCAACTCCCCCGCGAACTCCTCGTCGCAGGCCACCACGCCGCCCAGGACGTCGCCGTGCCCGCCGAGGAACTTCGTCGCGCTGTGCAGCACGAGCCGGGCCCCGCTCCCCGCGGGCCGTTGCAGCACGGGCGTCGCGAACGTGTTGTCGACGAGCAGCGGCACGGTGCCGCAGCCGTGGGCGACCGCCCGCAGATCGACCTCCGCGAGGGTCGGATTGGCGGGCGACTCCACCAGCACCAGGCCGGTGTCGGGGCGGACGGCGTCGGCGATCCCGGCCGGATCGACCCAGGTCACCTCCGTGCCGAGGACGCCCGCGTCGAGGAGGTGGTCGCTGCACCCGTACAGCGGACGGACCGCGACGACATGGTTCAGGCCCGCCGAGCGGCGTACCAGCAGGACCGCGGTCAGGGCGGCCATGCCGCTGGCGAAGGCGACCGCCGCGTCGGTGCCCTCCAGGCGGGCGAGCGCCGTCTCGAACCGGGCGACCGTCGGATTGCCGACGCGGCCGTAGACCGGCGGGCCGTCGTCGAGGACGCCGTCGGCGGCGAACGCGTCGATCCGGGCGGCCTCGGCCCGGCTGTCCGCGGAGGGATAGGTGGTCGACAGGTCGATGGGCGGGGCGTGCAGCCCGAGCGCGGCGAGGTCGTCACGGCCGGCGTGCACTGCTTCGGTGGCGAGGGCCCGGGTCCGGGGGCCCGCCACGTCCTCGTGGTGGTCCAGGGTGTGGTCCATGCCGGACAGCCTGAACGGATGACCGGCGAGATGGTTCAACTCCCGTGCTACGTTCGGCGGATGATCGATTCCGTCGTACTGGATCCGGTTGATCTGGAGATCCTGCGGCTGCTGCAGAACGACGCCCGTACGACGTACCGGGATCTCGCCGCGCGGGTCGGGGTCGCGCCCTCGACCTGTCTGGACCGGGTGAGCAGGCTGCGCCGGGGCGGGGTGATCCTCGGGCATGCGCTGCGGGTCGATCCGGCGCGGCTCGGCCGTGGTCTGCAGGCGCTGCTGTCGGTCCAGGTACGCCCGCACCGGCGGGAACTGGTGGGCCCGTTCGTGGAGCGGATCCGGGCCCTGCCCGAGGCCCGCACGGTCTTCCACGTCACCGGACCCGACGACTACCTGGTGCACGTCGCCGTCCGCGACATGGCGGACCTGCAGCGACTCGTCCTCGACGAGTTCACGTCACGGCGCGAGGTAGCGCGGGTGGAGACCCGGCTGATCTTCCAGCAGTGGGAGTGCGGGCCGCTGCTGCCGCCTCCCGAGTATCAGGGTGACGAAAACCCCTGACCCGTACGAGGATGTCCGCATGTCAGACACTGCGCACACCCCCCGCCAGGTCGCGGACGCCTACGTCGACGACCTGATCGCCCTCGACCCGGTCACCGGCACCTTCCTCGGCGTTCCGGAGGCCAACAGCAAGCTGCCCGATCTCTCCCCCGCGGGTCTGGACGCGGTCGCCGCGCTGGCGCGGCGGACGCTGGAGCGGCTCGACGCGGCGGAGCGGGAGCCCGCCGCCGACAGCGACGTCGAGCGGCGCTGCGCCCGGCTGCTGCGGGAGCGGCTGACCGCCGAACTCGCCGTGCACGACGCCGACGAGCACCTGCGCGCCGTCGCCAACCTGGGCTCGCCCGTGCACCACGTGCGGGAGGTCTTCACGATCACCCCGGCCGAGACGGACGAGGACTGGGCGGCGATCGCCGAGCGGCTGCGCGCGGTCCCGGCGGCGCTCGCCGGGTACCGCGAGACGCTGACGCTCGGCCTGGAGCGCAAGCTGTACGGCGGGCCGCGCCCGACCGGGACGTTCATCGGGCAGCTCGGCGAGTGGGAGGGGTGGTTCGAGGAGTTCGCCGCCGCCGGTCCCGAGGCACTGCGCGACGAGCTCACGGCGGCGGCGGGCGAGGCCGACGCCGCGACCCTGGAGCTGCGCGACTGGATGCGGGACGTGTACGCGCCCGCCGTCGAGGGCTCCTCGAACGTGGTGGGCCGCGAGCGCTACGCCCGCTGGTCGCGCTACTACAACGGCACGGACCTCGACCTGGACGAGGCCTACGCGTACGGCTGGAGCGAGTTCCACCGGTTGCTGGCCGAGATGCGTCTCGAGGCGGAGAAGATCCTGCCCGGCGCCGCGACGCCGTGGGTGGCGCTGGCCCACCTCGACGAGCACGGACGGCACATCGAGGGGGTCGAGGAGGTCCGGCAGTGGCTCCAGGACCTCATGGACGAGGCGATCGACACGCTCGACGGCACCCACTTCGAACTCGCCGAGCGGGTACGGAAGGTGGAGTCGTGCATCGCGCCCTCCGGGAGCGCCGCGGCGCCCTACTACACGGAGCCGTCGGTCGACTTCTCGCGGCCCGGCCGCACCTGGCTGCCCACGATGGGCCAGACCCGCTTCCCCGTCTACGACCTGGTGTCGACCTGGTACCACGAGGGTGTTCCCGGCCACCATCTGCAGCTCGCGCAGTGGGCGCACGTCGCCGGTGACCTCTCGCGCTACCAGGCGACGGTCGGCATGGTCTCCGCCAACGCGGAGGGCTGGGCGCTGTACGCGGAGCGGCTGATGGACGAGCTGGGCCATCTCACCGACGCCGAGACGCGGATCGGGTACCTGGACGCGCAGATGATGCGCGCGTGCCGGGTCATCGTCGACATCGGCATGCACCTGGAGCTGGAGATCCCGGCGGACTCCCCGTTCCACCCCGGTGAGCGGTGGACGCCCGAGCTGGCCCAGGAGTTCTTCGGCGCGCACAGCAGCCGCCCCGCCGACTTCGTGGAGAGCGAGCTGACCCGCTACCTGTCGATCCCCGGCCAGGCGATCGGCTACAAGCTGGGCGAGCGCGCCTGGCTGCTGGGCCGGGCCAACGCGCAGGCGGCGCACGGTGACGCGTTCGACGCGAAGGCGTGGCACATGGCGGCGCTGTCCCAGGGGTCGCTGGGCCTCGACGACCTGGTGGACGAGCTCTCCAAGCTGTAACGGCGGTTCAGCAGCCGCAGTCGGCGTCGTCGGCCGGCGCCGTGAGGGGGTCCGCGTCCCGTCGCGCGGGCCCCTCCCACGTCTCGTACGGGAAGCCCTCGCGGGCCCAGTACTCGAACCCGCCGAGCATCTCCTTGACCTGGAAGCCGAGTTCGGCGAGGGCGAGGGCGGCGCGAGTGGCTCCGTTGCAGCCGGGTCCCCAGCAGTACGTGACGACCGGGACGGACCGGTCGAGAAGCCGGCCGGCCTGCTCGGGGATGAGAGCGGTCGGCAGGTGGACCGCGCCGGGGACGTGGCCCTGGTCCCAGGAGGCCGTGGAGCGCGAGTCGACGACGACGAAGCCGGGGTCCTCTCCGCCGTCGGCGAGCGCGGCGGCGACGTCGGACACGTCGGCGTGGAAGGCGAGGCTCGCGCCGAAGTAGGCCGCGGCGGCCGCGGGCGATGCGGGCGCGACACGCAGCACCGGGTTGGTGGCGGCGGGCCTGGGGGCGGTCTCGGGCAGGGTCATGTCGGGTCCTCTCGGGGGGGGCGGGACGGTGCGCGGGTGCGGTCCCGCTGCTCCTGTCGAGAAATCTACGGCCGCCGACCGCTTCCCTGAAGAGACGATCCCCGGCATCTCATTTGCTCGGCCGGGGATTCCCCGGTTAGCTCTGGGGCATGACCGACGATTCCCCTGACCCTGCCGATGGGCCCGTGTACGTGCCCGATGCCACGGACTGGCAGATTCTGCGGGTCCTGCAGAGCGAGGGCCGCGCCAGTTATGCCGAGCTGGCCCGGGCCGTGTCCATGTCCGCGAGCGCGGTGACGGAGCGGGTGCGGCGGCTCGAGGAGTCGGGGGTGATCGCGGGGTACTCCGCCGTGGTCGTCCCGGAGCGGCTCGGCCTGCCGATCCTGGCGTTCGTCCGGCTCAGGTACCCGAACGGGAACTACAAGCCGTTCCACGATCTCGTCGAGGTGACCCCGGAGATCCTGGAAGCGCATCACGTCACGGGCGACGACTGCTTCGTCATCAAGGTCGCGGCACGGTCGATGCGGCATCTGGAGGAGATCTCCGGGAAGATCGGCACGCTCGGGTCGGTGACGACGAGTGTGGTGTACTCCTCGCCGCTGCCGCGGCGGGCGCTCGGCCGCTGAGGCGCTGCCGCGCCGGATCGGCGAATGGGCCGATGCCGCCGGTGGCCGGTCGCGCACTCCCCCGCGCCCCTGCGGGGCGCGGCCGTCACCGCTGCTTGACCTCCGATCCGTCCCGTCCCTTCACGATCTCCAGCTGGGCGTGGACGCGGCGGCGCAGGTCGCCGACGTGGCTGACGATGCCGACGCTGCGGTCGCGTTCGCGCAGTGAGTCGAGGACGTCGAGCACGTCGTCGAGGGTCTGGTCGTCGAGGCTGCCGAAGCCCTCGTCGATGAAGAGGGTGTCGAGCCGCACGCCGCCCGCCTCGTCCGTGACGACGTCGGCGAGGCCGAGGGCCAGGGCGAGGGACGCGAAGAAGGTCTCGCCGCCGGAGAGCGTCGCCGTGTCCCGCTCGCGGCCCGTCCACGCGTCGACGACGTGCAGGCCGAGGCCCGATCGGCCGCGCCCGGCCAGGGAGTCGGAGTGCACGAGGGTGTAGCGCCCGGACGACATGCGGCTCAGGCGCGCGGTCGCCGCCGCCGCCACCTGTTCGAGGCGGGCGGCGAGGACGTACGACTCCAGGCGCATCTTGCGCTCGTTGTCCGCCGCCGTGCCCGCGGCGAGGGCGGCGAGCCGGGCCACGCGGTTGTACGTGGTGCGCAGCGGGCCGAGGCGGCGGGCCTCGGTGGCGGCGCGGCGGGACAGCCGGTCGAGGTCCGCGCAGCGGCGCTGGGCCGCGTCCCGCGCGGAGCCCGCGGCCCGGACCCGCGTGTCGGCGGCCTCGGCCGCGCCCTGGGCGGCGGCGACGTCGGCCACCGGTCGGCGCGCGGCGGCCGCGGTGTCCTCCTCGGCGAGGACCGCCCGGACCGCGGCCTCCTCGGACTGCCGGACGTCCAGGCGGTGCTGCAGCTCGCGGTGGTGTGCGTCGTCGAGCTGGGCGGCGGCCGCGGCCTCCGGCGTGTCGAAGCCGGCCCTGAACGCGGCGTCGGCGAGTCGCGCGTCCGCGTCCTTCAGGCGCTGCGCGGTGTCCTCGACGGCGCGGGCCGCGTCGGCCGCCGTGCCGAGCACGTCCACGAGCCGCTCCAGCTGGGCGGCGCGGGCCTCGACGCTCACCGCGGTACCGCGCGCCTGCGCCAACTCGCTCTCCAGGTTCGCCTGTTCACGCTCCAGCGACTCCCGCGTCGAGGCGCGGCCGGCGGCCCGGGTGGCCGCTTCCTGGCGGGTGGTGAGCCTGCGGTCGTGCTCGCTCTGGGCGTGCGCGAGCCGCTCGCGGGCCGCGTGCAGGGCGGACGCCTCGGCGCGGGCCTCGGCGTGTCGATCTTGCAACGCGCCTGCCGCGTCGGCGAGTTCCCCGGCCGGGGCGTCACCGGCGGCCGCCTTCGCCGCGGCCAGCTCCTCCCGGACGACGCCGGAGCGGCGCTCGGCCTCGGTGTGCCGGTCCTCGGCGGCGCGGTGGGCGGCGAGCGCTGCCTCTTCGGCGGCGCGGTCGACGTGGCCGGCCGACTTCCGCTGGGGCGCGGGGTGTTCGGTGGCTCCGCACACGGCGCAGGGCGCGCCGTCCCGCAGCTCCTCGGCGAGTTCGGCGGCGATGCCGCGCAGCCGCTGCTCCTTCAGGCCGAGCCAGTGCTCATGGGCGTGTGCCGCCTCCTCGCGGGCGCGCAGGGCGTCGGCCCGCGCGGTGTCGGCCTGCTCGGCGAGCCGGTCGCGCTCGCGGGCGGCGCGGGCCTGCCGCAGCGCGGGCTCCAGCTGTCCGGCGAGGTGCTCGACGCGGGTCGTGGCCTCCTGGGCCCGGTCGACGCCGTCCTGGAGTTCGGTGCGGCGGGTGTCCCACCGGGCCAGCCACTGCTCGGCCTCGTCGAGCAGCTCGCCGTCGGCGCGCTCCTCCCGGTCGAGGTCGGCGCGCTCCCGGCCGACCGCGGCGAGGCGCCGCTCGGCCCGGCGCGCCGCGTCGAGCCCGCCGAGTTCCTGCGCGACACGCCGGGTGGCCTCGGCGAGGGCGCCGGGACCGGCGTCGGCCGCGTCCTTCAGGGCCCCGGGCGCGTCCGGCACCGTGCCGGTCTCCGCGCGCAGCCCGGCCCGGGCGCGTGCCTCCTCGCGCAGGGCGTCGCGGTGCTCGGCGTCGGCGGCCTCGCGCAGGTCGAGCGCGGGGGCGACCGCGGCCGCCTTGCGGCCCCGCTCCATCCGCTCGCGCACCGCACGCAGCTCGGCCTCCTGTGCGGCCAGCGCGGCCGCCCTGGTCTCGGCCTGCGCGAACCGGCGCTGAAGCCGGTCCGTCTCCTGCGCGTCGGTGAGGGCGCGGCGGGCCGCCACGCTCGCCGACTCGGCGGCGGTCAGGGCGAGATGGGCGTGCGTGTAGTGCTCCCGCGCCGTGGAACGGGCGACGGCCGCCCAGCCGAGGACCGCCTCCGCGACCCCGGGGTCGCCGGGCGCCGCGTCGACGGGGGGCGTCTCCACGACGTCCCCGGCGGCCTGCTGCATCCGGTGCGCGTCGGCCAGCAGCTGGGCGTCGCCCGCCGTCACCTGCTTCTCGGCGACGCGCCGGTCCTCGGCGAGCCGCTGCTCGACGGCGGCGAACCGGCGCGTGTCGAAGAGCCGGCCGAGCAGCTTGCCGCGGGCCTCGGCGTCGGCGCGCAGGAAGCGGGCGAAGTCGCCCTGCGGGAGCAGCACGACCTGGCAGAACTGGTCCTTGCTCATGCCGAGCAGCTGGGTGATCTCCTCGCCGATCTCCTGGTGGGAGCGGCTGAGGTCCTTCCACTCCCCCGCCACGGCGTCGTACTCGCGCAGCCAGCTCTGCGCCTTCTCCGTCGTGAATCCGGTGCCGCGCTTCTTGGGGCGGGCATACGGCGGCTGCCGGGTGAGTTCGAGCCGGCGTCCGGCGACGGTCAGGTCGAGGCGGACCTCGGTGCGCACCCCGGGCTCGGCGTGGTCGCTGCGCAGGTTCTGGCCCTGGCCGCCCGCGCTCTGCCGGGCGCCGGGCACCGATCCGTACAGCGCGTAGCAGACCGCGTCGAGGACGGAGGTCTTGCCGGCGCCGGTCGGGCCGTGCAGCAGGAAGAGGCCGGCCGCCGACAGGGCGTCGAAGTCGACTTCCTGGCTGCCGCCGAAGGGGCCGAACGCCGTGATGCGAAGGGTGTGCAGCCTCACCGGGCGACCTCGCGCACCACATCGTCGGTCCGTACGGCGTCGAACGCGGCGCGCAGCACCACCCGCTCGTCCTCGTCGGGCCCGGCTCCCCGGACATGGGTCACGAAGTCCTCCGCGATCTCGTGGTCGTCGCGCCCCTTGAGGCGCTCCGCGTAGCTGGCGTCCGGTTCCGTCTCGGTCCTGCGCGGGTCGAAGAGCAGGCTGAGGGTGTGCGGGAAGCGCTCGGTGAGCCGGGCCATCGGGTCGTCGGGCCGCACCGCGTCGGTGAGGGTGGCCTCCACCCAGGACTCCTCGTGTCCGGCGAGCGCGGCGTCGGCGAGCAGGTCCTCCAGGTCGCCGCGGATCCGGGCGAGCGGCCGGGGCACCGGGCAGTCGAGGCGCTCGGCGGTCACCGAGCCGTCGGCGGCCAGGTCGATGAGCCACATGCTCTTGCGGTGGTCGGCCTCGGAGAAGGAGTACGGGAGCGGGGAGCCCGAGTAGCGGACCCGCTCGGAGATGACCTGGCTGCCGTGCAGATGTCCGAGCGCCACATAGTCGACGCCGTCGAAGACGCCCGCGGGGACGGCCGAGACGCCGCCGACGGTGATGTCCCGCTCGCTGTCGCTCGGCGCGCCGCCGGTGACGAAGGCGTGCGCGAGGACGACGGACCGGGTCCCGGCCGGGCGTCCGGCGAGATCGGCCCGCACCCGCTCCATGGCCGCGGCGAGCACCTGCTCGTGGCCCGCCTTCTCGACCCCGAACTCGTCCTTCACCAGCGCGGGCTCCAGATACGGCAGCCCGTAGAACGCCACGTCGCCGTGGTCGTCGCCGAGCACGACGGGCTCGCCGCACCGGGCCGCCTCGGTGCGCAGGTGGATTCCGGCGCGGCCGATGAGCCCGGCGCCGACGCCGAGGCGGCGCGCCGAGTCGTGGTTCCCGGAGATCATCACGGTGGGCACGCCGAGGTCGGCGAGGCGGTGCAGCGCGTCGTCGTACAGCTCGACGGCGGCCAGCGGCGGCACGGCCCGGTCGTACACGTCGCCCGACACGACCACCGCGTCCACCTCGCGCTCGCGCACGGTGTCGACGAGGTGCCCGACGAACGCGGCCTGGGCGCCGAGCATGTTCACTCGGTGGAACGCGCGCCCCAGGTGCCAGTCGGACGTGTGCAGCAGCTTCATGACACACGAGGCTAGCCGCTGGGTCGGACATCACGTGCGGAACGCCCTCATCAGGCGTCCCGCACCGTGACGTGGGTCACGCGTCAGCCGGTACTCACCGTGAAGCTCTGCGCGGCCGAACCGTCACAGGCGCGCTGGGTCAGCTGCGCGCTGTTCGTGGCGGCGGCCGCCGCGGTGAGGCACTTGCCGCTGTGCCGGGCGGTGAGGTGGTACCTCCCGGCGGCTTCCTTCACAGGGAGCCACTGCTGGTTCTGCCCGCCGCCGTACGCCCACAGCTGGAGCGGCGCGCCGTCGGCGGTCGAGACGCCGGTCACGTCGATGACCTGCTGCGGGTTCGGGCGCACTCCGATGCGCCGGTACCCGCCGTCGGTCGCGGCGAGCCGGAACTGCTGCGCCTGGGTGGCGTTGCAGGTGTACTGCTGGATCGCGGTCCCGTCGGCGGTGGCGGCGGCGCGGGCGTCGACGCAGGTGCCGTTGCCGACGTTCTTCAGGGAGTACCAGGACGTCTCGGAGAGCGTGTCGTCCGGCGGGGTCGTGCCGCCGGCGCCGCCGAGCCACTTCAGCCCGTCGAGCAGGAACCGGTTCTGGGTGGCGCTGGCGAACGTCGACGACGTACGGGTGTTGGTGTCGTAGTTCATCGCGTTGTGGCCGAAGTTCGCGTAGAGCATCTTGTACTTCGTGTTGGTCCACAGGATCGGGTAGTAGCCGCTGTACCAGGACTGGTTCGGGTCGGTGCCCAGCGGGAAGCTGCTGGGGTCGACGGAGGCGAGGATCTTGATGTCCGGGTTCTGCCGCAGGTCGTTGGACCAGCTGTACCACTCGCTGACCGACGACGTGAACGAAGCGGGCAGGTTCACGGTGGACGGGTGCGTACGGTCCTCGACCTTGAGGACCGCGGACGTCGGCCCCCAGGTGTTGGACTTGAAGTTGCCGCTGCCCAGGAAGGTGTTGTGGTACCAGGACCAGCTCGCCGCGTCCGTGGTGAACGCGGAGACGTGGAAGCCCATCCAGGCGCCACCACCGCGCATGTAGGCCTCGAATCCGCTGCGTTGGGCAGCGGTCTGCGGCAGGTCGTCGAGGAACAGGACGACCTGGTAGGCGTTGACGCCGCCGTTGGCGAGCAGGTTCCAGTCGTTGCTGGCGGTGTAGGTGAAGCCGTTCGCGGCGGCCTGCTTCGGCAGCCAGTCGTTGGCCTCCTTCTCGAAGTCGATGTGTGCCGCGTCCCAGGTGCCGCTGTAGAGGCCGAGCACCTTGAAGGGGGCCGCCGCGGTGCTCGCGTGCGCGGCGGGTGGTGCCGCGAGCCCGATGAGGGCCGCGAGCAGCAGGAGGATCCGCAGGGCCGTGCGGGCGGATCCGGATCTGATGGTGTGCATCTGCGGTCGTTCCTTTCCCTGCGGTCTACGGGTAGTTGGTCAGGTACGCGACGTTGGAGCCGGAGTTGGACGGCCCTCCGGTGTTGTTGATGACGTGGCTGATGGTCCCGGTGCCGCCGAGCGAGACGGTGACCATGTCGTGGAATCTGACCCCGGAGGTGCTGGGCACCTCGAAGGCCCGGTCGGCGACGACACTGGAGTTGGTGCTGAAGTAGCAGTAGCTGCCGAGGCCCCATGCCTCGTGGCTGGTCACGGAGTTGGCCACCTTGTAGGCGGGGTGGCCCTTGCCGCTGCCGTTCATCCAGGCGGACTGGTTCGGCGGGTCGTAGGGCATCTCGTTCTGGAAGAAGTAGGTGCGGCCGCCGTTGCCGTTCCAGACGACCTGCGTCTTCTGGAAGTGTTCGACGAAGAGGCCGTACGCGGTCACGTTCGCGCCGTTGACGACGAGTCCGGTGTCGGCGGTGTTGGTGCTCCAGCCGACCGTGCCGCCGTTGCCGTGGTCGGCCCGCCAGATCCAGGTGTGGTCGATGACGGTGTTCGGGCTGTTGACGACGAGGGAGTTGGTCGCCCGGCCGTTGGTGGCGCCGCCGATCCGGATGAAGAAGTCCGTGAGCTGGATCGGGTCGGCCGCGTGGTCGGCGGAGGCGCCGTCCGGGCCGATCCGCACGAGGGTCTGGGAGTTGGTGGTGCCCGCGTCGATCAGCAGGCCGGCGAGCTGGATGCCGTCGACGTCGGCGGTGGTGATCGCGGTGATCCCGCCGTCCGGCACGAGGGTGGCGAGGCCCATGCCGAGGACGACCGTGTCGGGGCGCGTGATGTTCAGCGTCTGATCGAGGTGGTAGACGCCCGGGGTGACCAGCAGGTTCTTGCCGGCCGCGAGAGCCGCGTTCATGTCGGCCGCGGTCGCGCCGGGCTTGACGATGAAGAACTGGTCGAGCGGCAGCGAGGTGCCCGCCGGGGTCCTGCCGCTCCACGTGGTGCCGACGGCGTTCGCCCGCAGCGCGGGCACGAACACCTTGTAGGCGCCCGCACCGTCCACGTACAGGAACGGCTTCTCGCGGATCGTCGGGGTGCTCGCCACCGTGGTGTACGTCGGGAAGGACTGGGCGGGTGCGCCCTGGTCGCCGACGAAGACCATGTTCCAGTTCGATCCGGACCAACTGGCCATCTGGGAGTTGCGGGTGAGGAACTGCTGCTGGGAGCCGGAGCGGATCTGGCCGTCGACCTTGGTGTCGGAGATGAAGCCGCCGCTGGACCAGCCGCCGTCGTCGAGCGCGAGGTTGCCGCGCACGTGCATGCGCCGGTACGGGGCGGCCTGCGAGACGGCCCAGCGGTCCGTGCCGCCGGTCGGGTTGACCGACAGGTTCTCGGCGTCGCGCCAGAAGTTCTGGGTGGCGTTGCCCTGGAACCAGTCGGCCTCCGCGTGCACCGCGCCGTTGATGGTCACGTCGTCCGGGGAGAGGCCGAGCCCGGCGACCTGGGTGTAGAAGCCGACGTTGGCGTCGGCGCTGTACGTGCCCGGCTTGAACAGCAGGGCCTGGCGGGCCGAGCCGAACTGGTTGGTCTGCTGCTGGGCGAAGACCGAGTTCAGCTTGGACTGGATGCTCGACGCGGACATCGACGGGTCGAACACCGTGACGTTCGGGCCGAAGTCGGGGGTGCCGGGCGGGTTCGTCGTGCCGCCGCCGAGCGTGAAGGACTGCGCGGCCGTGCCGTTGCAGGTGTACTGCGCGAGCTGCACGCCGTCCGCGCCGGAGGCGGCGGGGACGTCCAGGCACTTGCCGCTGTTGCGGTTGACGAAGTGGTACGCGCCGTCGGCCTCGGCGACGGGCAGCCACTGCTGGTTGGCGCCGCTGGAGTACGTCCACAGCTGCACGGCCGCGGAGTCGGCGGTGGAGACGTCGGTGACGTCCCACGCCTTCGTGGCGTCGAGACCGCTGTCGACGCGGTAGTAGCCGCCGCTGGTGGCGACCAGCCGCCAGTTCTGGGCGGCGCTGCCGTTGCAGGCGTACTGCTGGACGGCGGTTCCGTCGGCGCTCGCGGCCGCGCGGGCGTCGACGCACTTGCCGCTGCCCTTGTTGATCACGGTGGCGGGGCCGGTCGGGAGCGCGGCGGCCGCTTCGGTCTGCGCGCTCGCCGGCGTCTGGGCGGCGATCTCGATTCCGGTCGCGGTCGTCGCGACGAGCGCGACCGCGGTGAGGAGTCTCGGTATCCGGCGTCTGAGCGCGGACCCGGGCACGGATCTGAACACGGAGGTCTCCTGTGGGGGGTGCGGCCGTCAGCCGGTGTACTTGGCGAAGATGCCGGTGAACTGCCAGGCGCTCTGGGACACGCCCGAGCAGGTGTCGTCGTTCGGGTAGCCGCCGGAGCAGGGCCGGTCGCGGTTGGCGGACCAGAACGTGAGGCGCGCGAGGTGGTGCTGCTGCGCGTAGCCGAGGATGGTCTGGAAGTCGGCCGGGGTGACGGTCTCGTTGTCGTCGGTGATCCCGTTCATGGACGAGATGCCCATGCCCCGGTACGCCTGGTCGTCGCTGTAGCCGTAGGCGTTCTTGAGGGCGTTCTTCAGTCCCTCGGCCGCCTTGGTGGTCAAGGTCCCCATGTTCTGGCCCGCGCCGCCGAAGTCGAACGGCATGATCGTCCAACTGTCCACGGTGAGGCCGGAGTTCGCGGCCCGGTTGATCAGGCTGGTGTCCGGCCCCGACTGGCCCGTGCCGATGGTGACGTACACCTTGATGCCCGGGTTGTTGGCCTTGACCGTCTTGAGCGCGTCCACGGTGCGCTGCTGGACGGTCCCGTTGCTGTAGGCGTCGGCCTCCAGGTCGATGTCGATGGCCTTGAGGCCGTACGCGTCGATGACCTTCTGGTACGCGCCGGCGAGCGCGCTGGCGCTGGTGCAGGAGCTCTCCAGCTTGTTGCCGCTGTAGCCGCCGAACGACGGGACGACGTCGCCGCCGCCCGCCCGCACGGTGTTGATCGTCTGCTGGTCGACGCCGCCGGTGAGCGGACGGCCGCCGTCCCACTGCGGGTTGCAGGTGCCGTTGCTGAGGACGAAGGCGAGGGTGAACCACTTGACGCCGGTGGCGTTCATGATCGTGGTCGGGCTGGGCGGGTTGCCCCAGCCGTTGTAGAGGTACGGGGCGACGGCCATCGGCGCCGACACGGGAGGGGTGCCGCCGCCGCTCGGCGCGGTCCACTTCTGGTTGGCGGCGCCCGTGCAGCTCCAGATCTGGACCGGAGTGCCGTTCGCGGAGGTGTTGCCGGTGACGTCGGCGCACTTCCCGGACTGCTGGCCCACGAGGTCGCGGGCGGCGGAGACGGTCCACTTCTGGTTGGCGCTTCCGGCGCAGTCCCACAGCTGGAGCCGGGCGCCGTTGGCGGTCGAATTCCCGGTGACGTCGAGGCACTTGCCGAGGGCGCGGATCGTGCCGTCGGTGCCGACGGTCCACTGCTGGGCGGCGGTGCCGTTGCAGTCGTAGAGCTGTACGGCGGTGCCGTTGGCGGAGCTCGCGCCCGCCACGTCGAGGCACTTGCCGCCGAGCCCGGTGATCGTGCCGGTGGCCGCGGCGGCGGGGGTGGCGGCGAGTGCGCCCGCCGACACCGCGAGCAGTGCGGTGGCGAGCGCGCCGCGCAGCGCGGTGGAGCGCGGGAGAGCGGTTCTGGACCTGCGGGACATAGGGGGGTTCACAGCCCTTCATGGGAGGCCGTCGATGGGGGGGTTGCCGCCGTTCAAGGAGATGAACGGCGGTTGCATTCATGAAGCTGTGGCGAACGGGAACCTAAAGGTCTGCACCAGAGCCGTCAAGAGATGAAACCGAGATGGCCATCAACGGGCCGACGCCCAGCAGGACTTGAACACAGCAAAGCCCCCGGTGGGCCTCCCGGGGGCTTCAACAGTACTTAATTCAAGGCGTGTTAAGAAGGGTGCTGCCACACTCCGCGCACGAGCCCGAACAGGCGCGGCCGGGTCCGGTCCTCAGGCGGCGGCGAGGCGGGAGCCGGTCGGCAGGGCGTCGCGGAAGCGGTCGAGGACCGGGGCGAGGGCCTCCCGCGTCTCGGGGACGAGGGCGACCGCGCCGTCCGCGTCGACGGTGATGTGCCGGTCCAGGACGAACCAGCCCTGCGCGACATCGGCACCGAGCGAGGTGAGGACCGGCCGCAGCGCGTAGTCGACGGCGAGGACGTGCGCGGGCGAACCCCCGGTGGCCAGCGGCAGCACGGGCTTGCCGCGCAGCGCGTACTGCGGCAGCAGGTCGAGGAAGGTCTTCAGCACGCCGGAGTACGCGGCCTTGTAGACGGGGCTGGCGACGATCAGGGCGTCGGCACGGGCCACGAGGGCGACCGCCTCGGCGATGTCGGGGGCGGTGGTGTCGGCGGACAGCAGTCCCTCGGCGGACAGGGAGCGGACGTCGAGATGGCGTATCTCGTGCCGGTGGGCGGCGAGTTGGGCACCGAGGTCGCGCACGAGGTGGGCGGTGCGGGAGGTGCCGGGGGCGGAGGCGCTGCCGGTGAGGGTGAGGAGGAGGGCCACGGGGGTGTCCTTTGCGGGGAGGGAGTTCGTTCTCGGCTGCGGGCCGGTGGGGCCTGTCACGCGGGGAACTGCGCGACAAGCCGCTACGAAAGCCGCACTCGCTGACGGAACAGGGCGCGTCGGAGCGACAGTTGGGCGCGGCGGAAAGGAGAGGCGGGCCGGGCGAAAGGCTCAGCCGGAGACGCGACAGGAGGCGCTGCTGACCCGTGCGAGGTCGACGTGACGTCGCCGCGTGAGGTCGTGCCGTCCTGCGTCCATGGGCCGATTGAACCAGGTGCCCCGTACATCCGTCGAGACCCGCCCACGCCGTGGACAGCTCAGCCGTACGCCTCTCCGCCCAGCTCGAAGCCCGCGGTCCCCGCGCTGACGTCGGCGAGCCACGCACGGAACCGCTCGACGTCCCCCTCGGGCAGCCCGATCTCGATGGTGACGGCCTCCGCGTAGCTGACGTCGCGCACCTCGCGCCCGGTGGCCCGCAGATCGTTCTCCATCTTTCCGGCACGGCCGTGGTCGACGGTCACCGTGGCGAGACGGAAGCGGCGGCGGGTGACGGTGCCGAGCGTGTCCAGCGCCTCCCCCACCGCGCCGCCGTACGCCCGGATGAGTCCGCCGGCGCCCAGCTTCACCCCGCCGTAGTAGCGGGTGACGACGGCGACGACGTAGCGCATCTCGCGCCGGGTGAGCATCTGGAGCATGGGCACCCCCGCGGTGCCGCCGGGCTCGCCGTCGTCGCTCGCCTTCTGCACGGAGGCGTCGGCGCCGATCACGTACGCGTAGCAGTTGTGCGAGGCCGTCGGGTGCTCCTTGCGGACGCGCGCGACGAAGGCCTGCGCCTCCTCCTCGGTCGCGGCGGGTGCGAGCGCGCACAGGAACCGGGAGCGGTTGATCTCTGTCTCGTGCACGCCCTCGTGGGCCACCGTGCGGTACTCGTCCTGCATCCGACCAGCCTATTCGCAGGTGCGGCAGAGGTCGCCCCCACCCGGTGTGCGGGCGACGATGTGGTGGATACTCGCTCGTCGCCACTGTCATGAACGGGCTGCCGCGGGGCAGTGCATTCCCGTACTCGACCGGCGACACCACCGAGCCTGACGGCAGCCTGACGACAGAGAGCCCCCCATATGACCGGCACCCGGGCCGACGCCCCACCCGCCAGCACCTCGCGCTGGCGGTCCTGGCTGCTGGAGGGCCTGAGCGAGCAGACCGCCCGCCACCAGGGGCCGCACGGCCGGGTCCCGGAGGAGCACCGCGGTCACCGGTGGTGGCGCGTGATGTGCCTGACGGGTGTCGACTACTTCTCCACGCTGGGCTACCAGCCGGGCATCGCGGCCCTGGCGGCCGGCCTGCTGTCGCCGCTCGCGACGCTGGTCCTGATCGCGCTGACCCTGCTCGGCGCGCTGCCCGTGTACCGCCGGGTCGCGAAGGAGTCGCCGCACGGCGAGGGCTCGATCGCGATGCTGGAGCGGCTGCTGCCCTGGTGGGCGGGGAAGCTGTTCGTCCTGGTGCTGCTCGGCTTCGCCGCGACCGACTTCATGATCACGATGACCCTTTCGGCGGCGGACGCGGCGGCGCACGTCGTGGAGAACCCGTTCGCCCCCGGCTGGCTGCACGACGAGAACCTGTGGATCACGCTGGTGCTGCTCGCGGCGCTCGGCACGGTCTTCCTGAAGGGGTTCAAGGAGGCCATCCGGGTCGCGGTCGTCCTGGTCGGCGCCTATCTCGCGATGAACGTGGTCGTGCTGATCACGGCCGCCGCCCATGTGTTCACCCAGCCGGTGAAGATCACCAACTGGTGGGACGCGATGACGGCCGAGCACTCCTCGCCGTTCGTGATGGTCGGTGTCGCGCTGCTCGTCTTCCCGAAGCTGGCGCTCGGCATGTCCGGCTTCGAGACCGGTGTGGCGGTGATGCCGCAGATCCAGGGCGGTCCCGACGACACGTACGCCAGACCGGCCGGCCGGATCCGCGACACCCGCAAGCTGCTGACCACGGCCGCGCTGATCATGAGCTGCTTCCTGCTGCTGTCCAGCCTGGCCACGACGATCCTGATCCCGCAGGCCGAGTTCGAGGCGGGCGGCGCGGCCAACGGCCGGGCGCTCGCCTATCTCGCGCACGCCTATCTGGGCGAGGCGTTCGGCACGGTCTACGACATCTCGACCATCGCCATCCTGTGGTTCGCCGGCGCCTCCGCCATGGCGGGCCTGCTCAATCTGGTCCCCCGCTATCTGCCGCGCTACGGCATGGCGCCCGAGTGGACCCGGGCGGTGCGTCCGCTGGTCCTCGTCTTCATGGCGGCGGCCGTCTTCATCACCCTCTGGTTCAACGCCAACGTCGACGACCAGTCCGGCGCGTACGCCACGGGCGTGCTGGTGCTGATGCTCTCCGCGTCCTTCGCCTCGACGGTCGCGGTGCACCGGCACGGCCACCGGGGGGCGACGCTCGGCTTCGGCGCCATCACGGCCGTCTTCGCCTACACGCTCGTCACGAACGTCGTGGAGCGCCCCGACGGCATCAAGATCGCCCTGATCTTCATCGCCGCGATCCTGATCTCGTCCTTCGCCTCCCGGGTCCACCGCGCCTTCGAACTGCGCGCGGGCGCGGTGACCTACGACGAGGAGGCCGTCCGGCTGATCGACGAGGCGGCGGCCCTGGGTCCGCTGCGCATCATCGCCAACGAGCCGCAGGAGCACACCACCGCCGAGTACCGCGCGAAGGAGAAGGACCAGCGCGAGGACACCCACATCCCCGACGACGGCGCCCTGCTCTTCCTGGAGGTCTTCATCCAGGACTCCTCGGACTTCACCGAGGACCTCGTCGTCCACGGCGACGAGAAGCACGGCGTGCGGCGGCTGCGCGTGCACGGCCCGGGTGTGCCGAACACGGTGGCGGCGGTGCTGATGAACCTGCGCGACCGCACGGGCGAGGTGCCGCACGCCTACTTCAACTGGACGGAGGGCCACCCCGTCAGCCACCTGCTGCGCTTCCTCGTCTTCGGTGACGGCGAGGTCGCCCCGGTCACCCGCGAGGTGCTGCGCCGCGCGGAGTCGGACCCGCAGCGGCGGCCCCGCGTGCACGTGGGCTGACCCGGCCGCGGAATCCCCGGGGCCGCCGGAGGGTTGTGTCAGCATCAGCCCGCGCTCACAGGAGGCAGTCATGTACGGCGACCAGGACACGGTCCGCAAGATCCTCACCGAGTCCGGCGACACCTGGGCCGTCGTCGGTCTCTCGTCGAACCAGGCGCGGGCGGCCTACGGCGTCGCCGGTGTGCTCCAGCGCTTCGGCAAGCGGATCGTCCCGGTCCACCCGAAGGCGGAGACCGTCCACGGCGAACAGGGGTACGCCTCGCTCGCCGACATCCCCTTCCCCGTGGACGTCGTCGACGTCTTCGTCAACGGCGATCTGGCGGGCGGGGTGGCCGACGAGGCCGTGGCGATCGGCGCGAAGGCGGTCTGGTTCCAGCTCGGTGTGGTCGACGAGGCCGCGTACGGGCGGACCCGCGAGGCGGGGCTCGAGATGGTCATGGACAGGTGCCCGGCGATCGAGATCCCCCGGCTCGGCTGAGCCGCCGCACCGCGCCCGGTCCCGGGCACAGGTGCGGGGCTCGGGCGGCCTGCACAGTGCTTCCCCCCACGGAAAGTGCAGGCCGCCCGAGCCCCTGGACAGGTGGCTCTGAGGGGGCGACTACCAGACGGAGTCCAGCGGTGCGATCGCCCGGGTCGACACATCGGCCGGGGCCGTCTCCTGGTTCGGCTCATTGGCCGGTTGCGGATCGGCGGGCGCCAGCCACACGCTGTCGGCACGCGTCGTCGTCGCCGCTCCGTGCGCCGACTGCGCGTGCGCCACGCCGGCCAGGGCGGCGACGGTCAGGGCGATGAGGGCTCCGATGCGGCGTGCCATGTGGGTCATCGTTGTCCTTCCGGGCGCACAGGGACGATGTCGCCTGGGCGAAGACGGTTCGCAGGTACCGGGTGGGGCCCCACGGATAGAATGTGGCCCATGCGGCGGCGCGGCTGCAATCGAATCCGCTGTCGTCTTGCTGCCTGGCGTAGGTACGCCAACAGGCCGACGGCCGAGTGGCGTTGACCCTGACGGAGGGTTGGGTGGGAGAGAGCACCGCACCCGAGGACGCGCGCGGGCGTGCGCTGCCGGGACAGGCGCTGTCGGCCGCCGCGGTCGACCTGTACGGGCGGCTGTCGACGGGCCGCCCGACCGGCCCCGCGGACGCCGAGGCGCTCGCGCAGTTACAGGCCTGGGGCATGGTCGGCGTCCCCGAGGACGGAGCGCGTCCGGTGCCCTTACCGCCCACGGCGGCCGCCTGGTCGGTCGCCAAGGAGGCGCTGGTGCACCTTCAGGAGCAGACCCGGATCCTGATGGAACTGCCGGGCGCCGTGGAACAGTTGAACCTGGCGTTCGCCCAGTCGCGCAGCCGGGCGGCGGGCACCACGGGCTCGGAGTTCCTCTCCGACCGGGCCGAGGTCAACGAACGGATCGGGGCGATCCTCGGATCGGCCCGGTCGGAGCTGCTCGGCGCGCATCCGCACGGGCCGCGGACCCGGGAGCAGATGGACATCGGCGTACCGCGCGACACGGCGGCCCTGGAGCGCGGGGTGCGCTACCGGACGCTGTATCAGGACGCGGTCCGCGACGACGTGGTGACCTGCGAGTGGGCGTCGACGATGGCGCCGCGCGGGGTGCACTTCCGGACGCTGGCGGACCCCTTCGAGCGGGTCGTCATCGTCGACGAGCGGGTCGCGGTCATCTCCGACTACGTGGTCCCCGACGCTCCGGACGGCTCGGCGTGGATCATCACGGACCGGGCGATGGTCGCCTTCTGCAAGCACGCGTTCGAGCAGGAGTGGCGGCGGGCCAGCCCCTGGCACGGTCAGCGCCGGGTGCGCGGCCAGAGCCCGGAGGGCGGGCTGCTGAGCCAGTTGCAGCGGGCGATCCTGCGGGCCCTGTCCGAGGGAGAGACCCAGGACGGGGCGGCACGCCGGCTCCAGGTGTCGACACGGAAGCTGCAGCGGGAGCTCGACCTGGTCCGGGCCGCGTGGGCGCTGCCGCAGGCGACGGTCGCGCAGCTCACCTTCCGGTGGGCGACCTCGCCGGAGCGGGAGGCGACGCGCGAGAAGGCCGCCTGGCGCCGGACGCTGACGCCCGGCGCCGACCCCGGCCTCCCGGTCAATCTCCCGGCCGCCCCGGCGGGACCGTCGTCAGCGTCCTGAGGGCTCCTCGGGCCGATGGCCGCCGTCGAACGACGCGAAGTAGGCGGCGGCCATGTCCTCGTCCCCGTGGCCCTGCTCGGCGGCGCGGGCGAAGCGGGCCGCGCTCGCCTCGGCGACGTCGAGGCGGACGCCGCCCGCCCGGCCCGCCTCCACGATGAGCCGGGCGTCCTTGGCGGCCGTGCTCACCGCGAACTGAGCCGGGGTGAGCCTGTCCTCCCGCACCAGAGCGGTCTTCATCCGCAGATACGGCATGTCGAGGCCGCCGCCCGCGATGGCGTCGAAGAAGTGGTCCGGGTCGACGCCGAGGGCCTCGGAGAGGGCGAGGACCTCGCCGGCGGCGTTGGTCGCCGCCAGGACCCAGCTGTTGGCGACCAGCTTGAGCCGGGTGGCGCTGCCCGCGGCGCCGTCCTCGCCGGTCCACACGGTGCGGCTGCCGACCGCTTCGAGGACCGGGGCGATCGCGTCGCGGTGCTCGCCGGGGCCCGCCGCGAGGATCAGCAGCTGCCCCTCCTCGGCGGGGCCGCGGGTGCCGAGCACGGGGGCGTCGAAGAAGACGAGCCGGTTGCGGTCGGCGAAGTCGGCCAGCTGGGTGACGCCCTCGATGCCGGCCGTCGTCGACTGGATCCACGCGGCGCCGGGGCGCAGCCCGTCGGCCGCCTGGCGCATCACGTCCAGGGCGGCCGGTCCGTCGTGGAGCATGGTCAGGATCGTGTCCGCGCCGGTGACGGCCTCCGCCGGGGTGTCGGTGACGTGCACGCCGTCGGCGGTGAGCGGTTCCGCCTTGGCGCGGCTGCGGTTCCAGGCGCGGACGGTGTGCCCGGCCCGTGCGATGTTCCGGGCCATCGCGGCGCCCATGATTCCGGTACCGAGGACCGCCACGGTCGGCTTGTCGGTCGGTGCGCTCATGCCTTCGACTCCCTTGTGTCTGTCTGGTGCCCGTGCTCACTGTGCCGCGCGGCCGGTGATCGCGTCGAGCCGGGCCGGTCGGGTCGGTCCTTGCGGCGGGCCAGCCTGAGTTCGGTCAGGTGGCGCTTGGTGACCGTGCCCCCGTAGCGGCGGTCGATGAGGCGGCCGACGCAGTCGAGGAGTCCTGCGCGGGCGGCCGGGGCGAGGGCGCGGGTACCGGAGAAGGTGCGCAGGAGGTCGAGGTACTGCCGGGTGGTGAACGTGAGGTCGCGTTCGTAGCGGCGGAAGACGGGCGGCTCGAACCGGTCGGCGCCGGGCAGCGCAGCGTTGCCCTGCGCGACGTTCCGGCTCGGTGCCTCCTGGCTGTCGTACGGGATGTCGTCCGCGGCGGTGAGGCGCAGGCCGGGCGGTGTGGCCGGGTCGAAGCGTTCGTAGCAGTCCTGTACGTCGACGAAGAACTGTTCTGTGCCGCCCGCGACATGATGGGTCGACAGCGTCGCGAGCATGCCGCCGGGGCGCAGCGCGGCGGCGGACTTCGCGACGCGCACGGCGGGGTCGATCCAGTGGAACGAGGTCGCCGCCAGGACCAGGTCGAAGGGTTCGGGCGGCAGCGGCCAGTCCTCGAACGCGGCGGTCTCGACGGTGACTTCGGGATACCCGGCGAGGTTGCGGCGGGCGACGGCGGCGAGTTCGGCGCCGAGTTCCACGGCGACGATCCGGCAGCCGCGCCCGGCGAGCGGCACGGTCGCCAGGCCGGTGCCGCAGCCGATCTCGAGCACCCGGCAGCCGGGCCCCGCCCCGGCGAGCGCCGCCAGGTCGTCGTGGACCCGCGGCGGATAGCCGGGACGGGCCCGGTCGTAGGTCTCGGCCGCCTCGGTGAAGGTGCGGCGCAGGCGTTCTCGCTCGGTGTCGGTCACCCGGGCACGGTACGGAACGCGCCCGGGTGGCGCAGCTCAGAAAGCGCGGGCCTCCCCTTCCTTCAGGCGTGGCGCCAGCGCCGCCGCGATCTCGTCCACGGGTCCGTCCCTGAGGAGTTCGGGGTGGGTGCAGGGCAGGTCGTGGTTGGTGAGGCGGCCGGTGACGTGCGGGCGCCAGGCCTCGCGGGTGAGCCAGTCCTCGGGGCGCGGGGCCGCCGCCGTGACGAAGAGGACGTCGCCGTCGTAGCGGCGGTGGGTGTGCTCGCGCATCATGCGGGCGTGGTGCGGGACGATGTCGACGATGCGGGACAGGGTGCCGTCGGTGAGGCCCGCCAGCGGGCTGCCCGCCTTGCGGAGCGTGGCGAGGACGTCGGCGCGGGTCCGCTCGGCGCCGCGTTCGAATCCGGCCATGCGCAGGACGGCGGTGAGGGCGTCGCCCTCCTCGGGTGCGGGGCGCTCGCGCCACTGCTCGGCGGGGAACGCGTCGAGCAGGGCGAGGAGTTCGACCTCCTCCCCCGCTTCCTGGAGCAGGACGGCGACCGAGTGGGCGAGGATGCCGCCGACCGACCAGCCGAGGAGCCGGTACGGGCCGTGCGGCCGGATCGTCCGGATCTCGTCGGCGTAGTCGGCCGCCTGGTCCCACAGGGTGGGCGGCAGCGGGGCGTCGGAGGTCAGGCCGCGGGCCTGGATGCCGTAGACGGGCTGGTCCTGGCCGAGGCGGGCGGTGAGGCCCGCGTAGCACCAGGAGATGCCGCCCGCCGGGTGGATCGCGAACAGCGGCGCCCGGGTGCCCTCCGCGCGCAGGGGCAGGATCACGCCGAGGGCGTCCGTCGCGGCGGGTCCGCCGTCGTCGATGCGGGCGGCGAGCGCGGCCGGGGTCGGGGCCTCGAAGAGCGAGCCGATGGTGAGGTCGGCGCCCAGCTCCTCGCGCACGCGTGCCACGAGGCGTACGGCGAGCAGCGAGGTGCCGCCGAGATCGAAGAACGCGTCGTCCGGGCCCGCCTGCGCGATGCCGAGGACCTCGGCGAAGAGGCGGGTCAGGGCCTCCTCGCGGGGGCTCGCGGGAGGGCGGCCGCCGGTGCCGCCCGCGAAGACGGGGGCGGGGAGTTCGCGGCGGTCCAGCTTTCCGTTGGGGCTGAGCGGGAACGCGTCGAGGGGCACGATCGCCGAGGGCACCATGTGCTCGGGCAGCTCACGGGCGAGGGCCGCGCGCAGTTCCGTGGGGTCGGCGGTGCCCGTGACGTAGCCGACGAGCCGGTCGTCGCGGACGAGCGCGCAGGCCCCGTCGACACCGGGCCGGGCCGCGAGCGCCGCCTCGATCTCGCCGAGTTCGATGCGCTGGCCGCGCAGTTTCACCTGGTGGTCGGTGCGGCCCAGGTACTCGGCCTCGCCGTGTTCGGTCCAGCGGGCGAGGTCGCCGGTGCGGTACATGCGGCCGCCGCGGAACGGGTCGGGCACGAAGCGTTCGGCGGTCAGCTCGGGCCGGTTCAGATAGCCGTCGGCCAACTGGCGTCCGGCCAGGAAGAGTTCGCCCACGATGCCGGGCGGGCAGGGGCGGCCCGCCGGGTCGAGGACGTAGAGGCGGGTGTTCCAGACGGGCCGCCCGATCGGCACCGGCCCGGTGTCCTGCGGATCGCAGGCGTGGAAGGTGACGTCGACGGCGGCCTCCGTGGGGCCGTACAGGTTGTGCAGTTCGACGCCGGGCAGGGTGCGGGCGAAGGCGGCCGCGGTCTCGCGGGGCAGGGCCTCGCCGCTGCAGAACACGCGGCGCAGACCGGCGGAGCACGTGGCGGCGTCGGGCCCGGCGAGGAACACCTGGAGCATCGACGGCACGAAGTGGCAGGTGGTGACGGCCTGTTCGCGGATGAGGGCGGCCAGATAGTCGGGGTCCCTGTGGCCGCCGGGCTCGGCGACGACGAGGGTCGCGCCCTCCCGCAGCGGCCAGAAGAACTCCCAGACGGACACGTCGAACGAGGACGGTGTCTTCTGGAGCACCCGGTCGCCGGGCCCGATCGGGTAGGTGTGCTGCATCCAGCGCAGCCGGTTGTCGATCGCCGCGTGCGGGACGACGACGCCCTTGGGGCGGCCGGTGGAACCGGAGGTGTAGATGACGTACGCGGGGTGCGCGGGTGTGAGCGCGCGGGCCGGGTTCACCGTGGCGTACGCGGAGAGGTCGAGGCCGTCGAGGACGACCCGGGGTGTGGCCGGTCCGGCGGGCAGTCGCCCGGGGCGGTCGGTGACGGCGCACACGGGCGCCGCGTCGTCGAGCATGTGGGCCAGGCGCTGTTCGGGGTAGTCCGGGTCGAGCGGAAGGTAGGCGGCGCCCGCCTTCAGGACGGCGAGCAGGGTGACGATCAGCTCGACGGAGCGCGGCACGCAGACGGCGACCAGTTCGCCGGGCGCGGCGCCGAGGGTGCGCAGATGGCGGGCCAACCGGTTGGCGCGGGAGTCGAGTTCGGCGTACGTGAGGAGGGTGTCGCCGTACACGAGGGCGGGCGCGTCCGGGGTGCGGGCGGCCTGTGCCTCGATCGGTCCGACGAGGGTGGTGGGGGGAAGGACGCGCTCGGTGCGGTTGAACTCGTCGAGGACGAGGTGGAGTTCGGCGGGGGTGGCGATGGAGCGGCCGGCGAGCGAGGTGTGCGGGTCGCTGTCGGCGAGGCCTTCCAGCAGGTGGACGAAGCGGGCCTGGTGCGCGGCGAGGTCGGCCTCGTCGTAGAGGGCGGGGTTGCCGTCGTGGTCGATGCGCAGGCCGCGGCCGTCGGCGCGGTCGTAGATGTTGACGGTGAGGTCGTCGACCGGGCCCGCGGACAGGTTGTGGGCGGTGGCCGGGGCGCCGGCGAAGTCGACGCCGTAGTCGAACGGCATGACGTTGACGAGGGGGCCGACCAGGCCGCGCTGCTCGCCGAGCAGGCCGAGGTCGCGCCGGATGTCCTCGTAGCGGTAGCGCTGGTGGCGGCGCACGTCGCGGATGCCGAGGACGACCTGGCGGACCAGTTCGGCGAAGGTGGCGTCCGGGGCGACGGTCAGCCGCAGGGGCAGCACGTTCATGACCATGCCGGGTACGCGCAGGGCGACGGAGCCCATCCGGCCCATCATCGGCAGGCCGAGGACGACGTCGGCGCGGCCGGTGGCGCGGGCGGTGTAGAGGGCCTGGGCGGCGACGAGGACGTCGGGCCAGGTGGCGCGGGTGCGGGCGGCGAGGTCGCGGAGCCGGTCGCGGACCTGGGGTGCCACCGTCGTCGTACGGCGGTGGAAGGTGCGGGACGGCAGCGCGCCGCGGCCCGCGAGCCGGGGGGCCTCGGGGCGGTCGGCGAAGGCCTCGCCCCAGTGGGCGCGGTCGGCGGCGAAGGCGTCGGAGGACCGGTACTCGGTGTCGACGGCCAGCAGGTCGGCGAGGGGGGCGAAGGTGCGTGGTCCCGGCTCGTCGCCGCGCACGAGGGCCGTGTACACCTCGGCGGTGCGGCGGACGAGGAGGGAGTGGCCGAAGCCGTCGATGACGAGGTGGTGGATGCGCTGGTACCACAGCCAGCGGCGCTCGCCCACGTGGAAGAGGGCGTGTGCGAAGAGCGGGCCCTCGGTGAGGTCGACGGGGGTCGCGAGGTCGGCGCGCATGCGGGCGACGGCCTCGTCCTCGGTCAGTCCGTCGTGGACGGTGAGGGGCAACTCCACTTCGGTGCGTACGCGTTGGCGCGGTCCGTCGGGGGTGTCCTCGACGCGGACGCGGAGCGCGTCGGCCTCGGCGACGACCCGGCGCAGCGCCCGCGCGAACGCCTCGGGGTCGAGGTCGCCCTCGATCACCAGGTACTCGGCGGTGTTCTGGGCGGGGCTGAGCGGGTCGAGGGCCTGGGCGAACCACATGCCGGACTGGGCCGCGGTGAGCGGCAGCACGAGGTCGCGGCGGGTGGTGTCCGGGCCGACGACGGGGGTGACGGGAGTCATGAGGCGCTCACCCCCAGGATCTTCGCCCAGGCCTCGACGGCGGGCTGCTCGGCGAGGTCGACGAAGGAGGCCGTCACGCCGTGGTCGCGGCGCCAGCGTTCGAGGAGGGTCATGACGCGGACGGAGTCCAGGCCGAAGTCGACGAGGTTCTCGTCGACGGGGATGTCGGCGGGGTCCTCCCCGAGGCAGTCGGCGACGTCGGTGCGGATCTGTTCGACGGTGAGGGTCATGCGGCCCGTACCTCCTCGATGAGGGCGTCGGTCGTGGTGACGACGGCGCAGCGGCCCGCCGCCCAGCGCAGGGCCATGTCGTGGTCGTCGCGCGTGAAGTCGGCGACGGCGTCGGCGACGACGAACGCCTGGATGTCGCGCATCCACGCGTCGCAGGCGCTGATGAGGACGCCGATGTGGGCGTAGACGCCGACGATCACCAGTTGGTCGCGGCCCGCCGCGGCCATCAGGTCGGCGAGTTCGGTGCGCACGAAGGCGCTGTACTTCCACTTGGTGAGGACGGTGTCGCCGGCGCGGGGCGCGACCGGGTCCGGGGTCGCGAGGGCCTGCGGGTCGTCGGCGACGCCGGGTCCCCAGAAGTCGAGCTGGAGTCCGCGTTCCTCGGGGGTCTGGCCACCGCGCTGGGCGGAGTACACGACGGGGACGCCGAGGGCGCGGCTCTCCTCGATCAGCCGGGCGGAGTTGTCGAGCATGCCGGTCAACGGCTGCTGCTCTTGCGGGTACTTGGCGAGGAAGTGGTGCTGGAGGTCGTGCACGAGGAGGACCGCGCGGGCCGGGTCGACCGTCCAGGAGACCCGGTTGGCGGGGAGCTCGGCCGGGGCCGGGAGCGGATACGCGGCGATGGTGGGGAGCGCCATGGGGGGAATCTCCAGGTGTTTCAGTGCTGTTCGGCGGTGGACCGCTGCTGCTTCTTGGCCGTCTTGCCGATGCCGGTCTGCGGGAAGACGTCGACGAACTCGACGAGGTCGGGCACCTTGTACGCGGCCACGCCCCGCTCCCGGACGAACCGCTTCACGGCGACCGGCCTCAGGGGTGCGGCGTCCGGGCGCAGGACGACGTAGGCGAGGGACCGCTCGCCCAGGTACGCGTCGGGGACGGCGACGAGGGAGACGTCGTGCACGGCCGGATGGGCGAGGATGATGTTCTCGATCTCCTCGGGGGCGATCTTCTCGCCGCCGCGGTTGATCTGGTCCTTGGCCCGGCCCTCGACGACGAGGTGGCCGCCGGGGGTGCGGCGCACGATGTCGCCGGTGCGGTAGAAGCCGTCGGCGGTGAAGGAGCGGGCGTTGTGCTCGGGGGCGCGCCAGTAGCCGCGGATGGTGTACGGGCCCCGGGTCAGCAGGTGCCCGAACTCCCCGTCGGGGACGTCCTGGTCGGCGTCGTCGACGACGCGGATCTCGTCGTCCGGGGAGATGGGCAGGCCCTGTGTGGTGACGACGGTCTCCGGATCGTCGTCCAGGCGCGTGTAGTTGACGAGGCCCTCGGCCATGCCGAAGACCTGCATCAGCCTGCTGCCGAGCGCGGGGGTGAGTCTGCGGGCGGCGGCCTCGCTGTACTTGGCGCCGCCGACCAGGACGAGGTCGAGCGAGGACAGGTCGTGCCGGGTGTCGGAGCCCGCGTGGGTCCAGACGAGGGCGAGCGGCGGGACGAGCCCGGTCATGGTGACGCGTTCGGCGGCGACGATCGGGAAGGCCGTGTCGGGGTCGGTGCCCGGGGACATGACGACGGTGCCGCCCGCGTACAGCACGCCGAGCCAGCCGGGCGAGCTCATCGGGAAGTTGTGGGCGGCGGGCAGGACGACGAGGAAGCGGGTGTCGGCGTCGACGCCGCAGATGTCGTTCGACCCCCACAGGGAGTACAGGTAGTCGTCGTGGGTGCGCGGGATCAGTTTCGGGCGGCCGGTGGTGCCGCCGGAGAGCTGGAGGAAGGCGAGTTCGTGTGGTTCGGGTCCGGTCAACTCGACCGGATCGCACGGCACTTCGTCCAGCGCGGTGTGCTCGCCGGGGTCGCCCACGACGAAGACGTGCCGCAGCGACGGCGTGCGTTCCTTGACCGTGGTGGCGAGTGTCCGGTGGTCGAATCCGGCGTGCCGGTCCGGGACGACGTACGCGACGGCCTCGGTGAAGGCGCAGAAGTAGCCGATCTCCGCCTCGCGGTGGGCCGGCAGGGCGTACACCGGCAGGGCGCCGATGCGGAACAGGGCGAAGACGACTTCGATGAACTCGCCGATGTTCGGCAGCTGGACGACGACGCGGTCGCCCTTGCCGATGCCGCGGGCGGCGAAGCCGGCGGCCAGCCGGTCGGCGCGCTCGTCGAGTTCGCCGTAGGTCCAGGTGCGCCGGACGGGCGCCGGGTCGACGAGGGCGATCCGCTCCGGGTGGCTCTCGGCGCGTTCGCGCAGCACACCGCCGAACGTCTCGCCGCGCCAGTAGCCGGCCGCGCGGTAGCGCTCGGCGAACGCGGCGGGCCAGGTGGGCGCGTCCGTTCCCGGGGTCAGGGCGTCGGCGGTCACAGGGCGGCTCCCACGGCGCTGAGGAAGGTACGGAACTTGGCGCCGGTCTCGGCGGTCTCCGCCTCCGGCGAGGACGCGGCGACCACTCCGGCGCCCGCGAACAGGCGCAGGCGATTGCCCTCGGCCTCGGCGCAGCGGATGGTGACGACCCAGTCGCCGTCACCGGCGGCGTTCTGCCAGCCGACCATGCCGGTGTAGGCGCCGCGGTCGAAGGGCTCGGACTCGGCGATCACCCGCCGGGCCACGGCGGTCGGGGTGCCGCAGACGGCCGGGGTCGGGTGCAGGGCACCGGCGAGGTCGAGCGCGGTGGTGCTGTCGGGGTCGGTGAGTTCGCCGGTGACCGTCGTCGACAGGTGCCACATCGCGGCCGTACGGACGAGGGTGGGGCGCTCCGGGACGTCGATGGTGCGGCAGAACGGGGCGAGCGCCTCGCGTACCGCGGCCACGACCACGGCGTGTTCGTGCAGGTCCTTCGGGGATTCGAGGAGCGCGGCGGCCCGCCGGACGTCCTCGGCGAGGTCGGCGCTGCGCGGTGCGGAGCCCGCGAGGGGGTTGGCGGTGAGCTGCGCTCCCCGGCGGGCGACGAGGAGTTCGGGGCTTGCGCCGATCAGTGTGCGGCCCGGGGCGGTGGGCACGGCGAAGGTGTAGCCGGACGGGTCCCGGCGGGCCAGCCGGCGCAGCATCGCGGGGAGGTCGGGGGCGTGCGGGGCGGTCAGTTCGAGGGTGCGGGCGAGGACGACCTTGTCGAACTCGCCGGCCCGCATCCGGGCGACGGCGGCGGCCACGGCATCGCCGTACACCCGCGGCGCCGGTATCTCGCGCACCTGCCAGTCGGCGGCGTCTCCGGTGACCGGGACCGGCAGCGCGATCAGCGGGTCGGTCCTCAACGCCGGTGCTCTGCGGACGCGTTCGGGGACGGCCAGCGCGGGCGGGGCGGCCGGGTCGAACGGGAGGGCGCCGAGCACGAGGGGCTGTGGCTCGCCCGTGCGGCGGCGGGCCTCGTTCAGGAGGTCCCGTACGCGGGCGGTCAACGGGGCGTCGGTGTGCGGGAGTTCGGCGAGGGTGCCGTGGGCGAGGAGGGTGTGGTGCGGGGTGGCTATGAGGCGGTCGGTGGCGGGGCGGTAGTCGTCGAGGAGGGTGGTCGCGGCGCCGGGCGATGTCAGTTCCGGGGTCGTCGTCTCGGTGGCGGATTCATGAACGGTGGTGGTCATGGGTGCCTCCTGTGGGGTGGGTCGGCATGTGGGGGGTGCGTGTTCGGGTGCGGGTCCGTCGTGGCTGGTCGCGCAGTTCCCCGCGCCCCTGAAGGCATGCGCTGCGCGCGCCTTCCCCTGCCCCTGAGCGAGCGCAGCTCGCTTCAGGGGCGCGGGGAACTGC
>NZ_JBEYYU010000055.1:0-53356 GCF_040645755.1 Streptomyces sp. NPDC046716
GCCCTCGACCTGTGGTCCGCGGTGGACGCACCCGCACGCCCCACGGACACCGACCCTGAAGCGAGCTGCGCTCGCCCAGGGGCGCGGGGAACTGCGCGATCAGCCACCGCTAGCCGTCGGCCGCCGAACCACCCGCGCCGTCCGAGCTCTTGGGCGGACGACCCCGCCGGGGTATCGGCCCAGCCCCACCGGGAAGCCGCCCGGACTCGGCGAGAGCCCGCCGCAGCAGAAACTCGATCTGCGCGTTCGCCGAGCGGAGCTCATCGCCGGCCCACCGCGCGAGCGCGTCGTACACGGCGGGATCGAGCCGCAGCAGCACCTGCTTACGCGGACGCGGCGTCACTGGTAGAGCGTCCCGGTGTTCAGCACGGGCTGCGCCGCACGGTCCCCGCAGAGCACCACGAGCAGGTTCGAGACCATGGTGGCCTTGCGCTCCTCGTCCAGCTCGACGATCTCCTGCTCGGAGATCCGCGCGAGCGCCGCCTCGACCATGCCGACCGCGCCGTCCACGATCTGCCGCCGCGCGGCGACCACGGCACCGGCCTGCTGCCGCTGGAGCATCGCCGAGGCGATCTCCGGCGCGTACGCGAGGTGCGTGAACCGGGACTCGATGATCTGGACCCCGGCCGCCTCCACGCGCGCGTGCAGCTCGACGGCCAGCTTCTCGGTGATCTCCTCGGCGTTCCCGCGCAGCGACAGGCCCTCCTCGTCATGGGCGTCGTACGGGTACTCGATCGCGATGTGCCGCACCGCCGCCTCGGTCTGCGTCGAGACGAACTCCAGGAAGTCGTCGACCTCGAAGGTGGCCTGCGCGGTGTCCTCGACCTTCCACACCACGACGGCGGCGAGCTCGATCGGGTTGCCGTAGGCGTCGTTGACCTTCAGGACGGCCGTCTCGTGGTTGCGCACGCGCGTCGAGATCTTGGTGCGCGAGGTGAGCGGGTTCACCCAGCGCAGGCCGTCCGTGCGGATCGTGCCCCGGTAGCGGCCGAAGAGCTGGACGACGCGGGCCTCGCCCGGCGCCACCATGTTCAGCCCGCTCATGGCGAAGAAGGCGGCGATCGCGAGCGCGATGCCGACCGGGATCAGGGTGGCCTTGACGCCGACCGAGTCGACCCCGGCGCCGACCGCGACCAGCGCGGCGCCCGCGATCAGCCCGACGAGACCGAGCAGGAGAGCGAGGCCGCCGCCGATGCTGTGGGCCGTGAATTCGCGCACGCCGGTCCGGGGCATCTGCGGTACATCGGGTGTGGCGTCCGTCTCGGGCATAACTGTCCCCGTTTCCCTGAAGCATTGCTGAGCTGCTGGTTCGCGTCGGAGGTGGCGCGAACCCTGTCTAGCAAAGTGATATCACTTTAACCCAGGTGGCAACCTTACGCATGTGTTGCTCGTCGGATCTCTTGAGGTGCGTGCTGATTGTCACGTCCCGAAAAGCCCGGATAGGCCGGAATTGGCCGGTAGGCGCGGTGTTAGCTTCATGCACTGATTAGCCCTGCTGGGGGTGGAAGAACCGGGTTCACAGGCCGGTGCGGCATGATCCGCGCACCGGAGCACGCCGAGAACGACGAGATGCGGAGCGGTAGACGTCATGGGCCGAGCGGAAGAGCGGCGGGCACGGCAGCGCGGTGGCGCACGCCGTGGCGCGCCCGCCCCTGCGACGGGACACCGTGCCGAGGGCGGGCGCGCGGACCGTAGGAAGAGCAAGGACGGCAAGGGCGACCGGGGGTTCATACGCCGGATGTTCACCTGGAAGAAGCTGCTGGGCGCCTTCTTCGGCGTCGTACTGGTCTGCATGGGCGCGTTCGTCGTGCTCTACATGGTCATCGACATACCCAACGGCAACAATCAGGCCAAGCTGCAGAGCAACACCTTCGAGTACAGCGACGGCACCGTCATGGCCCGCACCGGCGAGGTCAACCGCGAGATCGTCCAGCTGGCGGACCTCCCCCAGGAGGTGCAGCGCTCCTTCGTGGCCGCCGAGAACAAGTCGTTCTACACCGACAAGGGCGTCGACCTGAAGGGCACCGCCCGCGGTCTGTTCAACACCCTGTCCGGCAAGGGCAAGCAGGGTGGTTCGACCATCACCCAGCAGTACGTGAAGAACTACTACCTCACGCAGGACCAGACCGTCACGCGCAAGCTGAAGGAACTGGTCATCTCGCTGAAGGTGGAGCGGCAGAGCTCCAAGGAAGAGATCCTCGCCGGCTACATCAACACCAGCTACTACGGCCGCGGCGCCTGGGGCATCCAGGCCGCCGCCCAGGCCTACTACGGCGTCGACGCCGCGAAGCTGAAGCCGGAGCAGGGCGCCTACCTCGCCGCGCTGCTCCAGGCCCCCAGCCAGTACGACTATTCGAGCGCCACCGAGACCGGCAGGAAGCTCGTCACGGCACGCTGGAACTACGTCCTCGACAACATGGTCGAGATGCACTGGCTCGACGCGGGCGAGCGCAAGGACATGACCTTCCCCAAGCCGCGCAAGCCGAAGGCCGCCTCCGGCCTCACCGGCCAGGAGGGCTATCTCTACGAGGCCGCGAAGGCCGAGGCCATCAAGGACCTCGACATCCCCAAGGAGAAGTTCGACGCGGGTGGCTACACGATCACCCTCAACATCAACCGCAAGAAGCAGAAGCAGCTGGAGCAGTCGGTCAAGGACCAGCTGACCGACAAGCTGAACCCCAAGCGCAGCGAGACCGACGCGGACGTGCAGGCCGGCGCGGTGTCGGTCGACCCGAAGACCGGCAAGGTCCTCGCCATGTACGGCGGCAGGGGCTACACCGAGCACTACACCAACAACGCCACGCGCTCCGACTACCAGCCCGCCTCCACCTTCAAGCCGATCATCCTGGCGGCGGCCCTCGCCGACAGTGCCGACACCCAGTCCGGCCAGCAGATCAAGGCCAGCACCAGCTACGACGGCACGAGCAAGCGCCCGGTGGAGGAGGACGGCAAGAAGGTCGGCTTCGCCCCGCCGAACGAGGACGACCAGGACTACGGCCCGGTCACCGTCCAGACCGCCATGAACAAGTCCATCAACTCCGTCTTCGCCCAGATGGGCGTCGACGTCGGCATGGACAAGGTCATGGAGACGGCCAAGCAGCTCGGCATGGACTCCGGCGACCTCAAGCCGTACGCGGCCCAGACCCTCGGCACCATGGGCGCGAGCCCGCTGGAGATGGCCGGGGTCTACGCGACCCTCGACAACCACGGCAGGAAGGTCACCCCGAAGCTCCTCAAGTCGGTGACCTACGGGGGCCAGGACCAGCCGCTGCCGGACGCCATCGGCGGGCAGGTCCTGGACCGCGGGGTCGCCGACTCGGTCACCTCGGTGCTGACCGGCGTGGTCGACGACGGTACGGCGAAGACGTCGGTCCGCGACAACCCGGCGCGCGCCGGCCAGCAGGTGGCGGGCAAGACGGGTACGTCCGACTGCAACCGCTCGGCCTGGTTCACCGGCTACACCCCGGACCTCGTCACCTCCGTCGGCCTGTTCGGCGAGGCGGCCGGGAAGCGGACCCTGTCCTGCGACGACAAGAAGACCCCGGTCGGCAAGGGCGGCCAGGTCTCGCTGAGCGGCGCGGCCGGCGGCGGCCGGGTCAACGGTGGCGCGTTCCCGGCCCAGATCTGGGCCCAGTACACCTTCAACGCGACCGGCTCCACCAGCAAGTTCGACCTGGACACGGACATGGGCGCGGGCGTCAAGCCGACGACCTCGGCCCCGGTCACCCCGAGCGACACGCCCAGCCAGACGCCGAGCCAGACGCCGACGACGAAGGCACCCAGCCAGACGCCGACGACGCCGTCCCAGGAGCCGACGACCCAGACGCCGACCCAGACGCCGACGACGGAGGAGCCGCCCCCGACGGACTCCCCGACGATCGAGCTCCCGGAGAACCCGGCGAACGACAGACAACAGCAGGAGTAGTCACGGCCACGCGAAGGGGCGCCGGATCGAATCCGGCGCCCCTTCGGCGTGCGTACATGCCTGCCGTACGGCCTACGACGGGCCGCTGCCGGGCCGCGCCAGCTCGAACCAGACCACCTTGCCGGTGGACAGCCGGGTGGCGCCCCAGCGCCTGGCGAGACGGTTCACCAGGAACAGGCCGCGGCCGCCCTCGTCGGTGGCGCGCGCCTGCCGCTGCCGGGGCAACTGCGGTACGTCGTCGCCGACTTCGCAGCGCAGCACATCGGTGCGCAGCAGCCGCAGCGTCACCGGCCGGGACGCGTACCGCACCGCGTTGGTGACGACCTCGCTGACCAGCAGCTCGACGGAGTCGGTCAGTTCCTCCAGGCCCCAGCGGGCCAGCGCGCTGCGCGCGAGCCGCCGCGCCCGGGACGGCGCCGCGTCCTCCGGCTCCAGGAACCAGTACGCGACGTCGCTCGGCGCGATCCCGTCGAAGCGGGCCGCGAGCAGCGCGATGTCGTCGTCCCGGTCGCCGGGGCCGAGCATGTCGAGCACCTCGTCGCAGAGGGCCTCCAGGGGCGGCGGATGGTCCGGGCCCGTCAACTGGGCCGTGTTCGCCAGCCGTTCCCGCAGCTGCTCTATGCCCGTCCACACGTCGCGCAGCCGGGACTCGACGAGCCCGTCCGTGTAGAGGAGCAGGGTCGCCCCGGCGGGCGCGTCCAGCTCCACCGCCTCGAAGTCGACGCCGCCGACGCCGATCGGGGCGCCCGGCGGCACCCGCAGCACCTCGGCGCGCCCGCCCAGATGCAGCAGGACCGGCGGCGGATGCCCGGCGTTGGCGATGGTGATGCGGTGCGAGACCGGGTCGTAGACCGCGTACATGCAGGTCGCCATGCGGTCGGTGCCGAGCCGCTGGGCCTGCTCGTCGAGGTGGTGCAGGACCTCCTGCGGCGGCAGGTCGAGCCCCGCGAGGGTCTGCGCCGTCGTGCGCAGCTGGCCCATGATGGCCGCCGACGTCATCGAGTGCCCCATGACGTCACCGACGACCAGGGCGACCCGGCTGCCCGGCAGCGGGATCGCGTCGTACCAGTCGCCGCCGACCCGCGCCGTCTCCGCCGCCGGCAGATAGCGCGAGGCCAGCCGGACGCCCGTCGGACGCGGCAGGGTCTCCGGGAGCATGGTGCGCTGCAACTCGTCGGCGATGTACGCCTCGCGCCCGTACAGGACCGCCTTGTCGATGCCGAGCGCGCTGTGCGTCGCCAGCTGCCCCGCCACCAGCAGGTCGTCGGGGTCGAAGGCGATCCGGTCCTGGCGGCGCAGGAAGACCGCCGCACCGATCACCCTGCGGCGCCCGCGCAGCGGGGCCAGGATGACGCGCTGCCCGGTCGGCAGCGACGGCTCCCCGCCCAGGAGTTCGGGCAGCGCGGCCTGCGCGGCCGTGGTGTCCGCGAACACCGGACGCACGCCGCGCAGCACCTCGGCGAGCGCGCCGCCGACCCGCACCTCGCACAACTCGGCGCTGCCCGAGGCCAGTTCCGTCTGCGGTTGGAGCGGCACGGTCAGGATGGAGCCGTTGTCGGTGTCGTCGGCGTCCGCGTCGGGGATCCGGTCGGTGCGGCGCAGCCGCAGCACCATCGGGCCCGTCGGGCGCTCGTCGCCGACCGGCAGCGGCTCGCGCAGATAGACCAGGATGGCGTCCGAGAACGTCGGCACCGTGGCCCGGCACAGGCCCATCACGATCTCGTCGAGGTCGATGCCGCGCGCGATCCGCCGGGTCGCGGCGCCCACGAACCGCAGCCGGTCACCGTCCCGGCGCATCGCCACCGGCTGGCCCGCCGGCCGCGGCTGCCCGGAGCGCCGCTCGGCGCCGTCCGGCGGCCGCGGCCCGGACGGATCGGGGCGCACCGGCTCGGGCGACGACGTCCTCGGCTGCGAGTGCTCGGCGTCCGCGGCGGACGTGGCGGCACGGCGAGGCTGTTCGGGTAACCCGCTGGAGCCCTCCGCGGACTGCGGGGTGTGCCGCAGCGCCGCGCGAGGGTCCGCGGGGCGGGCCGCCATGCCGTGATGGCGGCCTTCGTGGGAGCCTTGATAAGAGGCTGAGTGCTCCGTCACGCGTGTCGAATCCGTCCGTCCGGGGCTGCGCGCCGTGCCACTGGTGCCTGCAGAAGGGCCGATACCCGGAACGCGTGCCCAGGGAACGGAATCCCGGCGTCGCACGGAACGGAGACGTCTGCGGGCAGGTGTCTGTCGGCCATCCCGGGCGGGGACCCGCCCGGCCGGCTGAAGTGACGGCCCACGCCGCCCGATCCACCCACGTTCACGGTCCCGCCGCCCCTCGATGACCTCGTTGACATCGTGTCAGACCCACTGCGGGTGCGAAGAGTTGCTGCCCGAACTCCACACATCTGCAGTTGTCCGCTCTTGCGGAGGACGATCCTACGTTTCCTCCCCGGGGGCGCATCAAGGGTCTCATGAGGACACATGCGCGGGCGTACGGTCCCAGTCGACGGGCAGCTCCGGCACCGGCCACGCCGGATCGGGGCGCCAGTGCTCCCAGCCGTCGGCGAACGGATGCCCCCAGCCCTCGATCACCTCGACGGCCCGCGCCCCCGCCGCCCGCACCCGCCGGGCCTGCTCCGCGCTCATCAGTCCCACGGTCTGGGCCTGCGCGAACTCGTCCTCGTCGTGCCAGCGCCAGCTCCGGTCCTCGTACACCGACAGGTCGAGGAAGTGGTCCTCGGAGTCGACCCCGCCCGACCAGCGGGTCTGCGGCTGTTCGAGGTTCACGTACCAGTTGCGGAAGCGCCAGTCCGACTCCCAGAACAGCCACACCGACCACGGCTCGCCGGGGCGCGCCAGCTTCAGCACGCCGGCGCCGAACCAGCGGTCGCGGTGCACGGTGCGCGGCTTGGTGTAGCGGGTCGCCAGCGGCTCGCGGTGCAGCGGGGTGCCGTCCGCGAGCACCGGCCTGACGCACTCGGTGCCGGGGGCCATCCAGGCGGCGAGCAGGTCGTCGGTGTCCTGGACGACGGTGACCGGACGGCAGATGTGGACCGGCCCGGAACCCGGGTGGCCCGTATTGGCGCGATAGCGCCACAGGATCCGCTCCCCGGGCGCCCAGCGCCCCTCGCCCGTCCGGTCGTTGTCTGTCATGGACAGATATTAGGTGCCGCTGGCATAGGTCGACAGCGACCGGCGTCACGATTACGTCTATCGGCCATCACTCGTTACGGACGGGTCATCCGCAGGACATCCAGTGCCTCGTCCAGCTGCGCCTCGGTCAGGTCGCCGCGCTCGACGTAGCCGCCCTCGATGACGACCTCGCGGATGGTCTTCCGCTCGGCGAGGGACTTCTTGGCGACCTTGGCCGCCTCCTCGTAGCCGATGTACTTGTTGAGCGGGGTCACGACCGAGGGGGACGACTCGGCGTACTCGCGGGCGCGCTCCCGGTTCGCGGTGATGCCGTCGACCGTGCGGTCGGCGAGCAGCCGGGCGACGTTGGCGAGCAGCCGGATCGATTCCAGGACGTTCTTGGCGATCACCGGAAGCATGACGTTCAGCTCGAAATTGCCCGCCGCGCCCGCCGTGGCCACGGTCGCGTCGTTGCCGATCACCTGTGCGGCGACCATCAGCGTCGCCTCGGGAATGACCGGGTTCACCTTGCCCGGCATGATCGACGAGCCGGGCTGGAGGTCCGGCAGACTGATCTCGGCCAGTCCGGTGCGCGGGCCCGACGCCGCCCACCGCAGATCGTTGGAGATCTTCGTCAGGCCGACCGCGATCGTGCGCAGCTGCCCGCTGGTCTCCACGATGCCGTCGCGCGCGCCCTGCGCCTCGAAGTGGTCGCGCGCCTCGGTCAGCGGCAGCCCGGTGGCGCGGGCGACCTCGGCGATCACCGCCGGTGAGAACCCGGGCGGCGTGTTGATCCCCGTACCGACGGCCGTGCCGCCCAGGGGCAGCTCGGCGAGCCGGGGGAGCGAGGCGGTGAGCCGCTCGACGCCGTAGCGGATCTGCGCCGCGTACCCGCCGAACTCCTGGCCCAGCGTCACCGGCGTCGCGTCCATCAGGTGCGTACGGCCCGACTTCACGACGTCGGCGAACTCCGCCGCCTTGCGCTCCAGGGACGCGGCCAGGTGGTCGAGGGCCGGGATCAGGTCGTGGGTGACGGCGGCCGTCGCCGCGATGTGGATCGAGGAGGGGAAGACGTCGTTCGACGACTGCGAGGCGTTGACGTGGTCGTTCGGGTGCACGTCCCGGCCGAGGCGCTCGGTGGCCAGGGTGGCCAGCACCTCGTTGGTGTTCATGTTCGACGAGGTGCCGGAGCCGGTCTGGAAGACGTCGACCGGGAACTCGTCGTCCCAGCGTCCCTCGGCGACCTCCGCCGCCGCGTCCGCGATGGCGTCGGCGATGTCCTTGTCGAGCACCCCGAGCTCCGCGTTGACCTTCGCGGCCGCGCCCTTGATGCGGGCCAGGGCCTCGATGTGGGCGCGCTCCAGGCGCTGGCCGGAGACGGGGAAGTTCTCCACGGCGCGCTGCGTCTGGGCCCGCCACTTGGCGGCGGCGGGGACACGGACCTCGCCCATGGAATCGTGCTCGATGCGGTAGTCGCTCATACCCGGTACAGCACGTGCGGTGGCGCCGGTGTTCCCGGCGCTGAGCCGGACGGGCCGATGAAGGGAGCTCGGGCCCGTCCGGCGGATACGCGGGCGGGGTCAGACCAGGCCGGGACCGCGCACCGGGATGTGCGTGAACGTCGGCTCGGGGGCCGGGTTCTGGAAGAAGTCGTTGCCCTTGTCGTCGACGACGACGAACGCGGGGAAGTCCTCGACCTCGATCTTCCAGACGGCCTCCATGCCGAGCTCCTCGTACTCGACGACCTCGACCTTCTTGATGCAGTCCTGGGCGAGACGGGCGGCCGGGCCGCCGATGGAGCCGAGGTAGAAGCCGCCGTGTGCGTCGCACGCGTCGGTGACCTGCTTGCTGCGGTTGCCCTTGGCGAGCATCACCTTGGAGCCGCCCGCGGCCTGGAACTGCTCCACGTACGAGTCCATGCGGCCGGCCGTCGTCGGGCCGAAGGAGCCGGACGCGTACCCCTCGGGCGTCTTCGCGGGGCCCGCGTAGTACACCGGGTGGTCCTTCAGGTACTGCGGCATCTCCTCGCCCGCGTCGAGCCGCTCCTTGATCTTGGCGTGCGCGATGTCGCGGGCGACGACGAGCGGGCCGGAGAGCGAGAGGCGCGTCTTCACCGGGTACTTGGTCAGCTCGGCGAGGATGGCGTCCATCGGCTGGTTGAGGTCGATCTTCACGACGTCGCTCGACTCGTCGAGGTGCTCGTCGGTCGTCTCCGGCAGGAAGCGCGCCGGGTCCGTCTCCACCTGCTCCAGGAAGACGCCCTCGGCGGTGATCTTCGCGACGGCCTGGCGGTCGGCCGAGCAGGAGACGGCGATGGCGACGGGGCAGGAGGCGCCGTGCCGCGGCAGGCGCACGACGCGCACGTCGTGGCAGAAGTACTTGCCGCCGAACTGCGCGCCGATGCCGATCTTCTGCGTCAGCTCGAAGACCTTCTCCTCCAGCTCCTTGTCCCGGAAGCCGTGGCCGAGCGCGGAGCCCTCGGAGGGCACGTTGTCCAGGTAGTGCGCGGAGGCGTACTTCGCGGTCTTCAGCGCGTACTCGGCGCTCGTGCCGCCGACGACGATGGCGAGGTGGTACGGCGGGCACGCGGCGGTGCCCAGCGAGCGGATCTTCTCCTCCAGGAACTTCATCATGGAGCCCTCGTTGAGGACCGCCTTCGTCTCCTGGTAGAGGAACGACTTGTTGGCCGAGCCGCCGCCCTTCGCCATGAAGAGGAACTTGTAGGCGCCGCCGTCGGTCGCGTACAGCTCGATCTGCGCGGGCAGGTTCGAGCCCGTGTTCTTCTCGTCCCACATGGTCAGCGGGGCCATCTGCGAGTAGCGCAGGTTCAGGTTCTTGTACGCGTCGTAGATGCCCTTGGAGAGCGCCTTCTCGTCCTGGCCCTCGGTCAGCACGTTCTGCCCGCGCTTGCCCATGACGATCGCGGTGCCGGTGTCCTGGCACATCGGCAGCACGCCGGCCGCGGCGATGTTCGCGTTCTTCAGCAGGTCCAGCGCCACGAACTTGTCGTTGTTCGACGCCTCGGGGTCGTCGACGATGCGGCGCAGCTGCGCGAGGTGGGCCGGGCGCAGGTAGTGCTGGATGTCGTGGATGGCCTCCTCGGCCAGCTTGCGCAGCGCCTCCGGCTCGACCTTCAGGAACGTACGGCCGTCCGGCCCCTCGGCGGTGGAGACGCCCTCCGAGGTCACCAGGCGGTACGGGGTGGTGTCCTCGCCCTGGGGGAGCAGATCGGTGTACGCGAACTCAGGCATCTCGCCCATTCCTCTTTCGGCCGGTGGCAGCGCTGGCATCCGTTGGCAGCGCCAACCAGCGTAGAACCTGGCCGCGCGGCCGGACCTGTGAGGTAAGGCTCAGTAGGGCGGGGTCGGGTGCCCGCGCACCCTAGTCGCGATCTATCGCGTTTGGGTACGCTGCTGTCGTGGACCTTCAAAAGAGCCCTGAGCCCAGCGCCCCCGTGGCGGAGCCGACCGACCTGCGTGCGTCCGACGCGGACCGCGACCGGATCGCGGACATCCTGCGCGAGGCTCTGGCGGAGGGCCGGCTCGACGCGGACGAGCACGCCGAGCGGGTCGACGGGGTGTACCGCGCCAAGACGGTGGGCGAGCTGGAGCCACTGGTCAGGGATCTGCCGGGCGCGCACGCGGACCGCCCGTCCGCCGCCTCCCCGCGGCCGACCCGGCCGGAACCCGGCTCCGTCCCGCCGGTGCCGGGGGAGAACCTGGTGGCGGTGTTCAGCTCGACCACCCGCAGAGGCCGCTGGCGCGTGGGCCGCCGCACGCACGCGTACGCCGTGTTCGGCAGCGTGGAGATCGACCTCAGCGAGGCGATCTTCGAGTACCCGCAGGTCTACATCAAGGCGGTCTCCGTCTTCGGCAGCGTCGACATCCGGGTCCCGGAGAACATCTCGCTGCGCGGCAGCGGCGGCGGCATCCTCGGCAGCTTCGAGGTGCACGCGATGGACGCGCCGGAGTCCGACGCGCCGGTCGTCCACGTCGAGGGGGCCGCGGTGCTCGGCAGCATCGAGGCGCGCCCCAAGCGCGGCAAGATCATCGCGAACCTGGAGAAGCACCTGCGCAAGCACTTCGGCTGACCTCGCGGCACCCGGCGGCCGAACTCCCGTATGCGCCAGGGAACTTCCGTGCTTCGGAACTCAGTGCATAGGCGTCGACACAGCGGGTAGAGCTTGGGGCATCGTCTACCGATCGACCCCGTTGCCTCTGAAGCTCGCGAAAGCCGCCGTAAGCCGTCGTCAGGAGTAGACCGTGCTGCATCCGCCGCATCAGTCCTCGCAGGTCACCGCCGTTCCGCAGCAGCGGGTGCCCGTGCGGGACCGCGATCAGGACGCACCGTGGCACACGGAGGCCGTGTGCAGGCGCGACGAGGCGGGACTGTTCTTCGCCCCATCCAAGGAGCCCACCGCCGCGCGCCTCGCGCGCGAGGAGGCGGCCAAGCGGGTCTGTGCCCGCTGCCCGGTCCTGGTCGAGTGCCGCGAGCACGCCCTGCTCCAGCCGGAGCCGTACGGGGTGTGGGGCGGCCTGACGGCGGCCGAGCGCAGGGTGGTCCTCGCCCGCAGGCGCCGCCGCGACGTCGAGCTGAAGAACGCGGGGCGGCCGGTGGCGGCCGCGGGGTAGCGCCCGCAATCGCCGAGCGCGAGAAGCCCCACCGGCCCGCGGGCGCCGGACAGGACCGAGCTGTATGGCGCTCAGGCGCAAAAGGGCGCCCCGTACGACGGGGCGCCCTCAGCCGCGATGCGGCGGGATACCGGCCCGCCTACTTGGCCCGGTCAAAATCGATCGCCGAGTAGGCGCGCAGCTTGCTCAGCCGGTGCTCGGAGTCGATCTGCCGGATCGTCCCGGACTTGGACCGCATCACCAGCGACGACGTGGTCGCGCTCTGGGACTGGTACCGCACCCCGCGCAGCAGCTCGCCGTCCGTGATGCCGGTGGCCACGAAGAACACGTTCTCCCCGGAGACCAGGTCGTCGGTGGACAGCACCCGGTCCAGATCGTGCCCGGCGTCGAGCGCCCGCTGCCGCTCCTCGTCGTCCTTGGGCCACAACTTGCCCTGGATCACACCGCCCAGGCACTTCATGGCGCAGGCGGAGATGATGCCCTCCGGCGTACCGCCGATGCCGAGCATCAGGTCGATGCCGGTGCCCTCGCGCACGGCGAGGATCGAACCCGCGACGTCGCCGTCGGAGATCAGCTTGATCCGCGCGCCGGTCTCCCGGATCTCCTTGATCATGCCCTCGTGGCGCGGCCGGTCGAGGATGACGACGGTGACGTCCTCGGGGGCGCGCCGCTTCGCCTTGGCGACCCGGCGGATGTTCACCGACACCGGGGCGTTGATGTCCACGTAGTCCGCGGCCTCCGGGCCGGTGACCAGCTTGTCCATGTAGAAGACGGCGGACGGGTCGAACATCGTGCCGCGGTCGGCGGCGGCCAGCACCGCGATCGCGTTCGGCATGCCCTTCGCGCAGAGCGTCGTGCCGTCGATCGGGTCGACGGCGATGTCGACCTCGGCGCCGGTCCCGTCCCCGACGTTCTCCCCGTTGAACAGCATCGGGGCCTCGTCCTTCTCGCCCTCGCCGATGACGACGACACCGTTCATCGACACGGTGGAGACGAGGGTCCGCATGGCGCGCACGGCGGCGCCGTCCGCTCCGTTCTTGTCCCCGCGGCCGACCCAGCGGCCGGCGGCCATCGCGGCGGCCTCGGTGACGCGGACGAGTTCCAGGGCGAGGTTGCGGTCGGGGGCCTCGGAGGGGACCTCGAGTTCGGACGGCAGCTGGTGATGCTGATGCTCGGTCATCGAGACGCACCTTTCTGTTCCGGCGTTTCCTGCCGGGATACGACGACGGCCGGATGAGGGTTGATTGGTCCCGACTCTATCGCCCGTACGACAATCTGAGCAGACCGCCCCACGAATGAGCGGTTACGTTCATGACAGGTACGCACAGGGGGGTGCATACCGGGCCGCGAAAGGGGACCTCCCGGCGGAGATCGCGGAGCCACCTGCGACGATGGGCGGGTGGCAGGAAGAAATGGCAAGAAGACGATGGGCAGCCTCGTGCTGTCCCTGGGTGTCTGTGTCGTGGCGGCGGGCGTGATCTACGTGTTCGTTCCGCACGACGACTCCAAGGAGACGCCTGTCAAGCGCGTGGACTACCGGGTGGAGTTGCTCTCGGCCCGCCGCGCGGCCTCGTATCCGGTGGCCGCTCCCGAGGGCCTGGCGAAGTCGTGGAAGCCGACCTCCGTGCGCTACAACGGCGAGGGCAACCAGGCCTGGCACCTCGGCTTCCTCGACCCCGACGGCCAGTACGTCGCCGTCGAGCAGTCGACCGACAAGCCGACCCGCTTCATCGACGAAGCGAGCCAGGGCGCTGAGGAAACCAGCCACGAGCAGTCCATCAACGGCGAGAAGTGGCAGCGCTACAAGGGCGAGAAGTATGACGCCCTGGTCCTGAAGCAGAAGAACGCCACGACGGTGGTGACCGGCACGGCCGGCTTCGACGGCCTGACGAAGATGGCCGAGGCGCTGAAGATGGAGCGCGACACGTCGGTGTGAGCGGTTCGCCCGACGGCCGGTGGGGCTGGTCGCGCGTGAGGACATGGGAAAGGCCCCGGCTTCTGGGGGAAGCCGGGGCCTTTCGGGTGTCTGGGTGTGGGTCAGATCGTGGTGATGACCTGGTCCTGGGTGAGGCGGGGGGAGCGGGGGAACCAGGCGTCTTCGCCGGGCTTGCCGATGTTGATGACCATGAGGGGGGTGTGGTCGTCGTCCAGGAATTCCTTCTGGACGCCGGCGAAGTCGAAGCCGGTCATCGGGCCGGCGGCCAGCCCGGCGGCACGCACGCCCATGATGAAGTAGCCGGCCTGCAGCGTGGCGTTGACCAGCGCGGCCTGCTCGCGGACCGGGCGCTCGGAGAAGAACGCGTCCTTGGCCTGCGGGAAGTGCGGGAGAAGCTGCGGCAGCTCCTCGTGGAACTCGTTGTCCGCCGAGAGGATCGCGACCAGCGGGGCCGACGCGGTCTTCGGCTGGTTGCCCTCGGCCATGTGCTTCACCAGGCGCTCGCGGGCCTCGGGGGAGCGGACCAGGGTGATGCGCAGCGGCGACTGGTTGAAGGCGGTCGGGCCGTACTTGACCAGGTCGTAGATCGCCTGGACCTGCTCGTCGGTCACCGGCTCGTCGGTGAAGGTGTTCGCGGTGCGGGCCTCGCGGAAGAGCAGGTCCTGGGCGGCGGAGTCAAGAACGAGGGACATTGATCAACCTTCTCGTACGGATCAACTGATGTCCCCGACCTTACGCCGATGAGGTTCAACTTTCAACAAACCCCTTCGTGACCCTGTTCACAAGGGGCGGCGCCGGTGCCACGCGGTCACTCCTCGTCCGGGTCGCCCTCCGCCTCGTCCCCGTCGGACTCCTCGGCGAGCGCCGCGTCCAGGCGCGCCCGCGCCCCGTCCAGCCAGCGCCGGCACACCTTCGCCAGCTCCTCGCCCCGCTCCCACAGCGCGAGCGACTCCTCCAGGGACGTGCCGCCGGCCTCCAGCCGCCGTACGACATCGATCAGTTCGTCCCGGGCCTGCTCATAGCCGAGCGCCTCGTCGGCCGCCTTCGTGGTCATGCTGTTGTCCGTCCTCACGCTTCGGTTTCTGTGACTCGTACGGTGAACTCGCCCTCGGCGACCCGGGCCCGCAGCTCCTCGCCGCCGGCCGTCTCCTCCGGATCGCGCACCACATGGCCGTCCGCCTTCTGCAGGACCGCGTAGCCGCGCTTGAGGGTGGCCGCGGGCGAGAGGGCGACCACGCGCGCGTGCGTGTGCGTCAGCTCCGACTCCGCGCGGTCCAGGAGATGGCCGAGGGTGCGCCGGCTGCGCTCGGTCAGCGCCGTGATCTGCGCCTCGCGGTCGTCGACCATGCGGTGCGGGTCCTCTATCGACGGCCGGGCCAGCGCCGCCGCCAGGCCCCGCGCCTCCCGGTCGAGGAACGCCTCCACACTGCGCCGCGCCCGGTCCCGCAGGAACCGCACCCGCTCGTACTCCTCGCCCACGTCCGGCACCACCTTCTTGGCGGCGTCGGTCGGGGTGGAGGCCCGCAGGTCGGCCACGTGGTCCAGCAGGGGATTGTCCGGCTCGTGCCCGATCGCGGAGACGACCGGCGTCCGGCACGCCGCCACGGCCCGCACCAGCTGCTCGTCCGAGAACGGCAGCAGGTCCTCCACGCTGCCGCCGCCGCGCGCCACGACGATCACGTCGACCTCGTCCAGCCCGTCCAGCTCCTTGACCGCCTGGACGACCTGCGGCACCGCGTGCACCCCCTGCACCGGCACATTGCGCACCTCGAAGCGGACGGCGGGCCAGCGGTGCCGCGCGTTCTCCAGGACGTCGCGCTCGGCCGCCGAGGCGCGGCCGCAGACCAGGCCGATCAGCTGCGGCAGGAACGGCAGCGGCTTCTTGCGGTCGGCCGCGAACAGCCCCTCGGCGGCCAGCGACTTCTTCAACTGCTCCAGACGCGCGAGCAGTTCACCGACACCGACAGGGCGGATCTCGGCGGCCCGCAGCGAGAGCTGACCGCGCGGCGCGTACCACTCCGGCTTCGCGTGCACGAGGACCCGGGACCCCTCGCGGACCACGTCCGCCACCGCGTCGAACACCTGCCGGTAGCAGGTGACCGAGACCGAGATGTCGTACGACGGATCGCGCAGCGTCAGAAACACCACACCCGCACCGGGCCGCCGGGACAGCTGGGTGATCTGCCCCTCGACCCACACGGCACCGAGCCGGTCGATCCATCCGCCGATCAGCCGGGACACCTCGCCGACGGGGATCGGGGTGTCCGGGGACGTGTTGACAGCCATGCCGCGAGCGTAGCCGCCGGGACCGACAGCCTGTGGGTCACACGGGTTGTCCTGAGCGCGCCCCGGCGCGACCTGCGGGACCGCACCGCCCGCCCTCCTTAGCGTCGACCGGTATGACAAACCTGATCAGGACAGCCGTCCCGGTGGCTGTGGCGGCGACCGGAGCCGTGTGCGCCTGCGCTCTGGTGACCGCCTCACCGGTCCGCTCCGCGCCCGCCTCCGTCGTCGTCGCCCGCGACACCGTCACCGTCGGCAACCCCGTCGCGGGCAGCAACGGCTTCGGCGTCGTCACCGAGGACGACGCCTACCTCGGCAGCACCGAGTCGGAGGGCCCGGTCGCGGTCGGCGGCGACCTGCGCTTCGGCGCCGGCTACAACGTCTCCCTGAACACCCCGGGCACCTTCGTCGCCCCCGGCGACACCCAGCCCACCGCGCTGCTCGTCGGCGGCCGGGTCCGCTACGACCAGAGCGACCCGGCCGGCGTCCTCAAGGTCCTCCAGAACGGCTACGTGAAGATCGGCGACATGACCGGCGGGCAGGCCCTGGACACCGACGGCAACGGCGCCGCGGCCAACACCCACATCGACGCCCGAGGCGCCGCCTACGACGCCACCCCGCGCATCGAGCTCAGCACCCGCGAGGCCGCCGCGAAGGTCGGCGCCTCCGGCCTCATGGACTTCCCCGGCCTGTTCACCACGTACCGCGAGCGGGCGACGCAGATGGCGAGCTGCGCCAACAACGTCACTCTGCTCGACGGCAACGGCGACCCGTTCGCCGACCAGTCGACGGTCCCGCCGAACTCTCAGATCAAGCTCTCCCTCGACCCCACCCGCACCAACGTGCTGCACCTCACCGGCGAGATGCTCGACAACATCTCCACGCTGACCCTGCTCGACCGGCCGACGGCCGCCGCGCCCCTGGTCGTCGTCGTGGACACCACCGCCGAGGGCGGCGACTACACCTGGCACGCCCCGACCATGGCCGGCGTCGGCGACTCCCAGAACCACATCCTGTGGGACTTCCCGGACGCGACCCGGATCACCAACCCCGACGGCGACGAGATCGAGGGCACGGTCTACGCCCCGAGCGCCGAGTTCATCGACCTGGACTCCTCGAACATCGAGGGCGACGTCATCGTCAAGTCGCTCGTACAAGGGTCGACGGCGGCGGTCGGCGGGAACGCGGTCAACGCGGGGGAGATGCACTACCACCCGTTCGACGGGGTCGTGCAGTGCGACGACGAGTCGCCGACTCCTACGCCGACGAAGACGCCGACCCCCACCCCCACCCCCACTCCGACGGACAGCCCGTCCCCGACGCCCAGCCCCTCGGAAAGCACCCCGACCCCGACCCCGACGCCCACCCCCACGCCCTCCTCGCCGAGCCCCACGACGCCCGGCACCCCGACCCCCACGCCCACCGGCCCCGCCCTCGCCCACACCGGATCCGACCGGCGGGGAACCGCCGTCATCGGCGGCATCGCGGTCGCCCTGATCGCCGCCGGTGCCGGAGCCCTGGCCTTCGGACGGCTGCGCAGGAACGGCCGCCACCACTGATCCCGACGCGCCGAAACCGGGCGGTGGCCCCCGGCTACGCCGGATCCGCCGCCCGCCCGCGCTGCGCCACCAGCACCACCAGCCCGACCACCAGCCAGATCGCGCCCACCACCTGCGCCGTCCCCGACGCCTCCACGATCACCGCGACGGCGATCGCCGCGCCGACCACCGGCACCAGCAGATGCCGCCACCAGACCACCGGCCCGCCCTGGCGGCGCACCACGAACCAGCCCACGACACTCGCGTGCAGCAGCGTGAACGCGGTCAGCGCGCCGATGTCGACCACCGACGTCAGCTGGTCGAGCCCGTCGTCGCGGCGGGCCGCCCACACCGCCGCGACCAGCGTGATCACCGCGGCCACGAGCAGCGCGGCCCGCGGCACGCCCGAGTCCGTCCGGGACAGCACCTTCGGCAGCCGCCGGTCGCGGGCCATCGCGAACACCAGCCGGCCCGCCGCGGCCTGCCCGGCCAGCGCCGCGAACGCCGCGCCGATCGCCTTGCTCACCGCCACCAGATCGTGCAGCCAGCCCCCGACCGACGCGTCCACGGTGTCGTAGAACGCGGAGCCCTGCTTCGCCGGATCGGCCGCCATCCGCGCCGACGACACCGGCTCAAGCAGCGCCGCCAGATACGTCTGCACGACGAACAGCACACCGGTGAGCACCAGACAGAACAGCACCGCCCGCGCGACCTTCGCCGAACCGCCGGTGACCTCCTCGGCGAACGTCGCGATGGCGTCGAAGCCCAGGTACGAGAGGACGGCCACCGACACCGCGCCGAGCACCGCCGACAGCGCGAACGCGCCCTGGGTGCCGTCCCCGGTCAGCGGCGACAGCCAGCCGCGCTGCGCCCCGTCCGTCGCCAGCACCACGATCGCGGAGACGATGAAGACCACCAGCACCACGATCTCCAGCGCCAGGACCGCGAAGCCGACCCGGGCCGCGGCCCGTACGCCCCACAGGTTGAGCAGCGTCGTGATCACCACGGCGAGCGCCGTCCACACCCACCGCGACACGTCCGGCACCAGCGCGTTCATCGCGATCCCGGAGAACAGGTACGCCACCGCCGGGATCAGCAGATAGTCGAGCATCGCCATCCAGCCCGCGATGAAACCGGGCCCCTTTCCGAGCCCCACGCGCGCGTAGGCGTACACGGAGCCCGCGCGCGGGGCGACCCGCACCATCTGGGCGTAGCTGAACGCGGTGAACGCCATGGCGATCGTGGCGACGATGTAGACGAGCGCGACCGCGCCGTGCGACTTCGCGTCCAGGGTGCCGAAGACGCCGACCGGCGCCATGGGGGCGATGAAGAGGAGCCCGTAGACCACCAGATCGCGGAAGCCGAGGCTCCGGCGGAGCTTGCCGTCCGGGACCTCGGGGGGCCCGGCGGCTTCGGACGCGGCGGGTACGGACATCGTGCCTCCGTTGATCGGGCAGGCTCACGGCTCCACCAGTCTCCACAGCCGGGCGATCTTTGGCCTGCTGGGCTCGGCCTTACGATGGGGGACATGACTGCTACGACTGGCTCCCGCCGTGTCCTGCTCGCCGCTCCCCGTGGCTACTGCGCCGGTGTGGACCGTGCCGTGATCGCCGTCGAGAAAGCCCTGGAGCAGTACGGGGCCCCGATCTATGTCCGCCACGAGATCGTGCACAACAAGTACGTCGTGCAGACCCTGGAGCGGAAGGGCGCCATCTTCGTCGAACAGACGGAGGAGGTCCCCGAGGGCTCGATCGTGATGTTCTCGGCGCACGGTGTCGCACCGACCGTCCACGCGGAGGCCGAGCGCGGCCGGCTCGCCACGATCGACGCCACCTGCCCGCTCGTCACCAAGGTCCACAAGGAAGCGATCCGCTACGCCAACGACGACTTCGACATCCTCCTGATCGGCCACGAGGGCCACGAGGAGGTCATCGGCACCTCCGGCGAGGCCCCGGACCACATCACGCTGGTCGACGGCCCCGAGGACGTCGCCAAGGTCGAGGTCCGCGACCCGGAGAAGGTCGTCTGGCTCTCCCAGACCACGCTCTCCGTCGACGAGACGATGGAGACCGTCGACGCGCTGAAGACCAAGTTCCCCGGTCTCGTCTCCCCGCCCAGCGACGACATCTGCTACGCCACGCAGAACCGCCAGCTGGCCGTGAAGCAGATGGGCGCCGAGTCCGACCTGGTCATCGTCGTCGGCTCGCGCAACTCCTCGAACTCGGTGCGCCTCGTCGAGGTCGCCAAGCTGGCCGGCGCCAAGGACGCGTACCTCGTGGACTACGCCTCCGAGATCGACGAGGCCTGGCTGGAGGGCGTCACCACCATCGGTGTCACCTCCGGCGCCTCCGTCCCGGACGTCCTCGTCGAAGAGGTCCTGGAGTACCTGAAGCAGCGCGACTACGCGGACGTGGAGATCGTGAAGGCGGCCGAGGAGTCCATCACCTTCTCGCTGCCCAAGGAGCTCCGCCGCGATCTGCGCGCCGAGGCCGCCGCCCTCGTGGAGCGCGCGGATTCCGCCTCCGGGAAGTGACCGTGCGTCTCCCGTCGTAACGTGGTCCGCATGGAGATCTTCGGTGTGGACATCGGCGGATCAGGGATCAAGGGTGCTCCGGTCGATCTGGAGCGCGGCGATCTCGCCGAGGAGCGGTTCAAGGTGCTGACCCCGCAGCCGGCCACCCCCGACGCGGTGGCCGACGGGGTCAAGCAGGTCGTCGAGAACTTCGCGGGCGGCTGCGACCGGGTCGGCATCACCTTCCCGGGCGTCGTCACCGGCGGCTCGACGATCCGGACCGCGGCCAACGTGGACAAGAGCTGGATCGACGTCGACGCGCAGGCCCTGCTGAGCGCGAAGCTCGGCGGGGTGCCCGTCACGATCCTGAACGACGCGGACGCCGCCGGCGTCGCCGAGATGCACTTCGGCGCCGGCCGCGGCCGCACCGGCACGGTGCTGCTGCTCACCCTGGGCACCGGCATCGGCAGCGCCCTGTTCACCAACGGCACCCTGGTGCCCAACACCGAGCTCGGTCACCTGGAGCTGCACGGCCACGACGCCGAGAAGCGGGCCTCCACCAAGGCCCGCGAGGACGAGGACCTGACCTGGGAGCACTGGGCCAGACGCGTCACCAAGTACCTCGCGCACGTGGAGATGCTGTTCTCGCCCGAGCTGTTCATCATCGGCGGCGGCATCAGCCGCAAGGCCGACAAGTTCCTGCCGCTGATCAAGGGCATCAAGGCGGAGATCGTCCCGGCGCAGTTGCAGAACAACGCGGGGATCGTGGGCGCGGCGATGGCGGCGTCCGGGACCTGAGCCGGCCCGGGTCAGGCCCGTCGCGGCTTGGGCGCCTTCTGCGGCTGCGGCTGTTCCGGGCGGTCCTGCTGCCCGGTCCGCCGCTGGGCGGCGGCCTTGCGCGCCATCAGCCGTACCTTCCGTACGGTGACGATGAGACCGGCGACGAGGGTGCCGCCGTACAGCCATCCCGCGCTTGTCGCCAGGGTCGTCACCAGGCCCGCGAGGTGCCCGGTGAACCCGTCGCCGCCGTCCCCGACGAAGAAGGCGCCGAGGGCGAACGCGATCGGCACCGCGACCGGCGCCGTCACCAGGTCCGCCTTCCGCACCCACCGCGCGGTGAGCCCGCTGACCAGCAGGAAGAACACGCCGTACACGGCCACGGAGCCGCCGAACAGCAGCCCGTCGAGGAACCCGAGCACCAGCATCGAGGCCGCGGCGAACAGCCCGCTGCCCAGGCCCGTGAGGCGTGGATCGGGAAACCTGCGGAGCGCCCGCACCAGCGGCGGCAGCCGACGGCCCTGGCCGCCGCCCGCGCGGTAGACGGTGGCGGACTCGACGGACGGGGCGCCGGTGCGCCCGTCACCGGGCTCGCCCTGCGCCTGCGGGGGCAGCGGGGCCCGGCCGCGGCGGGGGCGGGATTGCGGGGGACGCGTCCTGTGTTGCTCCACAGGCCCAACATAGGTGGGCTTATGTGCGCAATACGCCGTGGGACACGCGCTTAGTTCAACCTTGACCGTTGTTGGTTCGGGTGTTCGATACGTCGCCGGGGCGGGTGCGGCAAGGCCGTAGACTGGTGGACTGCCCACACCTCTCCTCTTGTACGGGAAGTCGCAACGTGTCGCTCACGATCGGAATCGTCGGTCTGCCGAATGTCGGCAAGTCGACCCTGTTCAACGCCCTGACCAAGAACGACGTGCTCGCGGCCAACTACCCGTTCGCCACGATCGAGCCCAACGTCGGAGTGGTGGGCGTCCCCGACACCCGCCTCACCAAGCTCGCCGAGATCTTCTCCTCCCAGAAGGTCCTGCCGGCCACGGTCGACTTCGTCGACATCGCGGGCATCGTGCGCGGCGCCTCCGAGGGCGAGGGCCTGGGCAACAAGTTCCTGGCGAACATCCGCGAGTCCGACGCGATCTGCCAGGTCATCCGCGCCTTCAAGGACGAGAACGTCGTGCACGTCGACGGCAAGGTCTCGCCCAAGGACGACATCGAGACGATCAACACCGAGCTGATCCTCGCCGACCTCCAGACCATCGAGAAGGTCCTCCCGCGCCTCCAGAAGGAGTCGCGGATCAAGAAGGACGTCGTCCCGAAGGTCGCGGCCGTCGAGGCGGCGAAGGAGATCCTGGAGAAGGGCGACACGCTCTTCTCCGCGGGCATCGTCCAGGGCTCCGGCAAGGAAGAGCTCCTCCACGACCTGCACCTCCTCACCACCAAGCCCTTCCTCTACGTCTTCAACGTGGACGAGGACGAGCTGACGGACGACGCTTTCAAGGCCGAGCAGAGCGCCCTGGTGGCCCCGGCCGAGGCGATCTTCCTCAACGCCAAGCTGGAGCAGGACCTCGCCGAGCTCGACGAGGAGGACGCGATGGAGCTCCTGGAGTCGGTCGGCGCCGAGGAGCCCGGCCTCGCCACCCTCGCCCGCGTCGGCTTCAACACCCTGGGCCTCCAGACCTACCTGACGGCCGGCCCCAAGGAATCCCGCGCCTGGACCATCAAGAAGGGCGCCACGGCCCCCGAGGCGGCCGGCGTGATCCACACGGACTTCCAGAAGGGCTTCATCAAGGCCGAGGTCATCTCCTTCGACGACCTGGTCGAGACGGGCTCGGTCGCCGACGCCCGCTCCGCGGGCAAGGCCCGCATGGAGGGCAAGGACTATGTGATGCAGGACGGGGACGTGGTGGAGTTCCGCTTCAACGTCTGAGTCGCATCCGCCGTCAGGGCCGCCTCCTTCCGGAGCGGCCCTGACGCGTGTCCGGACCCGCTCACAGCAGACGCCGCCGCCCCCACTCCACGACGAACAGAACCGCCGCCGCCGTCCCCGCCAGCATGATCCCCGTGCCCAGCCACTGCATCGTGTGCATCTGGGTGACCGGGAGGTAGTCCATCGTGTAGCCGATGACGTGCTTCGACTCCAGGCAGGCCGTCCGGGCGCGGTCGCTGTCCGTGCCGTTCAGGCAGGTCGTCCAGTCCAGGCGGGCGCCGGAGTCGGTGAGGAAGGACGTGCCCTGGCCCTGCTGGATCGCCTGGGCGGGGAGTTCCGGCTGGGCGGCGTCGGGGCCGATGCCCTGGTCGCTGCTGAGCGTCAGGACGTGGCCCAGGTTCAGGCGGAAGCGGTCCCAGACGAGGCCGAGCGCCACCACGACGCCGAGCGTGACCGCCATCGACACCAGGGTGCGGCGCAGCAGCAGGCCGATCGCCGCGCCCAGCGTGAAGGTGAGCAGGGCGTACGCCACCGGCACCGGGCCCGTGCCGTCGAAGAAGACGCCGCTCGTCCACTCCAGGGTGTCGTCGCGGCCCTTGATCGGGCTCCACCACCAGGCGAAGGTGAGGGACAGCGCGGCCGTGGACAGGGTGATCAGGGCGGCGGTCAGCGTCAGCTTCGTCGTCAGCCAGCGCAGGCGGCCGACCGACTGCGAGGTCACCAGTTTCGCGGTGCCGGACTCCAGGTCGCCCGCGAAGAGCGGCGCCCCGAGGAAGACACCGGCCAGGACGGGGAGGTAGGTCAGGCAGCCGCCGACGCGGGTCAGCCGGCCGGAGTACTTCTCGAAGTCGGGCGGCAGCGCGCCGGACGCCGGCGCCGACGTGTTCAGGTAGTCCGTCATCTGGCCGCGCAGCACCACCATGGCCAGTACGCCGACGAGCGTCAGGCCGACGAGGGTCCAGTACGCGGCGCGGTGCTGGCGCCAGACCAGCCAGACCGGGCCGCTCAGCCGTGGGGTGCGGGTGGGGCGGACGTGGTCGTGGGCGAGCGTGGTCATGCCGTCACTGCCTTCCGGCGGTCGTGGGTGAGGATGTCCTGGATGTCGCCGACCCGGGCGCCGGGGGCGATCAGGGCGGGCGCGCCGGGGGACCGGAGGTAGGCGAGCAGCAGTTGCTCCAGGGTCGGGGCGGCCGTGGAAGGGCCCGCGGGGGTGCCGAGCCGGACCAGGACGCCCGGGCGGTTCTCGTCGCGGCGCTCGTCGATGACGGTGTGCGGGCCGGGGTCGTCGAGCAGGGCGTGTGCGGAGCGCAGTTCGTCCACGCCGCCCGCGAGGCGCAGCGCGCCGTCCGCGACGACGAGGAGGAAGTCGCAGAGGGACTCCAGCTCGGAGAGCATGTGCGAGGAGATCAGGACCGTCGTGCCGTGCCGGTCCGCCTCCGCCCGCAGTACGCCCGTCAGTTCGCGCCGCACCAGCGGGTCCAGGTCGGACATCGGCTCGTCCAGGATCAGCAGGTCGGGACGCTTGCCGAAGGCCAGGGCGAAGGCGACGCGGGTGCGCTGCCCGCCGGACAGCGTGCCGACCTTCGCCGTCAGCGGCACCTGGCCCGCGCGGACGATGCCCTCGGCGACCTCCTGGTCCCAGCGCGGGTTCAGCTCGCGGCCCAGACGCAGCGTCTCGGCCACGGTGAAGCGCCGGAACAGCGGCTTGTCCTGGGTCAGGAACGCGGTGCGCGGGACCGCCTCCGTGGACCCCGGGGCCGCCCCGAACACCCGCAGGGCGCCGGTCGTCGGCTGGACCATGTGCGTGGCCAGGCCCATCAGGGTGCTCTTGCCCGCGCCGTTCGGGCCGACCAGGCCGCACACCCGCCCGGCCGGGAGGCGGAAGGAGACGTCGCGCAGCGCCCAGCCCCGCCGGTACCGCTTGCCGAGACCGTGGGCCTCGATCGCCGGTTCGGCGGCGGCGCCCGTGAACCTCGTATCGCGTGTCTCGTGCGTCCCTGCGTGGTCCATCAGCCAGTCGCTCCTCGTGGGGGGGTGAGGCGGTGGGGCCGCGCACGGGTTCCGGCTCCCTCGTCGGGGCCGTCTAGGGTGACGGGGGACGCGGTCCGTGTGCGGGGAGCGGCGGGTGCCGCCCCGGTGGACACCACTTTTCTCCGCCGGCACCGGGCGGCGGATCGGGCGAAAGACAGATCATGCGCGGCCGGCTCCGACTTTCGGCCGGTCGGCCGGAAGGACGGGTGCGAACGATGCCGCAGGCGGCGAACCGGGTGGACGGACGGCAGAAGCGGGGCGCGCGGCCGCTGTCCGTCGTGGTCCGGCTGCTGCCCGCCTGCGCCCTGGTGGGGCTCGTCGTACTGGACTGGATCGGCGGCTTCTACTGGGTCGAGGAGTGCGGCCCCGTCAAGCTGGCCGGCGCGCTGCTGGCCGTCGCCGTCGCCGTCGTCTCACCGCGGTTCGGCGACCGGACCCTGCCCCTGGCCGCCTGCGTGCTCGGCTGCGTGTCACTGGCGGTCTCCGTGCTGCTGAACCTGCGGATGACGGTGGGCTCGCAGGCGCTGGGATTCGCCGAAGCGGGCGCGCTGACCTGGCTGTTGCTGAACGTCGCCCGGCGCGGACGCCCGTCCTGGGCGGTGCCGGTCGTGCCCGTGCTGCTCGTGGCGGTCGTGGTGCGGCCGGTGTCCGTCCACGTACGGCAGTCCACCGTCATCATGGCGCTGCTCTTCGCCCTGGCGGCGGTCATCGCGCTGGGCATCGGGCTCGGCACCCGGCTGCTCCTGGCGGACCGGCGACGCCAGGCCGCGGCCCTGCGCCTGGAGCAGCGCACCGAGTTCGCCCGGGACCTGCACGACTTCGTCGCCCACCACGTGACCGGCATCGTCGTCCAGGCGCAGGGCGCCCAGGCGATCGCGGGACGGCGCCCCGAACTGGTGCCGCCCGCGCTGCGCCGGATCGAGGAGGCGGGCTCGGAGGCGCTGACCTCCATGCGGCACATGGTGGGGATGCTGCGCGACGCCGACGGCGAGGTGGCCCTCACCCCGCTGGCCGGGATCGCCGAAGTGCGCACGCTCGTCGAGGAGTTCTCGGCGGTCGGCGGTGCCCGCGCCCGGCTCGACCTCGACGGCACCTTCGAGGATCTGCCGGTGGAGGTGACGACGACCGCGCACCGGGTGGTGATGGAGGCCCTGACCAACGTCCGCAAGCACGCGCACGGCTGCGCCGAGGTGCGGGTGCGCGTGGCCCGGTCGGGCGAACTGCTCACCGTGCGGGTCGGCGACGACGGACGGACCCGCCCGGTCTCCGGCGGCGGCTTCGGGCTGAAGGGGCTCGCCGAGCGGGTCGGCCTGGTCGGCGGCCGGATCGAGGCGGGACCGGTGACGTCCGGCGGCTGGGCCGTCGAGGCGACGCTGCCGGTGACCGCCGTCCTGCCCGAGGGAGTCGCGGCATGACCATCCGGGTACTGATCGCCGACGACCAGGCCATGGTCCGGGCCGGGTTCGCCATGATCCTCGCGGCGGAGGACGACATCGAGGTGGTCGCGGAGGCCAAGGACGGGGTGCACGCGGTGGAGCTCGCCGAGCGGCACCGGCCCGACGTCGTCCTGATGGACATCCGGATGCCCCGCATGGACGGCCTGGAGGCGCTGCGCCGGCTGACCCGGCCGGGCACCGTGAACCCGCCGAAGGTCGTCGTGGTCACGACGTTCGACGACGACGAGTACGTGCAGCGCGCCCTCGGCGAGGGCGCCTCCGGCTTCCTGATCAAGGACTCGGGGCCCGCCCTGCTCGTCGAGGCGATCCGGGCCGCCGACTCCGGCGAGGCGCTGGTCAGCCCGGCCATCACGGTCCGGCTGCTGCGCCGCCTCAACAGCGCCGCGCCGCCCGCGAGACAGAAGCCGCACACCGCGCTGTCCGCCCGCGAGAACGACCTCGTCCGCCTGGTGGCCCGGGGCCTGACCAACGCGGAGATCGCCGCCGAACTCCACATCTCCGTAGGCACGGTGAAGACGCACCTCACCAACGTCCAGGGCAAGCTGTCCGCCCGCAACCGGGTGGAGATCGCGGCCTGGGCCTGGGAGTCCGGGCTGGTCGACGGGCGCGGCTGAGCGTCGGGCCGACGGCCGGGGTGATTAGGGTCGTCCGGTGACCTCTGAACCGAACCCGGCCGTCCCGACCGGCCCGCTGGACGGCCTCGACCGCAGGATCGTCGCCGCCCTCCAGATCGACGGCCGCGCCTCCTGGCGGCGGATCGCCACCGCGCTCGGGGAGCCCGAGCGCAAGGTCGCGCGGCGCGGGCTGCGGCTCCTGGAGAGCGGCGCCGTGGCGGTGCGCGGGCTCGTGGTGCGGGGCGAGACGGTGATCCTGCGGATGAACTGCCGGCCCGGCGCCGTCCGCGAGACGGCCGTCGCCACCGCCCGCCGGGACGACGCGATCTTCTCCTACGTGCTCGCGGGCGTCACCGACTGCGTGGCCGAACTCCAGTGCCCGCCGGGTGAGTTGGCGCGGCTGACGCTGGACGAGGTGCCCGCGCTGCCGGGGCTCGTCGCGCAGCAGGTCTCCCCGGTGCTGCGCTACTTCCGCACCGTGCACGAGTGGTCGCCGGGGATCCTCGGCGACGACGAGACCGCCGCGCTCACCGGGGCGGTGGCGCGGCCGGTGGACGGGATCGGGGTGCCGGACGTGCCGCTCGCGCCCGACGAGGAGGCCATCCTGCGCGCGCTCGCCGAGGACGGCCGCCGCACGCACGACGAACTCGCCGCCGTGGCCGGGGTGTCGGTGGCGACGGCGCGCCGCCGCGTGGAGGCGCTGACCCGGCAGGGAGTCGTCAGCATCAGGGCGGCGGTCGAGCCCGCGCTGCTCGGGCTGCCGGTCGAGGCGCTGCTGTGGATCAGGACCCGGCCCGACGAGGTCGAGGAGGTGGGGCGGCTGCTCGTCGAGTCGCCGCTCGTGCGGTACGCGGCCGTGGTGATGGGGGAGCACCAGATCCTGGTCGACGTGACCCAGCCGTCGAAGCAGGCCCTGCACGCGTTCCTCACCGAGGCGGCGTGGGTGCGGCGGGCCGAGGCCGTGCAGTCCCACCTGGTGGTGCAGGCGTGGAAGCGCAGCGGTGTTCCGGCTCCTGGAGTCTCCCTGCACCCCATTGCGGAGGCGTGACCAGAAGTGTCAAACAGATGAATTGAGCGTCTGAAAAGTTCATAGATACAGAACTGTTGACTGAAACGATCAGTTGACCGCAGTGTGGGGGCGCACACCGTCGCCTCCCGCACGAGGACCGCCATGCCCCTGAGCCCCGCCGAAGCCGACGCGCTCTGCGCGCTCGACGCCGTCGACCTCGCCGCCCGGATCCGCCGCCGCGAGCTGTCCGCACGCGAGGTCGTCGCCGCCCACCTCGACCGCGTCGAGCGGATCAACCCGGCGGTCAACGCCCTCGTCACCCTCGACGCCGAGGGCGCCATGGCGGCCGCCGGACGGGCGGACGAACAGACCGCTTCAGGGGCGGAGTTGGGGCCGCTGCACGGGCTGCCCATCGCCTTCAAGGACACCCACCTCACCCGCGGCATGCGCACCACGCACGGCTCGCCGATCTTCGCCGACCACATCCCCGACGAGGACGAACTCCTCGTCCAGCGCATCGAGTCGGCCGGCGCCCTCCGCATCGGCAAGACCAACGTGCCGGAGTTCGCGGCCGGTTCGCACACCTTCAACACCGTCTTCGGCGCGACCCGCAACCCGTACGACACCACGCGCTCGGCCGGCGGCAGCAGCGGCGGCGCCGCGGCCGCGCTCGCCGCCCGGCTCACCCCGATCGCCGACGGCAGCGACATGGGCGGCTCCCTGCGCAACCCCGCCTCCTTCTGCAACGTCGTCGGGCTGCGCCCCACCCCCGGCCGCGTGCCGGCGCTGCCCTCCGGCGACGTCTGGGAGACCCTGGCCGTCGCCGGGCCGATGGGCCGCACCGTCGCCGACACCGCGCTGCTGCTCTCCGTCATGGCCGGGCCCGACCCGCGCAGCCCGCTCTCCCTCGAGGTCCCGGACCCGGCCTCGTACCGCACCTCCCTGACCCGCGACCTGACGGGCCTGCGGGTCGCGTACGCGCCCGATCTCGGCGGCCGCGTCCCCGTCGACCCCGAGGTGCGCGCCGTCGTCGACCGGCAGGCCGCCGTCCTCGAGGAGCTGGGGTGCCGGGTGAGCGAGGACTGCCCGGACCTCGACGGCGCCGAGCACGCCTTCCGCACGCTGCGCGCGCACGCCTTCCACCAGGGGTTCGGCCCGCTCCTCGACGCCCACCCGGACGCCCTCAAACCCAGCCTCGTATGGAACATCGAGGAGGGGCTGAAGCTCACCGGCGCCGAACTCGCCCGCGCCCGCGGCGAACTCACCCGGCTCCATCTCGCCGCCGTCGCCTTCTTCGAGCGGTACGACGTGCTGATCGCGCCGGTCAGCCAAGTCGTCCCGTTCGCCGTCGAGTCGGAGTACCCGGACGTCGTCGACGGACAGCCGCAGCACACCTACCTCGACTGGATGCGCTCCGCGTACTTCCTCTCCACCCTGGGCGCACCCGCCCTCTCCGTCCCCGCCGGGTTCACCCCGTCCGGACTCCCCGTGGGCCTGCAGATCGTGGGCCCGCCGCGTGCCGAACGCCTGGTCCTCGAGGTCGGCGCCGCCCACGAGGCCGCCACCGGACACGGACGGCACGCCCCCACCCTCCCGTAGGTGCTCAACTCCCCCCGGCAGGAGCCCCGATGAGATCACCGCACGCGCTCTGGGCCGCCGTGCCCGTCCTGGCCTTCCTCAGTACGCCGTACCTGCCCTTCGTCAACGGGCCGCACCTGTGGCTCGGCATCCCCTCCGTCCTGTGCTGGTGCCTGATCTGGACGGCCGGCACGACGGCGACGCTCGCCCTCGTCGACCGGCTCGCCCCGGCCGCGGACGACGATGAGAGCGGGGAATCCGCATGAACGCCACCATGGTCATCACCGTCCTCGGCATCGTCGCCATCGCCCTGGTCGGCGTGAGCGGGCGCCGCGCCCCCAGCAGGGAACTGGGGGAGTGGACCGTCGGCAAGCGCCGCTTCTCCACCTTCACCACCTGGTTCCTGCAGGCCGGGGAGTCGTTCACGACGTTCAGCTTCCTCGGGCTCGCGGGGCTCGCGTTCGGCGCCGGCGTCGCCGCGTCGTACGCCCTGTGCTACCTCGCCATCAACTTCGTCCTCCAGTACTTCACGGCCCCGCGCATGCGTGAACTGGGCCTGCGGGGCGGCTATCTGACGCAGGCGGACTTCTTCGTCGACCGGTACCGCAGCCCGCTGCTCGGCAAGGTCGTCGCCGTCGTCGGCGCGGTGTTCCTGCTGCCGTACCTGCAACTGCAGATCACCGGCCTCGGCATGATCGTGCAGCTCGCCACCGGCAGCCGGACGGGCGGCAACTGGAGCATGGTCCTCGCCACCGTCCTGACCGTCGGATTCGTCCTGTGGTCCGGCATCCGCGGCATCGCCCGCGTCGCCTACCTCAAGGACGCGCTGATGATCGTCGGGCTCGTGGTGCTGGTGATCGGCGTCGCGGTGTCCGTGCACGGCGGCATCGGCGGCACCTTCGCCACCCTCCGCGACGCCCGGCCCGAACTCCTGACGCTCGATCAGCCCGGTTACGACGGAACGTTCTTCGTCACCGCCGTCATCATCTCCTCGATCGGCGGCGGGCTCGGCACCATGGCGCACCTGTGGCCGCCGGTGCTCGCCGCGGGCAGCGGACGCGCCCTGCGCTCGAACGCCGTCTGGCTGCCGCTCTACCAGATCGCCCTCGGCATCCCGGTGATCGTCGGCTTCGCCGGGGTCCTCCTCCTCTCCAAGGACGCGGCGCCCAACTCCGTCGCCCTCACCCTCGCCGGGCAGACGCTGCCCGGCTGGCTGGTCGGGATCGTCGCGGTCGCGGCCGCGTCGGCTGCGATGGTGCCGTCCGCCGCGATCGTCGTGGGCATCTCCAGCCTGCTGTCCCGCAACCTGTTCAGCGCCCGCAGCCCCCGCGCCCAACTCCGCACCAACCATGTGTGCGTGGTCGTCGCGGCGGCCCTGGCCCTCGTGCTCGGCCTGCTCCGCCCCGGCCTCCTCGCCGACATGCTCCTGCTCACCTACGGCGGCCTCACCCAGCTCGCCCCGGCGATCGTGATGGGCCTGGCGAAGCGGGTCCGCCTGGGCGCGCTGCCCGCGCTGCTCGGGATCGTGACCGGGGTGGCGGTGCTGGCCTGGCTGACGTTCGGCGGGAGCGGAGGCGGGGGCGTGGATGTCGGCACGGTGGACACGGGGCTGATCGCGCTCGGGGTGAATGTGGTGGTGACCGCGGTCGCGCAGGTTCTGGTGAGGGGCCGGGCGGTCGGCCGGGACCAGGCCGTCGAAGCGGTGGGCGCTCGACTGGGCTGAGGGCGGCGGGGCGTCAGGTGATGGTCAACTCGGCGACGGAAGAAGGGGTTTTGCCGGTCTGGGTGATGCGGGCGAAGCTGCCCCGCGCACCCGTCTCGAACGGCACCCAGCGCCGTCCGTCCGTCGACACCTCGGCCCGGTACGCACGGGTCCCGGTCACGGTGAGCTTGCGGAGTGTGCGGCGGGCGCCCAGGTCCACGGTGAGGGTTGCGCCCGGGCGGGTGGGCAGCCAGGTCGTCGCCGGGTTGCCGTCGACGGCGGCGGTCGCGTACTGGCCCGGGTCCTCGGACGTCGCCCGCGCCGGGCGGCAGCGGGCCAGGTCCGGGGTCGGGGTGAGGTCGGGGCGGCGGGTCGCGAGGGTAAGGCCGTCGGTCGTCACCGTCCGGCGGCCGCCCGGGGTGTCCACGGCGAAGGGGCTGCCGGAGGTGAGCCGCACGGTGGTGCGGCGGGCGCCGAGCGCGATGTCGTACGTCCGGCCCCGCCAGTGCAGGCCCCTGACCGTGACGCCCTTCGCCAGCTGCGGCGGCAGCATCGGGTCGAGCCGCACGGCCGCCCCGTCCTCCAGGCGCAGTCCGGTCAGACCGTGGGTGAAGATCTGGAGGAAGCCGCCCTTGCCGGTCAGGAAGTCCTGCGCGGGCGCGCCGGCGAGCGCGTCGTCCCCACCCGCCTTGTCGCCCCGCGCCTCCGAGAACGTGCCGAAGGGCTCCCGGAAGAACGGCCGCGAGGCCCGCTCCAGGAACGTGTACGTCGCACAGCCCGGCTCGCCGATCGCCGCCGCGGCGGCCGCGTGCACCGAGTCGGTCATCGCGGGGCCGCCCCGGTCGGTGTGCGCCGCGTAGTGGTCGAGCGTCGCGGCCGCCGCGCCCTTCGGCATCGGCCGCCAGTCCAGCGGATACAGCAGCAGCACGGCGTCGGCCTGCTTGATGTCGGCGGCGCGCGCGGGATCGTAACCGGCGTACTGGAGGAAGATCTTGCGGCGCGCGTCGTACGGGATCCGCAGCCGGTCGGCGATCCTCGTCCAGTCGGCGCCGGGCTTCTCGCCGACGAGCCGGGCGGCCTTGGCGGCGGCGCGCAGGGAGGTCGCGGCGACCGCGTTGGTGTAGACGCCGTCGTCGACGCCGTTGCTGTACTCGTCCGGCCCCGCCACGTTCTTGATGGAGTACGAGCCGTCCGCCTTGTTCGGCGTCACCCGCGAACTCCAGTACGTGGCCAGCCCTTCGAGCAGCGGCCAGCCCTCTCTGCGCAGCCAGTCGCGGTCGCCGGTGGCCTGGTAGTACTGCCAGGCGGCGATCGCGATGTCGCCCTGGAGATGGTTCTGGGTGACGCAGTGGGGCGGATACCAGCTCTGGCACTCCTTCCACAGCGAGCCCGAACTCGCGCTGGTCCACGGGTACATGAGCCCCTTGACGGACGTCTTGAGCGCGTTGTCGGCGGCGGCCGCGCGCGTGCGGTCGCGGTACGCGAGGACCGGCTCGGCCAGCTCCGGGCGGGTGGCGAGCAGCGAGGGGAACATCCAGGTCTCGGCGTCCCAGAACACCATGCCCGCGTAGTTGTCGCTGCTCAGACCGGCCGGCGGGATGCTGTCGCGGGCGCCCGCGCGGACCGAGGAGAGCAGCCCGTACTGGGCGGCGCGCACCTGCGCCTGGAGCTCCGGGCGGCCCGCCACCTCGATGTCGGACGACCACAACGCCCGCCAGACGCCGGTGTGTTCGTCCTTCAACGCCTCCCAGCCAGCGGCCGCCGCCCGCCGCGAGGCGCGCACCGCGGCGTCGTGCGGGGTGCGCGAGGTGAGCGAGGTGTCCACGCCGACGTACTTTACGACGTCGTAGCGGGTGCCCGAGTGGGCGTCGAAATCCGCCGACGTGCTGCCGCTCAGGCCGTCCGCGCGGCGCGGCTCGTGGGTGCGGCCGGGGGAGCGCAGGGTCGAGGCCACCGTGCCGGTCACCCCGGTCCCGTCGGTACGGAATCCGACCGCGACCGTGCGCTTGCCCGCCGGGCCCGTGCCGGTCGGCTTCAGGCGGCGGGCGCCGCGGCCGTCGATCCGGTCGGTCACGGTGACCCGGCCCGACCAGTGCGGGGTGACGCGGAGGCGGACGGCGCCCACGTGGGCGCGGGCACGGTCGGCCAGCACCTCGTACGACAGGTCGGTGCGGCGGCCGTCCTCGTGCACCCAGGTGAGCGAGGTGACGACCGTGCCGCAGCGCAGGTCGACGCGCTGCCGGTAGTCCGTCGTGCGGCTGCCCGGCCCGTACGTCTCGCCGCGCGCGGCCACCTCCAGGGCGGTCCAGTTCGGGAGCGCGGCGAGGGCCTCGCGGTGGGCGGTGTTCTTCGGGCCCCGCGCGTAGAGGCCGGAGACGAAGGCGCCGTCGTAGCGCGGGGTGTAGAGCGGCCAGCCGGTCTTCTCGGTGGCCGGGCCGTGGGCGTAGCCGGCGCCGGCGGAGGGGACGCGGACGCCGAGGTAGCCGTTGCCGGTGTACGCCGTGTAGGGGTTTCCGGGGTCGGCTGTACGGGTGCTCAGGTTCCAGCCGGGGGCGGCGCAGGTGGGGCTTTCGGGGGCGCGGGGCGGGAGGAAGGCGGCTGTCGTGAGGGCGAGGGTGAGGGGGAGGGCGGCGGCTAGGGCTCTGCGGGGGGCGGTGGTCACGGGTCGAGCGTGCGGGGTGGAGGGGGGCGGGTGGGGCATGCGCGCCGGGGTTTAGGCGATGTGGGTGCGTTGTCGGGTGCGGGTCGCGTCGTGGCGGGTCGCGCAGTTCCCCGCGCCCCTTGGCCGTCGGTCGGGTGCGGCCCGGTGACCGCTTCTCGCGCAGTTCCCCGCGCCCCTGGGGGGCTTGCTGTGCGTTGTCGGGTGCGGGTCTCGTCGTGGCCGGTCGCGCAGTTCCTCGCGCCCCTGGCGGGGCTTCACTGTGCAGCCCCCAGCTTCGGCCCGGCCCAACCCGGCCCCGCCCTCAGCCGGCCAAGCCTGTTTTCAGGCCCGCGCCGCAGAGGGGGATCACCGCTGTGCGGGAGTTCAGGGTGGCGCCCAGGGGACCGTCGTCGCGGGTTGCCGCCCAGCAGGCCACGCCGGTCGACTCGACGTACAGGCCCCGCGAGGCCAGGTCCAGCTGGGCGTGCCGGAGCTGATCCTCCGTCACCGTGTGGAAGGCGCCGCCAGACGCGCGTACGGCCCGGAGGATCTGCCGCGCGCGCGGCGGCCGCGTGATCGCGATCCCCTCGGCGAACGTGGGCGCCATCGGAGTGACCCCCACCAGATCCTCGGCCCCGGCCAGCCACGCCTCGGCCAGCGGAGCCACCGCGGCGGCCTGCACCGCGTGCAGCGCGGGCCGCCGGTCGATGAGCCCGGCGGTGTGCAGCTCGGCCACGGCGAGCGCGGCGCCCAGCAGCAGCGTGCCGTTGCCGACGGGCACCACGAGGACCTCGGGCAGCCGCCCGCCCAGGTCCTCCCAGAGCTCATGGACGTACGTCTTCGTGCCGTGCAGGAAGTACGGGTTGTGGACGTGACTGGCGTAGAACACCCCGTCCTCGTCGGCGGCGGCCCGCGCCGCCCGCGCCGTCGCCTCCCGGTCCCCGTCGACCACGAGCAGCCGGGCCCCGTGCGCGCCGATCTGCTCCAGCTTCTTCGGCGACGTCCCCCCGGGGACGTAGATCGTGCAGGGCAGCCGCGCGCGGGCGCAGTACGCGGCGATCGCCGTCCCCGCGTTGCCACTGCTGTCGGCGATCACCCGCTCGGGCCGCAGCCGCGCGGCCAGGGCGGCCAGCATGACGGCGCCGCGGTCCTTGAATGACAGCGTCGGCATCAGGAAGTCCAGCTTCGCCGAGACCCCGTCGGTGAGCGGCACGAGCGGTGTGCGCCCCTCCCCGAGGGTGCAGTCCGGCGCCGGCAGCGGCAGGCACTCCGCGTAGCGCCACAGGGAGTTGGCGCGCCCGCTGAGGGAGGTGAGGGAGGCCGGCGTCGGTGAGTAGTCGAGGTCGAGCGGTCCGCCGCAGGCGGGGCAGCACCAGGTGAGGGACCCGGACGGGACGCGGGTGCCGTCCAGCGGGCAGTAACAGTCGGGCAGCGCGGTCATGAGAAGAGCGTAGGCAGTCTGCCGCGTCCTGAACCGTACGCACGGCCGACTCGGGCGCCGATGTGTGAATGGCTCACTACCTGGAGAAAGTCCCTGCGTAAAGCCCTCGACAGCCGTAAGTCATCACATCGAGTGATTCTCTGGCCTTTGCTTGCACGCCTCAACCGACGGTTGCCAGGCTGTTGCTGTCTGTCAATGTGATGGGGGTTCCGCGGTCGGCGGTCGGGGGAGACCGCCCGGGGGACCCGCGGGGAACGAGGGGAACAATCAGTGTCATTCGGTGAGCAGCCGGCGTACCTGCGCGTCGCGGGTGATCTCCGCGAGAAGATCGTCAATGGCTCACTGCCGCCGCACACCCGTCTCCCTTCCCAGGCCAAGATCCGCGAGGAGTACGGGGTTTCGGACACGGTCGCTCTGGAGGCCCGCAAGGTGCTGATGGCGGAGGGGCTGGTCGAGGGCCGCTCGGGTTCGGGGACGTATGTGCGCGAGCGGCCGGTGCCGCGCCGCGTCGCCCGGTCCGGATACCGCACGGGCAGCGGCTCCACGCCCTTCCGCCAGGAGCAGTCCGACCCCTCGGCGCGCGGCACCTGGGAGTCGCGCAGCGAGCAGGCGGAGGTGGACGCCTCCCTCGCCGAGCGGCTCGCGATCCGCCCAGGCGACCGGGTGATGCGCACGGCGTACGTGTACCGGGACGCGGGCGAGACGATGATGCTCGCCACCTCCTGGGAGCCCCTCGCCGTCACCGGCCGCACCCCGGTGATGCTCCCCGAGGAGGGCCCGCTCGGCGGCTGCGGCGTGGTCGAGCGCATGGCGGCGATCGACGTGATCGTGGACAACGTGACGGAGGAAGTGGCCGCCCGCCCCGGCCTGGCCGAGGAGCTGGCCGCGCTCGGCGGTGTGCCCGGACACGTCGTCATCGTCATCCACCGCACCTTCTTCGCCTCGGGCCGGCCGGTCGAGACGGCCGACATCGTGGTCCCCGCCGACCGCTACCGGATCGCCTACCACCTGCCGGTCAAATGACCCCGCCCCGCACAGGCTCCCGCACCGGTATCCGCCCCGGTTCCCGAGCCCGTGCGGGCGCCCCTCGACGCCGTCCGCTGGCCGGACGCGCCGTCGCGGGCCGCGATATCCGGAGTTAACCGGGCCCCGACTCCCGTAACCGGCAGGCAATCCGGCGCTGCCCAGACTTGTCATGCACGGCTCCTACCGTCCTTCTGCGTACCCGCCGTACCGGTATACCGCTACCGCCGCTACGGCCAGGCCCCGCTGACTGACGGACGAACGGGAAGCCGACCATGACCGAGACCGCACTGCCCACCGCCGACCCGGCACCGCCCCAGCCGCCGAACCGGCAGGCACCCCAGCGCAGTTACGCCAAGCTGGCGGCCGACGAGTCCCGCGAGGACTTCTCGCTGCGCTATGCCCCGCACTCCTACCGGCGCTGGTCGCCGACCATGGTCGCCTCCACCGCGCTCGGCGGCATCGCCTACCTCGCCGACTTCGCGATCGGCGCGTCCATCGTCTTCACCTACGGATTCACCAGCGGTCTCGCCTCGATCCTGTGCGCGGCGACGATCATCTTCCTGACCGGCATCCCGATCGCCCGAGCCTGCGCCAAGTACGGCCTGGACATGGACCTGATCACGCGCGGCGCCGGGTTCGGCTACTTCGGCTCGACGCTCACGTCCCTGATCTACGCCTCGTTCACCTTCATCTTCTTCGCGCTCGAAGGCTCGATCATGGCGCAGGCGATGCACGAGGTGGTCGGACTGCCGCTGCCGGTCGGCTACTTGCTGACCACGCTCATCGTCATCCCGATCGTGTTCCGCGGCATGGGCGCGCTCGCCAAGGTGCAGGCGTGGACGCAGCCGGTCTGGCTGATCGGTCTCGTCCTGCCGTTCGTGATCCTGGCCTTCCACTCCCCGGGCTCGTTCGGCGACTTCACCCACTTCGGCGGCACCGAGGGCGCGGGCAGCGGCTTCTCCTGGCTCGGCTTCGGGCTCGGCACCGGCGTCGCGCTCTCGCTCATCGCCCAGATCGGCGAACAGGCCGACTACCTGCGCTTCATGCCGGCCAAGACCGAACAGAACCGCACGCGCTGGAATCTGGCCGTTCTCGCCGCGGGTCCCGGCTGGGTGATCATCGGCGCCGCCAAGCAGATCGGTGGCGCGCTGCTCGCCTTCGTGGCCCTCGAAGCCGTCGGCAAGACCCACGCGCTCGAACCGATCGCCCCGCAGATCGAGGCGCTGAAGCCGTGGCTCGGCTCGGTCGCGCTGCCCGCCGCCGCGCTCTTCGTGATCGTCTCCCAGATCAAGATCAACGTCACGAACGCCTACAGCGGCTCCCTGTCCTGGTCGAACTTCTTCTCCCGCGTCACCCACCGGCACCCCGGCCGCGTCTGGTACATCTTCCTCAACCTCGCCATCGCGCTGACGCTGATGGAGATGAACATGTTCGCCGCGCTGAACAAGCTGCTCGGCTTCTACTCGAACGTGGGCATCGCCTGGATCGCGGCCGTCGCCGCCGACCTCGTCATCAACAAGCGGGTGGGCTGGAGCCCCAAGTACATCGAGTTCAAGCGCGCTTACCTCTACGCGGTGAACCCGGCGGGCTTCGGCTCGATGGTGATCGCCTCGACCGTCTCCATCCTGGCCTTCTTCGGCCTCTTCGGGGAGTACGCGGAGGCCTTCTCCACCTTCATCGCCGCCGGCCTCGCGCTGATCCTGTGCCCGCTGATCGCCTGGGCCACGAAGGGCAAGTACTACCTGGCCCGCCCGAACCCGGTGAACGGTCCGGGCGTCGAGTTCGCCGAGGGCACCGACATCACCGCCACCCACACGTGCGGCGTCTGCGAAACGGCGTACGAACTCCCCGACATCGCCGACTGCCCGGTGCAGTCCGGGCCGATCTGCTCGCTGTGCTGCTCGCTGGACGCGGAGTGCGGTGACGTGTGCACGAAGAAGCCGACGGGGGAGCCCGTTCTGATGCCGATGCCCACGGTGCGCAGGGGCTGAACGGTACTGCTGGGACGCCGGGGGCGCATTTATGCAAATGCGCCCCCTTGGCGCCAGTCAGGGATGGCTTGTTGCGTATCTCTTTGTGCCAACACGTATCCGCTCTGTGAAGGTCAGGCGTAGGCTCGGGCATATGCGGATTGTGGTTTCCTCACGCTTGGGGGGCGGAGCACGATGCGAGCCGGGGTCGGGCCGATCAGGGAGGGGCGGCGCACGATGAACGACGGCACGATGACACTTCCGTGGCTCGTCATACGCCAGGACGACAACGGCAACCGCTATCGAGTGGGCCGTTACGCGACCAGGGCGGAGGCCCAGCGCATCGCCGACAGCCTCGACGCCCACGGCCACAAACAGCTCTACTGGGTCGAGCGCCTGGCGGAGAACACCACCACCGTGCGGAACGGCACGGTGCGCTGACGGAGCCGTAGGCTCCGCCGCATGACTGATCAGATCGCACCGGCCGTCGTGGTGGTCGCCGCCGCCCTGTTCGACACCGACGGCCGGCTGCTGGCCGCACGCCGTAGTGCGCCTCCGCAGCTCGCCGGGCGGTGGGAGTTGCCCGGGGGCAAGGTCGAGCCGGGGGAGGACCAGGAGTTCGCGCTGGTCCGGGAGCTGCGCGAGGAGCTGGGCGTCGAGGCGGTTCCGGTCTCCCGGGTTCCGGGTGAGTGGCCGTTGAAGCCCGGCTACGTCCTCCGTGTCTGGCGCTGCACGCTCGACTCGGGGGTCCCGGCGCCGCTCGAGGACCACGACGAGCTCCGCTGGCTGTCCCCGTCCGACGCCTGGACCGTCGACTGGCTCGACCAGGACGTCCCCGCCGTGTCGGCCGTGCTCGATTCCGTCCGCGGGCCCGGTGGCGGCTGGTCGCGCAGTTCCCCGCGCCCCTGAAGCGAGCTGCGCTCGCCCAGGGGAGGCTGCGCGGGGAACCGCGCGACCAGCCACGACGCGACCCGCACCCGGCGACGCGCCCGACCCGGCCCTACGCCGTCCGTACCACCCCACCCCACTCCCGGCGATAACACCCGACCTCGTCCGGGTATATCCCGATTAACCCGATGAAATCGGGCGGAAGTCCTCGTGGGTCAGGGAAGTGATCGGTGTGCTCCACACTCAGGGCGATGTCGCCGAGTGGGCCTTCCCCGCCGACCCCATGGCCGTACGGAAAGCCCGCGCGGCGGTCCGTGCGCAACTGGCCGCCTGGAACCTGGACGAGCTGAGCGACATCACGATCCTGCTGGTCAGCGAGCTGGTCACCAACTCCCTGCGCCATGCGTCGGGCCCCATCGGAGTCCGCCTGGTCCGCCCGGAGGGCCCCGGCGCACTGCTCGTCGAGGTCTCCGACCCGCTGCCCGACCCGCCCCGGGCCCGCGCGGCCACCCCCGACGACGAGGGCGGCCGCGGCCTGCAGCTGGTGGCCTGCTCCTCCCGGCGCTGGGGGACCAGGCCGGGCGGCGCGGCCACCGGCGGCAAGACCGTGTGGTTCGAGCTGGCCCTGCCCGGCTGAGACGGCGCGAGCGCACCCGCCCCGGTTAAGTGGGTCGCACCTGGTTAAGAGACGGGAATGTGGAACTCGAGTGGAGAACGCGGTGTGTGGACGCACCTGCACTCTGGGTACGGAAACAGTCGGTCCCGACGGGCCAAAAAGGGTCGGGACCGTGGTGTGATCGTGAACACCGTGTCGTGCGGCTCCGTAGTGCTGGATACTGCGGGCAGCCGCCCCGGTGACCGGTGCCGGACGCGGTGAGCTGGAGGGGACGGTTCGCGTGAGCGAGATACCAGCGAAGGCCGGGGCATCCGAGAACGGCTCGGGCGCCTCGGACGCGGCGTCGACGCCGGATGCGGGCCGGACGTCGCGGGAGCGGGCGCAAGCGGAGATCGGGCCGATCGCCGACATCTGGCAGACGAGCCCGCCCGGGTCGATCTACGACTACATCAAGGTCGCCTCGTTCTCGATCGGCCCCGACGGGCTGATCGACCAGTGGAGCCTGCGGGCCGCGCAGATCTTCGGCGTCGCGGCCGAGGACGCCGTGGGCAAGGATCCCGTCGAGGCGTTCGTCCCGCCCGAGACGCGCGACCGGGGCCGCCGCAAGATGGCCGAGATCCTGGACGGGCGGGAGTGGACCGGCGTCGTGCCGTTCCGCACGCGCGGCGACGGGCCGGACGGGACCGGGGAGCAGCACGGTACCGCCGAGGTCTATGTGATGCCGTCGACCACCGAGTCCGGTGAGCGTGCCGCGGTCTGCGTCGTCGTGGACGTCCAGACCCTGCGGGGCATCGAGACGGACCTCGCCGCCTCGCAGTCGATTTTCGGTCAATCTCCCTTCGGCTTCCTGCTGTTCGGCACCGACCTCAAGGTGCAGCGTGCCAACCGCACGTTCACCTCGGTCTTCGGCGGTCACGTCGACGACCACCGCGGCCGCACCGTCCACGACTATCTGCCGCGGCACGAGGCCGACCGGGTGCAGGGCGCGCTGCGCCGGGTCCTGGAGACCGGCGACGCCGTCACCGACATGCAGCTCGTCGGCCCCGCCCCGGACTCCTCCGAGCGGCGCCACTGGTCCATCAACCTCTACCGCGTACACACCGGTTCGGGCCGGGTCATCGGCATCGCCGGGCTCGCCACCGACGTCACCCGGCGGCACGCCGCCGCCCGCGAGGCCGCCCACGCACGGCGCAATCTGGCCCTTCTGAACGAGGCCGGCGCCCGGATCGGCAACTCCCTCGACCTGGAGACGACCTCCCGCGAACTGCTCGACGTGGTCGTGCCCGGCTTCTGCGACCTGGCCTCCGTCGACCTGTACCAGGGACTGCTCTCCGGCGACGAGACGGCGCTGGCCAACCACCGGCTCGCCGACGGCAGCGCCGAGCTGCGCCGGGTCGCCGCCGCGAGCGCCGTGGCCGACGTGCCCTTCCTCGACCTGGGCGGCGAGGCGCCGGTCAGCGTCGGCGCCGTGCACCGCTTCGCGTTCAACTCGCCCTGCGCGGACGCCCTGCGCACCGCCCGCCCGCAGACCCTGCCCGCGCAGCCCGGCGGCCTCGTGCAGTCGACGCTCGCCGTGCCGATGGTCGCGCACGACACCGTCGTCGGCCTCGTGCAGTTCTCCCGCACCAAGGGCAGCGAGCCGTTCAACGAGCGGGACCGGGCGCTCGCCATGGAGCTGGCCGCGCGCGCCGCGGTCTGTATCGACAACGCCCGGCTGTACCGCCGCGAGCACGAGCGCGCCCTGATACTGCAACGGTCCCTGCTCCCGCCGGACAACCCCGAGGCGTCCGGCCTCGACATCGCCTGCCGCTATCTGCCGGGCAACGCGGCGACCGAGGTCGGCGGCGACTGGTTCGACGTCATCGAACTGCCGGGCCACCGCACGGCGCTCGTCGTCGGCGACGTGATGGGCCGCGGCCTGCGCGCCGCCGTCGCCATGGGCGAACTCCGCACCGCCGTGCGCACCCTGGCCCTGCTCGACCTCGAACCGGCCGAGGTGCTCAGCGCCCTCGACGAGATCGCCCGCGGTCTCGGCACCCCCGGCGGCGTCCAGCAGGCCACCCGCGCCGCCCGCAGCGCGAACCAGGGCGGCGAGGACCTCTCCGAGGTCTACCTCGCCACCTGCGTGTACGCGGTCTACGACGCCGTCACCCGCCGCTGCACCTTCGCCAACGCCGGGCACCTCCCGCCGGTCCTGGTCGAGCCCGGCGAGGGCGCGCTGATGCTCGACGTACCGCCGGGCATGCCGCTCGGCGTCGGCGGTGAACCGTTCGAAGAGGTGGAGGTCGAACTCCCGGACGGCGGGCTGCTCGCGCTCTACACGGACGGTCTGGTCGAATCCCGCGACCACCCGCTCGACGAGGGCCTGTCCGCGTTCCGGGCCGCCCTGGACGACCCCTCACCGGCTCTGGAGGACGTCTGCGACCACGTCCTCACCACCCTCGACACCCATCACGGCGAGGACGACATCGCCCTGCTGATGGCCCGCATCCAGGGCCTGCCGGCCGAGAACGTCGGCGACTGGACGCTGCCGCGCGAGCCGAAGTCGGTCGGCCGGGCCCGCGAGCTGGCGCGCACCCAACTGCTCGCCTGGGATCTCGAAGCCCTCGTCGACACCACGGAGCTGCTGGTCAGCGAGCTGGTCACCAACGCCCTGCGGTACGGCGAGGGCGAGATCAGGCTCCGGCTGCTGCTCGACCGCTCGCTGGTGTGCGAGGTGTGGGACGCCGGTCTCGTGCAGCCGCGCAGGCGGCGTGCCCGGGACACCGACGAGGGCGGCCGCGGCCTCCAGCTCGTCGGTCTGCTGAGCGCGTCCTGGGGCTCGCGGCGCACCCCGCGCGGCAAGACGGTCTGGTTCGAACTCCCGCTGCCGGACGGCGACGCGGGGATGGTCGACCCGACGGAGGCCCTGCTCAGCCTGTTCTAGCCCGGCAGGGGTTCAAGAACCGCTCTTCAGCGCGGCCAGCCTGGCCTCGATCTCGGCCGTGTCGCCGAGCGAGTCGAGCTGCTCGAACTGTGCGTCGAGGGAGGACTCGGCCAGCTCCTGCTTGCCGAGCGCCTTCGCCTCCTCGCGGCGCACCTTGTCCTCGAAGCGGCCCAGTTCGCTGGTGGGGTCGAGGACATCGATGTTCTTCGCCGCGTCCAGCATCTGGTTCTGCGCCTGCGCGGTCTTCGCGCGGGCCACCAACTGATCCCGCTTGGACTGGAGTTCGGTCAGCTTCGTCTTCATCTGGTCGAGCCCGGCCTTGAGCCTGCCGACCACCTCGGTCTGCGCGGCGATCGTCGGCTCCGCGTCCTTCGCCTCCTTCTCGGACTGCAACTGCCGGCCGAGGGCGACCTTCGCGAGGTTGTCGAACCGGTCGGCCTCCGCCGCGGTCCCGCCCGCCCGCAGCTCGTCCGCCTTCTTGCTGGCCGCGAGCGCCTTGCCGCCCCACTCGGCGGCCGCGTCCACGTCCTCCTTGTGGTCCTGCTCCAGCATCCGCAGGTTGCCGATGGTGGTGGCCACCGCCTCCTCGGCCTCCGCGATGTTGTTCGAGTAGTCGCGGATCAGCTGGTCGATCATCTTCTGCGGATCCTCCGCACCGTCGAGCAGCGCGTTGATGTTCGCCTTCGCGAGCTGCGCGACCCGGCCGAGAATGGTCTGCTTCGTCATGGTCAAGTCCTCACGTCTGGGGATGAGCCGGTGAATGGGTGGTCAGAAGCGCCCGCCGCCGCCCCGGCGGCCGCGCGTCCCCCCGCCGCCGAAACTGCCGGGCCCGCCCCCGCCGCCGAATCCGCCCCCGCCGAAACCGCCACCCCCGCCGCCTCCGCCGCGCCCGCCGTTCAGCAGCCCGCCGAGGATGATCCCGCCGAGCACCGCGCCGCCCATGCCGCTGCCGCCGCGCCCGCCGCTGCCCCCGCCCCCGTACGGATTGCCGTAACCGCGTACGTCCCGCTCGGCGAGCGACTGCGCCTGCCGGGCCAGCGCGTCGGCCTGCTGCGCCTCGGCGAGCGCGGCGGCCGGATCGTCCTCCTGGCCGGCCTGCGCGTTCGCGAGGCGCCGCTCGGCCTCCGCGAGCCGGGTGCGGGCCTCGCTGCCGACGGCCCCGCGGTGCGTCGTGATGAAGTCCGCCGCCGCGCCCGTACTGCTGCGCGCGGTGAGCAGGGCCTGGCCGAGCAGCGAGCGGGCGCGCGCGGTGCCCTCCTCCCGCTCGCGCGCCGCCCCCAGCGCCTCGTCCAGCGCCGTGTCCGCCTCCTCGACCCTGCGCAGCGCGTCGATCGGGTCGTACGGGCCCGCCGCCAGCTCCGCGCGCACCTGGCCCACGACGGACTCGACCCGCGCGACGCGGCCGCGCAGATCGGCGGTGGACACGCCCTGCCCGGTGCCCTCCAGGAGGCCGTGCGCGTCCGCGAGGTCGGTGGCGGACTCGGTGAGCGCGGCGGGCAGCCTCTCGTCGGCCTCGGCCAGCTCACCGGCCAGCCGGTCGATCGCGGTGACGAAGGTGGCGGCCTGGTCGACGGCGCCCTCGGCGGCCCGCAGATGGACGGCGCCCTTGCCGGCCTCGCCCGCGTCGACACAGCCGCGCGCCTGGTTGAGCTGGGCGGTGGCGAACACGAGCCGGTCCTTGGCCTGCTCGACATGGCCCGCGACGGTCTGCAGCGCGGAGGCCGCGTACCGGCCGCCGAGCGTCGTCATGGTCTCCTGCGCTTCGGTGGTGCGCGCCGCCAGCTCGCGGAAGGCCCGCTCGGCGTGGGCCAGCGCCTCGGGCGCGTGTCGTTCCAGGGCGCGCAGCCGGTCGAAGTCGGCGGACTGCGCGTCGAGCCCGCGCCCCGCCGCGGTGCACCGGGCGATGATCTCCTCCAGCATCCGTCGCTTCGTCGCGTCGTCCTCGGGGAAGGCGTCGTCGAGCTGCTGGCGGAGCGTGAACGCGGCGGTCAGCTCGGTCTGCGCGGACGCGAGCGCCGCCCGGAACTCCGTGACCGCGTCCTCGCCGAACTGGGCGGTGGCGAAGCCCAGCTCCTCGGTGCTGGTGCGCACCGCGTCGTCGGTCTCCACGAGCAGCAGCCGGGCCTGCTTGTCCAGCTCGGGCAGCGGGGTCTCCGGCGCCTTCCCCCAGCCTTGCGCGCCGCCGCCGGACGGTCGGCCGGTGGTCCCGCGCCGCTTGCGCCGGGTGAACGCGTACGCGGCCACGGCACCGGCGCCGCCGACGGCGATCACGGGCAGCACCAGGTCACCGGCGCCGCTGCCGCCGGAGTCGCCCGCGCCCGGGTCGGCGTTGCCGGGTGTCACGGTCGGGGTGGGCACGGGCCGGCCCGCGACGACGGCGCCGATGCCGTTCGCCGCCCCGATCGCGGCGCCCGCCCAGTCGTTCCTACGCAGCGCCGGTTCCACGGCGGTCCGCGCGATGTCCTGGATCTGGGCGTCGGTGAGCCGGGAGTCCTGGTCGACGGAGAACGCGTACTGCCGGTCGTGGGTGGCGACGGCGAGCAGGACGTCGTCGAGGCCGAGCCCGTTCTTGTCGGCGGTGGCGTCGGCCCAGCTCTGCGCGGAGCGGCCGGAGAAGCCGCGTACGTAGACGACGTAGAGCTGGATGCCGCGCGCGTCGTCGAGGACGGCGAGCGCGTCGGCGGCGGCGTCCCTGCGGTCCCCGAGGGCGTTCACCTCGTCGGTGAGCTGGCCGGTGCGGGAGAGGGTGACCGGGTCGTCGGCGTGGCCGGAGGACGCGGGCAGCAGCAGCCAGGCCAGGGCGAGCAGCACGGCGGCGGCCGCCCGCCCGGCTATCGGGCGCGGGGAAGCGGCAGGCGTCACGTTTGGGAGCGTATGTCCGTGAAGAAGGTGCCGCGACCGGGGCGCCCCCACAGCACCCTCACGGTCGCGGCACCCGTCTGTGGGGCCGGAGCGTCAGACCGAGAACCGCTCCTTGGCCAGCAGCGGCCGCACCCGCGCCGCGAAGCCGCCCGTGCGGAACGGGCGCTGCAGCAGTCCGGGCCGCAGCTGCTGCGCGAGCGCGGCGGCGATCATGCCCTGGTCCAGCGCGAGCACGAAGTCGCTGACCCGGCCGGTCGTGACGTCCACCGAGTCGCGGAAGCCGTACGTCTCGTCGTACGCGCCGAAGTCGGCGGCCAGCGCCTTCAGGTTCGCCACCGCCTCCCGGCGGGCGTACGGCAGCGCGAGGAAGGAGGCGTGCGGGGTGACGACGCCGAGCGAGTGGTAGCCGTCCTCCTGCATGCCGAGCGCGTCCACGCCGTACTCGCGGTAGCCGCCCTCGGGGATGTTCGCCGGGGAGAACCCCCAGTAGCCGTACGCGGCCTCCTCCAGGCCGTGCTCGATCTGGCCGCGCACATAGCGGCCGTGCGTGACGCCCCAGGAACCCGGCGACCACTCCTGCTCGGGCACGAACAGCGGGACCATCAGCGCCTCGAACATCGAGCCGCCCCAGGTCGGCACGAACGCGCGGCCCCGGTAGGTGTAGTGGCCCTGCCAGACGCGGACGCCGTCCATGGCCACGTACGAGCCCTCCGGCTCCTGCTCCTGGCCGCTGCCCGGCAGCAGCGTCCGGAACAGGTGCCAGTAGTGGTCGGCGGGCAGGCTGCCGTCGGCGATCCCGAGGTAACTGGCCATCCGGGGCTCGGTGTTGAGGGCGCCGTAGTGGTGCCCCGTCGGTTCGCCCTTGCCCGGCTCGTCGGGCCAGAAGCCGCCGCGCAGCTGGCCGGGGCCCGCCACCGGGTCGGCCGGGTCGTACGGCGTGTAGTAGTACGACCAGTCGGCGCCGGCCAGCAGCTTCGCGACGCGCGGGCGCAGCGCCGGGGCGGCGTCGGCCGCGATCCGCAGCCCGGTCACCAGCCAGGCGTTGTCCACCGAGGACAGGAACGGGCGGACCGTGTCGCCCGTCGCGGGCCAGGTCGTCAGCACCGAACCGTCGTGCGCGTCGTACCAGTTGAACCAGAACCCGTGCGCCCGCTCAAGGCGTTCCACGGCGGCGACCGTCCGCGTCAGCCGGCGCTCCGTCTCACCCCGGGTGATCACCCCGAGCCCGCCCGCGGCGGCCGTCGCCCACAGACCGCAGCCGATGTTGGTCGGCGAGGTCTGCACGGACGGTTCCGGGCGGCCGGAACCGCTGACGTCGATCTTGTCGGCGGTGAGCCCGAGATCGGTCGTCATCGCCTCGATCGAGCGGTACGTCGAACGGAACCAGGTGCGCAAGAGAGCCGGGTCGGCGGCGGCGGAGGCGCTCGCGGCCGGGGCGGCGCCCAGGGTGAGCGCGGCGCCACCGGCACCGGCGGCCATGAGGAACGTACGGCGATCCATGAAGGTCCTTCTCCCGGGAGATCCGAACGGGCAGCTGTGGAAGGGCGGTTCGTGGTGCTCGGTCGTCGCTGTGGAGGGGGAGCGGAGACCGGCGCAGCTCAGGTGTGCGCCGGTCTCCGCCGTGGTGGACCCGCGAGGTCAGGTGTCGCGGGTCCCGGGACCGGGACAGCGGGGGTCAGGGTCCGCGGCCCCGTGTGCCGCGGGCGGCCCAGGGGGGAGGGTCGCCCGCGACGGATCAGGGGGTGGGCGGCGGCGACGCAGGAGTTCAGCCGCCGCCCACCGGCAGGAGGGGCCGGGTCAGACGCGCGGCAGCGCCCGCTCGCGGCCCAGGCCGCCCAGCCAGTGCGCGGCCGGCTTGGGCGTGCGCGCGAAGGTCTCGCCGTCCCAGCCGATGAGGCCGAACGTCGCCTTGTAGGTGCCCCACTCGTAGTTGTCGAGCGCGCTCCAGGCGAGGTAGCCGCGGACGTCGATGCCGTCCTCGATGCAGGCCGCGACCGCGTCGAGCGCGCCCGCGTAGTAGTCGATCCGGCGCTGCTCGTCGCCGGTGGCGATGCCGTTCTCGGTCACGACGATCGGGGTGTCCGGGCCGATCAGTTCGGCGGTGTGCCGGATCGCGTGGCCGACGGCCTCCGGGTAGTACTCCCACGAGGTCAGGGTGCGCTCGGCGTCCGCCGGGGCCGGGATCGGGCCGTCCGCGCCGATCTTGGTGCGGGTGTAGGACTGCACGCCGATCCAGTCGTCGCCGCGCGCCGCCTCGATGAAGATGTCCTCGCGGGGGTGGCGGTAGGCGGCGGTGACCTCCTCGGCGCCCGGCTCGGCCTGGTAGACCTGGTTGGCGATGGTCCAGCCGACCTTGATCTCCGGGTTGATCGAGCGCACGGCCTTCACGGCGGCGTGGTGCGCGGCGATCACGGCGTGGGTCGTCTCCTCGTCGGGGAAGGGCAGCCCGGCGGGCGGGAAGCCCTGGTCGCCGCGCTTGGCGAGACCGGCCATCACGGCGATCATGTTCGGTTCGTTGAGGGTGCAGACGTGCTCGACCCCGTCGGCGATGATCGGCGCGCACTCCTCGACGTACCGCGCGAACAGCTCGACGGCGCCCTCGGCGGTGAAGCCGCCCAGGTCCTCGAACCACTGCGGGATCGTGAAGTGGTGCAGCGTCACGTTCGGCCGCAGACCGCGGGCGATCGCGCCCTCGACCATGCGGCGGTAGTGGGCTATCTCGGCGCGCGAGAAGTAGCCGCGGACGGGCTCGATGCGGGCCCACTCGACACTGAACCGGTAGTCGGTGAAGCCGAGTTCGGCGAGCAGGTCCATGTCCTGCTCCCAGCGGTGGTAGCTGTCGCAGGCGTCCAGGCTCGGCTCCTGGATCCCGGCCGCCGGGTCGTGCTCCTTGCGCCACCAGTCGCTGTTGACGTTGTTGCCCTCGATCTGGTGGGCGGCGGTCGACGCGCCCCACAGGAAGCCGTCGGGGAAGGGCAGCGTGCGCGTCGGGGCAGGGGTGAGCGTCATGGTGATGATGCCTGTCTTTCTACGTGCGTGTGGGGGGTGGCCGGAGCGGACGGTGCGGACCGGGGGTGCCTACTTCATGCCGGCGGTGGCGATGCCCTGGGTGAAGTGGCGCTGGAGGACCGCGAAGACGACCAGGACGGGCAGGACGACGAGCAGCGAGCCCGCCATCAGCATTCCGTTGCCGCCGCCGACCGTGCGGTTCGGGTCGTTGGCGAAGGTCGCGAGGGCCACCGGGAGGGTGTACTTGTCGGGGTCGTTGGTCGCGATCAGCGGCCAGATGAAGTTGTTCCACGACCCGAGGAACGTGAAGATCGTCAGCGTCGCGAGGGCGGGCTTGACCAGCGGAAGGACGATCCGCCAGAAGATGTACCACTCACCGGCGCCGTCCATCCGGGCCGCTTCGAGCAGCTCGTCCGGGATCGACTGCATGAACTGCCGCATCAGGAAGACGCCGAACGCGCCCGCCGCGAAGGGCAGCACCAGGCCCGCGTAGGTGTCCAGCAGGTTCATCTGGTTGATCAGCACGAACAGCGGCAGGACCATCAGGTTCGCCGGGACCATCAGGGCGGCGAGGACCACCCCGAAGACCTTCGAGCGGCCGCTGAAGTTCAGCTTGGCCAGCGCGTAGCCGAGCATCGAGCAGAACAGCAGATTGCACACGGTCACGAGCACGGCGACGATCACCGAGTTCAGGAAGTACCGCGGCATGTCGAGCTGGTCGAGCAGGTCGCTGAAGTTCTTCAGCGTCCACTCGGAAGGGATCCAGACCGGCGGGCTCGCGGTCAGGTCCTTCTTGGTCTTGAAGGCGCTCAGCGCCATCCACAGGAAGGGCGCGGCCATCACCAGCAGACCGAGCGAGGCGACGACGTAGAGCAGCGGCTTGCGGGCCCGGGCGGAGGGCCGGCGGGCGGGGGTGACGGCGCTCATTTCGTGTTGTCCTTCATCAGTCGCAGCTGCAGCACCGTGATGCCCATGATCACCACGAACAGGACGTACGCCATGGCACTCGCGTAGCCCATGTTGAAGAACCGGAAGCCCTGGAAGTACATGTCGAGCGACACGGTCATCGTGGAGTCGGAGGGGCCGCCCTGGGTCATCACGAACGGCTCCTCGAACACGTTGAGGTAGCCGATCGTCGTGATGACCGTGGCGTACAGGAGCGTCGGACGCAGCAGCGGCACCGTGATCCGGCGCAGCTCCTGCCAGGCGCTCGCCCCGTCGAGCCGGGCGGCCTCGCGGACCTCGGCCGGGATGGCCTGGAGTCCGGCGATCATGAGGACCATCACCGTGCCGAGGTTGCGCCACACCGCCATCACGATCAGCGACGGCATGGCCCAGGTCTCCGAGCCGAGGAAGTCCGGCGCGGTGAAGCCGAGTTCGTCACCGAGCCCGGCGATCAGACCGTCCGAGGGGTCGAGCACGAACCGCCACACGATGGCCACGGCGACGATCGTCGTGACCACCGGCGCGTAGAAGCCCACCCGGAAGAAGGTGCGGGCCCGGTCGATGCCGTTGTTGAGCAGCACCGCGACGAGCAGTCCGAGCCCGATGGTCAGCGGCACCCCGACGACCACGAAGTACGCGGTGTTGAACATCGCGCGCAGGAACTGGTCGTCGCTGAACAGCTTGGTGTAGTTCTCCAGGCCGACGAAGTTCGCGTCCATCGGCTTGCGGACGTTGCGCTGCCCGAAGTCGGTGAAGCTCATGACGAGCGTCGCGACGATCGGGAAGAGCATGAAGACCGCGAACAGCGCGAGGAACGGGGTGGAGAACAGCCAGCCGGCCAGGTTCTGCTTCCCCATCGGGCGCTTCTTGCGCCGCCCCGCGCCCTGCGGGGCCTCGCCGCCCGGGGCCTTGCCGGCCCCGGAGCGTGCGGGGGTGGGTGTCGTGGTGGACATGGTCCGCCCTTCGGACGTCCTCCGGCGTGTGCCCGCGCCGGAGGGTGGGGGTTTTCGTGAGGCGGGTTACTTCTGGACGAGGCTCTCGATCTCGCCCTGCGCCTTGTCGAGCGCGGCCTTCGGGGAGGCCTTGCCCTGGGCGGCGTCCTCGATCGCGGTGTCGATCTTCGAGGTGATCTCGGACCACTTGGGCTGGGCCGGCGAGACCTGCGCCGACTCCATCTGCTTCTTCCAGACCTTCATGTTCGGGTCGGTGGCCAGCTCACCCGTGGACCAGGCGGTCATGTTCGCCGGGAGGTCCTTGGTGCGCTGGTACCAGTCGGCCTGGCCCTTGGTGCCGGTCAGGTACTTCACGAGCTCCTTGGCGGCGGCCTTGTGCTCGCTGTCGGCGGAGATCGTCAGGGCAGAGCCGCCCGCCATGGAGGCGGAGGTCTTGTCGGTGGGCACGTTGGCGATGGCCCACTTGCCCTTGAGGTCGGGGTAGTTGTCGTCGAGCAGACCCATGTGCCAGGGGCCGCCGAAGAACATCGCGACGGCGCCGGTGTTGAAGTCCTTGGTCACGTCGTAGCCGGGGCGCACCGACTTCGCGGCGAGACCCTTCTTGAAGTAACTGGTGTAGTTCTCCAGGGCCTTCACGGCGGCCGGGCTGTTGGCGACGGTCTCGCCGTCCTTGGTGACGATCTGGCCGCCGGCCGAGTACAGGAACTGGTAGAAGCTCTGCACCGAGTCCAGGCCGTTCGGCTGGATCGACAGGCCGTACTTCGAACCGGCCTTCTGGTACTTCTCCGCGGCCGTCTTCAGCTCCGCCATGGTGGCCGGGGCCTTGTCGATGCCCGCCTTCTTGGCGAGGTCGGTGCGGTAGTAGAGCACACGGGTGTCCACGTACCACGGCACGCCGTACGTCTTGCCGTCGTACTCGCCCTGCTCCCAGCCCGCCGGGAAGTAGTCCTTCTCCTTGAAGGTCTTGGTGTCGACCGGCTCCAGGGCGCCCATGTCCGCGAACTCGGTCATGTAGCTGCCGCCCATCTGCATCACGTCGGGCAGCTTGTTGGCGGCCGCGGCGGCGACGAGCTTCTGGTGGGCGACGTCCCAGCCGATCGGGGTGACCTTCACCGTGATGTTCGGGTTGGCCTTCTCGTAGACCTTGGCGACGTCGGCGAGCTTCTCACCCTCGGTGCCCATGGCCCAGACGGTGAGCGTCTGCTTCGCGTCGGCCGCGACCGAGTCGCCGCCGGAGCCGCCGCAGGCGGTGAGGGTGAGCGCGGACGCCAGGCTGACGGCGATCGCGGCAGTGGTTGCGCGGCGGTTCATGGACGGCTCCTCCTTGAGCGGACCGTGGAATGTATGCGCTGTCTGTAAGCGCATACATGACTCTGTAACAGCCGCCTCGGATGTGGCAAGAGGGGTCTTGGTCACACTCCCGTAACGGGACGGAAAGCCGGGGTCCCGCCGGCCGCTGCCGGACACGGCCCCGGTGCCCTCCGTGCAGGGTGAGCGTAAAACAGACATTCCGTTTTGAGCCGGACCACCTCGGAAGAATTGGCCTGTACCGGGTGTGATCTCTGTCCTAAGGTCGCGGCCATGACAGTCTTCACGCACGACTTCCCGTTCGATCCGACGTACGGCTACACCCTCGCCGACCTGCGCGATGTCTCCGCCCCCGACGGCGCGCCCGCCGACTTCGACGCCTTCTGGCGCGGCCGGTACGAGGCCGCGCGGGCGGTGCCGACCCGGCCGGAGATCGGGCCGCTCGTGGAGGAGCGCGACGGCGTCCGGATCTTCGAGGTGACCTACACGTCGGTCGGGGACGTGCGGCTCGGCGGCTGGCTGGCGCTGCCCGTGGACGGTCCCGCGGAGCACGGTTTCGTCATCGGGCACGGGTACGGCGGCCGTGACGCGGCGGGCCCCGACGTGCCGCTGCCGCTGCCCCGGTCGGCGGCGATCCTGCCGTGCGTGCGGGGGATGGTGGAGCGCGGGCTCGTCGACGGGGTGCCGTCGGTCTCCGCCGAGCATGTGCTGCACGGGATCGCTTCGCGGGAGACGTACGTGATCGGGGAGTGCGTCGCCGATCTGTGGTGCGCCGCGTCGGCGTTGCTCGAACTCGTCCCGGAACTGGGGGAGTCGGTGGCGTCCGGCGACGGTCTCGGCTATCTCGGGGAGAGCTTCGGCGGCGGGCTCGGGGCGCTGGCGCTGCCGTGGGACGACCGGTTCGCCGCCGGGGAGCTGACGGTGCCGACGTTCGGGAATCATCCGCTGCGGCTGACGCTGGACTGTGCGGGGAGCGGGGCGGCGGTCCGCCGGTACCACGCCGAGCATCCCGAAGTCGTGGAGGTGCTCGGGTACTTCGACGCGGCGACTGCGGCGACGCGTCTGGCTAAGCCGGTCCTGGTCGCGGCGGCGCTCTTCGATCCGTCGGTGCCGCCGCCGGGGCAGTTCGCGGTGTACAACGCGCTGGGCGGGGGCGGGGAGTTGCTGGTGCTGGAGGCGGGGCACTTCGACTGGGAGGGGGAGGTGGCGGCGCGGGTCGAACTGGCTTCGGCCAAGGGGGAGTTCTTTGGTCGGGTGCTGAAGTGAGGCGCGGGGAGTTGTAGTTCGGGCCGGCTCCCGACGCCGCCGTCTTCGTCCGCGGCTCCCGTCGTGGCTGAGCGCGCAGTTCCCCGCGCCCCTGGGTGGTTCTTCGGGTGCGGCCCGGTGGGGGCTGGTCGCGCAGTTCCCCGCGCCCCTGGGTGGTTCTTCGGGTGCGGCCCGGTGGCCGCTTCTCGCGCAGTTCCCCGCGCCCCTGAGATGCGCACTTCGTGCGCCATCTCATCAGGAGAGGCGCACCCCGTGCGGCACCCGTCGGGGAGGCGCGGCGGAGCCGCAGCCTCAGGGGGAGGCGGCGCGCAGCGCCTGCCTCAGGGGCGCGGGGAACTGCGCGGGAAGCGGCCACCGGGCCGCGGGCGACCGACGACCCAGGGGCGCGGGGAACTGCGCGGGAAGCGGCCACCGGGCCGCGGGCGACCGACGACCCAGGGGCGCGGGGAACTGCGCGGGAAGCGGCCACCGGGC
>NZ_JBEYYU010000055.1:53453-60005 GCF_040645755.1 Streptomyces sp. NPDC046716
GGCCGCGGGCGACCGACGACCCAGAGGTGCGGGGAACGGTGTAGCCGGGCCGCACACGGAGAACTGCCCAGGGGCGCGGGGAACGGTGCAGCCGGGTCGCGCCCAGGTGCCGGTCTATCAGGAGGCGCCCGGCGCGGCGGCAGCGCGCCCGCAGCCACAGCTCTCCCGCCGAGTCGGAGACACCGGCAGCATCATCGACACCGGCTCCGGGCCCTGCTGCCCGGTGAGCCGCCGCACCAGAAGCTCCACGGCCTCCTCGCCCATCCGCCGCATGGGCTGCCGCACCGTGGTGAGCGTAGGCCGCACCAGCCGGCTCAGCGCGATCCCGTCGAACCCGGTGACAGCGATGTCATCCGGCACGCGCACACCCCGCCGCTCCAGCGTGTGCAGCGCGCCGACCGCCATCTGGTCGTTGGCGAAGAGCAGGGCCTCGGGCCGAGGCCCGGGACGGTCGAGCAGGGCGTCGGTGGCCGTCGCCCCCTCGGCCTGCGTCATCATGGCGACCCGCAGATCGGGCACGTCGGACACCGGCACCCCGGCGGCCCGGCACGCCTCGGCGTGCCCCCGGAACCGCGCGGCGACATCGGGCGACTCCTCGGCGCCGATGTAGGCGAGGCGGCGCAGGCCGTGGTCCTCGATCAGGTGCCGGGTCAGCTCGCGCTGACCGTCGGCGTTGGCCGTCTCGATGTGGTCCAGGTGATCGAGGTCGTCGGACTCGCGCGGCCCGGCCAGCATCACCACCGGCTGCCGCCGCGAGATGACGTCCAGGTCCTCGGTCGGCACGGTCCGGGCCAGCACCGCGAACCCGTCCACGCGCCCCGCCACCTTCGCCAGCTGACTCTCCGGCCCGCCCTTGAGGGACGCGGCGATCAGCAGCGCGTACCCGTGCCGGCGCGCGGCGCGCTCCATGCCGCGGATGATCTGGTCGGAGTAGAGCATCGCGGCGTCGTCGTCCGCCTCGTCACCGGCGCCCGTCTCGGCCTCGGACTCGGCGTCCGGGTCGGAGTAGTCGGGAAAGCACAGGCCGAGGACGCCGGTGGAGCGGCTGGCGAGGCCGCGGGCGTTGCCACTGGGTACGTAGCCGAGCTCGCGCGCGCTGGCCAGGACCCGCTCACGGGTCTGGGCGCGGACCGAGTCGGGATTGCGGTAGACCCGCGAGACGGTGGCGATGGAGACCCCGGACCGCTCGGCGACGTCGTACACCGTGGGGGCTGCGTTCATTGGGTAGTCCCCCGAGTGCGTGAAGTGTGACGGAAAGCGAAATGAAAGCGCATTCACCCTAGGCCGGGAGGGGGCGACGGGGCAAGAGTCGCCCCGCCGCGCGGGCGCGGGCCGTGACCGGGACAGGCCCCGCTCCTTAACCGGGCATGGACACCTTCGACCTCGTCGCCCTGCTCGTGTGCTCGGCCCTCGGCCTGGCCTGCGCCGGCCTGGGCGTGTTCACGCTCAGCCGTGGTTACATCCCGCTGCCCTGGCTGCAGGCAGCGGTGCAGCGCCCGCACCTGTGGGGCTGGTGCGTGCTGATGTTCGCGCTGTTCCTCGCCGTCCAGGCGGTCGCCTTCGCGTCGCGGGGCGACGGCTCGACGCTGAACCTGATCGGCGCCGTGCCCCTGGCGGCGGGCCTGGCCCTGTCGCTGGCCGCGCAGCGCCCGCCGAAGACCTGAGAGGGGCCCGGCGGCGGCTCAGCGCCCCGCCGCTCGCGCCCGGACCAGTTCAGTCGCCGCCCCGAGCCGCCGCTTCTCCGCCGGGCCGAGCGTCGGGTTCGCGGCGCGCCGGGCACGCGCCTCGTCGAGGGCGCCGTCCAGGCCGGGCGGCGGGTCGGTGAGCAGGGCGGTGAGAACCGCCCGGACCGGCGCGGCCTCGGGCCGGTCCGGGGCCACGGCGACCTCCGCGAGGATCAGCGCCGACATCGCCCAGTCCAGGGCGGGCGCCCCCTCCTCGGCGTTGGCCCAGTCGATGACGACGGGACCGCGCGGGGTACGGACGACGTTCTCTGGGTGCAGATCGAGATGGAGCACCTGCCCTGCGGGGCGCGGCGGAACGGCATGCAACGTCCGTAGAAGCGCCGCGAGTTCGTGTCCTGCCTCGGCCGGGCCGAGCTCGCCGCGCAGCGCCGCCTCGGCCTGCGTCGGCCCGTCGACGCGCTCGATGACCAGATCGCCCGGCGGCAGCCCGGCGCCGCCGGACCGGACGCGCGGCGCCGGGTAACCGTGCTCGTGCACGTACGCCATGACCTCGGCCTCGCGCAGGGTGTCCCACCCCTCGCGGTACCGGCGCAGCACCCAGGTGTCGTCGAGCGCGTAGACGTCGGCGGTGCGGCCGGAGCCGATCAGCGGCAGTTCGGACACCCGCACCTCGCCGCCGCCCGCTACGACCGCCGCCTGATCTTGTTCCCCAGCCACACCACCGGATCGTACTTGCGGTCAACCGCCCTTTCCTTCAGGGGAATCAGCGCATTGTCCGTGATCTTGATGCCCTCGGGGCAGACCTCCGTGCAGCACTTGGTGATGTTGCAGTAGCCGAGGCCGTGCTCGTCCTGGGCGGTGGCCTTGCGGTCGAGGCCGGTGTCGGACGCCGCGTCCAGCGGGTGCATGTCCAGCTCGGCGACGCGCATCAGGAAGCGCGGGCCGGCGAACGCCGTCTTGTTCTCCTCGTGGTCGCGCACCACATGGCAGGTGTCCTGGCACAGGAAGCACTCGATGCACTTGCGGAACTCCTGCGAGCGGTCCACGTCCTCCTGCATCATCCGGTACTCGCCCGGCCCGAGATCCTCCGGCGGCACGAACGCCGGGACCTCCCGCGCCTTCGTGTAGTTGAAGCCGACGTCGGTGACCAGGTCCCGGACGACGGGGAAGGCGCGCAGCGGGGTCACCGTGATCGTGTCGGCGCGATCGAAGACCGACATGCGCGTCATGCACATCAGGCGGGGACGCCCGTTGATCTCGGCGGAGCACGAACCGCACTTGCCCGCCTTGCAGTTCCAGCGGACCGCCAGATCGGGCGCCTGGGTCGCCTGCAGCCGATGGATGATGTCGAGGACGACCTCGCCCTCGTTCACCTCGACCTCGAAGTCCTCCAGACCGCCGCCGCCGGTGTCCCCGCGCCAGACCCGGAAATGTGCGTCGTACGCGCTCGACGTCGTCGCGCTCACTCGAACAGCTCCTCTTCGGCCAGGTACTTGACCAGCTCCTCCTTCTCGAAGAGGGCCAGCAGGTCGGGGCGGATGGGTTCGGTCTCTTCCCGTACGAGGCTGATCTGGCCGCGCACCGGATCGGTCGCCGCCAACCCGTCCGTGGGGTCGCGGAGCTGGCACAGCAGATTGACCCGGCGCCAGGCCCGGTCCATCGCCCCGTGGTCCTCGCGGGTGTGACCGCCGCGCGACTCGGTGCGCTCCAGCGCGGCGCGCGCCACGCACTCGCTGACCAGCAGCATGTTGCGCAGGTCGAGCGCGAGGTGCCAGCCCGGATTGAACTGCCGGTGGCCTTCCACGCCCGCCCGCCGGGCCCGCAGCCGCAGATCGGCCAGCTTGCGCAGCGCCTGCTCCATCTCGCCCTCGCGGCGGATGATGCCGACCAGGTCGTTCATCGTCCGCTGGAGTTCCTGGTGGAGCGTGTACGGGTTCTCGGGGACCGTGCCGTCCTCCGGGCCCTCGGCGGAGAAGGGGCGCAGGGCCTCGGCCGCCGCCGTGTCGATCTGGATGTCGTCGACCGCGGGGCGGGCGGCGAGGCCGGCGGCGTGCGCGGCCGCGTGCAGCCCGGCCCGCCGCCCGAAGACCAGCAGGTCGGACAGCGAGTTGCCGCCGAGCCGGTTCGAGCCGTGCATGCCGCCCGCGACCTCTCCGGCCGCGTACAGACCGGGCACGCCGCGCGCCGCCGCCGTGTCCGAGTCGACGGCGATGCCGCCCATCACGTAGTGGCAGGTCGGGCCGACCTCCATCGGCTCGGCCGTGATGTCGACGTCCGCCAGCTCCTTGAACTGGTGGTACATCGACGGCAGCCGGCGCCGGATCACGTCGGCGGGCATCCGCGTGGAGACGTCCAGGAAGACACCGCCGTGCGGGGAGCCGCGGCCCGCCTTCACCTCGGCGTTGATGGCGCGAGCCACCTCGTCGCGGGGGAGCAGTTCGGGTGGGCGGCGGTTGTGGTCGGGGTCGTCGTACCAGCGGTCGCCCTCGGCCTCCGACTCCGCGTACTTCTCCTTGAAGACGTCGGGGATGTAGTCGAACATGAACCGCTTGCCGTCGGAGTTCCTGAGCACGCCGCCGTCGCCGCGCACCGACTCCGTGACGAGGATGCCCTTGACCGACGGCGGCCAGACCATGCCCGTCGGATGGAACTGCACGAACTCCATGTTGAGCAGCGGCGCCCCGGCCAGCAGCGCCAGCGCGTGCCCGTCGCCCGTGTACTCCCACGAGTTCGACGTCACCTTGAAGGACTTGCCGATGCCGCCGGTCGCCAGGACCACGCCCGGGGCTTCGAGCACGAAGAACCGGCCGCTCTCGCGCTCGTAGCAGAAGGTGCCGGACACCCGCCCCTGCTCGTCCTTCAACACCCTGGTGACGGTGCACTCCTGAAAGACCTTCAGGCGCGACTCGTAGTCCCCGGTCTCCTGGTAGTCCTCCTGCTGGAGCTGGACGATCTTCTGCTGGAGGGTGCGGATCAGCTCCAGGCCCGTACGGTCGCCGACGTGGGCGAGGCGCGGGTACTCGTGGCCGCCGAAGTTGCGCTGCGAGATCCGGCCGTCCTTCGTGCGGTCGAACAGGGCGCCCCAGGTCTCCAGCTCCCACACGCGGTCGGGGGCCTCCTGCGCGTGCAGCTCCGCCATCCGCCACTGGTTGAGGAACTTGCCGCCGCGCATCGTGTCGCGGAAGTGGACCTTCCAGTCGTCCCCTGAGTTCACATTGCCCATGGCGGCCGCGATGCCGCCCTCCGCCATCACCGTGTGGGCCTTGCCGAAGAGGGACTTGCAGATCACCGCCGTCCGCGCGCCGCGCTCCCGTGCCTCGATGGCGGCCCGGAGTCCCGCGCCGCCGGCGCCCACCACGACGACGTCCCACTGCTGCCGCTCGACAACAGACATCAGAAGGCCCCCACCATTAGAAGAACCGCGGATCGTCGAAGACACCGGACGCGAGCAGGTACACGTAGAAATCGGCGAGCGCGACGCTGATCAAAGACGCCCAGGCGAGCAGCATGTGACGGGCGTTCAGCTTGCCGACCCAGCCCCAGAGGCGGTAGCGCACGGGGTGTTTCGAGAAGTGCTTGAGCCGGCCGCCCACGATGTGCCGGCACGAGTGGCAGGAGATCGTGTACGCCCAGATCAGCGTGATGTTGAGCAGGAAGATCAGGGTGCCGAGGCCCATGTGGCCCCACGCGTAGTTCTCGTCGCGGAATGAGAGGACCGTGTCGTAGGTCAGGATGCAGGCGACGAGTACGGCCGCGTAGAAGAAGTACCGGTGGATGTTCTGCAGGATCAGCGGGAAGCGCGTCTCGCCGGTGTACTTCTTGTGCGGCTCGGCCACCGCGCAGGCCGGGGGCGAGGCCCAGAAGCCGCGGTAGTAGGCCTTGCGGTAGTAGTAGCAGGTCAGCCGGAAGCCCAGCGGGAAGATCAGGATCAGCAGGGCGGGGGACAGGCCCCACCAGCCGCCGAAGAGTTCCCAGTTGGGGCCGTGCCGCATGGTCTCGCAGTTCTCCGCCAGGCACGGCGAGTAGAACGGCGACACGTACGGGGCCGCGTAGTAGTCGGCGTTGGCGAAGGCCCGCCACGTCGAGTAGACGATGAAGGCGAACAGGCCGGCGGCGGTCGCCGCCGGGGCCAGCCACCAGCGGTCGGTGCGCAGGTGGGACGCGGCGATCGCGGCCCGGGTCCGGCCGCGGACGCCGGTGCCGGTGCCGGTTCCGGTCTCGGGAGGGGGATCGGTACGGGAGGGTTGGGTGCCGGTGGCCAACGAAGCCTCCGCTCGAAGGGTCAGGGGCGTAACCGGGGATGCGTCAGGGGGCGTGCCTGTCCCGTGCGCCGAGTCCCTCGTCGTCCGAGTCCGTCCACAGCGTGCTGTCGTACGGGGTGTCGGGGATCGGGACGAGGTCCGGGCGGCGCGGGTTCTCGTACCTGGCCGTGGCCGCTTCGCGCAGCAGGGCCAGGCTCTCGCGCAGATGGTCGGCGTCGGCCCGCACGCGGCGGATGTCCGGGCCCCCGCCGAGCTGGGGTTCCAGGCGGCCGACGGCGCGCGTGAGGTCGTCCAGGCAGCGGGTGGCTGCCGCCAGGTCGTCGTTCAGGGACATGATGTGCCTCGCTTCCGCTGGTGCGGCGGAGATGCTCATGCGCCTGCGAGTGTCGCGCGTCACATTGCGGTTTGTGAAGGGAGCGGGGCGGATTCCCGGGGCGCGCCATGATGCGCGCCCCTCTTTCACGCCGGGTCCGCCCGTCCCGGCCCGTCGTTCGTCCGCGGGCCGGTGGGGCTTCTCGCGCAGTTCCCCGCGCCCCTGAGGCATGCGCTCCGCGCAGCCTCCCCGATGAGATGCCGCACGCAGTGCGCATCTCAGGGGCGCGGGG
>NZ_JBEYYU010000056.1:0-58099 GCF_040645755.1 Streptomyces sp. NPDC046716
AGGCCGACGGGGCGGGCTCGACCGGTGCCTACGTCGGCATGAGGCTGCGGGCTCCGGCCGTTGTGGAGGGCCAGCTGCCTGCATCAGCTCGCTCACTCGTAGTCCTATCAGCAGGCGCCCGCACTGAACAACGGCCTGTCTGGGCTGTTGAGTTGAGCGTGGGCGCCCGACATCGCGCTGAGGTCAGCCGACGGTCTGCCCGCTGGGCGGGAGCACGCGGCGTTCTCCCCACAGGGTCTGAACGGGCGGAACGCCGAACGTCTGCCGGTAGAGGGTGGAGAAGCGGGACGGTGTCGAAAACCCCCAGCGCGCGGCCACGCTCGTCACCGTCACGCCCTGCCCCGGTATCGCGTCGCGGAGTTCCTCGTGTGCGTGATGCAGCCGTACCTCCCGCAGGTAGCGCATCGGGGTCGTGTCGAGATGGCGGCGGAATGCCAGCTGCAGCGCGCGAACGCTGACCCGCGCCGCACGGGCGATGTCGGTGACCTTCAGGTCCTCACGCGGATGCTCCTCGATGTAGGTCACCGCCCGGTACAGCGTGGCCGGGTGCGCGTCGCGCCGGTCCTCGATCGTCGGATCCGTCAGCGTCGTGTTCGGAAACGCCGCCAGCGTGGCCGCGGCCAGCAGCCGTTCCGCCTGAGCCGTCACCAGCGGGCTCTTCACCGTCAGAGGGCTGGAGACCAGCTCGTGGATCAGGCCCACGGTGTGGGCCCACTGCGCGCCGGCCAGGGGCGAGAAGGGCTGCCGCTCCAGGAGCCGCACCGGCCCCCGCACGCCGGGCGCGTTCTGCGCGATGTCGCCCAACAGGCTCGGTTCCACGGCCGCGAAGTCAATGAGGGCGCTGTCCACCATCCCTCCAAACGAGGCGTCGGGCTGGCTCAGGAGGAAGGCATCACCCTGCCGAACGTGCACTTCGTCCCGCCCCGACCGAAACCGGCAACGCCCACTGCGCATATGGCCGAGGAACAGAACTCCCAACGGGTCCGCTGTGAAGTCGTAGTGCAGCCGGAACGTCACCCGTTCCAGCCGGGCCTGACGCAAAGGCTCCTGCAAAATGCGCAGCAAGGGGTGCTCGGAATGCATCTTCAATCGCACTGAGGTGTATTGCTCACGCATGAGCGCGTGTGCAGCATCCACATCTGTGACCTCAAAGACTCGTGACATGACGTGTGCACCGCTCTCACTGCCAGGCTGCCTGCACCACTGACCACCCCATGCCGTGCCACCAGCTTGCTCCCACTGCCGCGGTGCGGCAGGCCTTTGCGACAACGAGACCGAATCAGGGCACAGGTAGGCGTGCTCTGAAGTCGGGGGTACCGTACGGAAAGTGACCGCCACCGCGCACGAATGGGAAAGCCAGAAGATCCAGCTCTTCCAACGGGCTTCAGCTGCCGAAGCCCGTTCCAGGCAGTGCCTGATCAATGCCGAAGCTCACGCGGCCGCGGCGCAATCCGGCGGCTCGAAGCATCACCTGCGTCTGACCGAGATCTATCGGCGCATCGCGGACGCGCACCAGACGTCGGCCAACGCGCATCGCCAGGCTGTGACGGTCATGCAGACAACGTCGACGCGCGCCACACGCCTGTCGAATTTCTGACACCGAGCTGCGTCCGTGTGTGCACGTGCGCGTGCTGCCGCCGCCGATATGCAGGAGGCCTACGTAGGCCGGCCTCCGGCGTGTCGCGACCGCCCTTGTGCATCCGCCCTCGCCCACTCCATGGGGCTCGTCTGCTTCGGCCCGCAGGAGAACAGGCTCAGGTCCTCCGGCTGAGCACTCCGGACGAGTCTCCGGGCCGCCCCGCGAGTACCGGCGCGGCACCGATCCGCTTCTGCACATGGCGGCCGAAGACGCCGAGGAGTACGACCTCGCAGCCGAGCAACAGGCGTTCCACCAGGCCGATCAGCTCTCGGTCGCCCGGTCCCGCGGACAGGGCCATGACCGCGGCGCCGGCGAGTGCGGCCCAGGACAGCAGGCGCAGCAGCCGGGCCGTTCGGTGCGCGTCAGGGGTGGTCCTGAGCCGGTGGGCGAGGACGAGTCCGGCCAGTGGCAGGGCGACGAACGCCGTGATGGAGGCGTAGCGATGCACGTACGCCGATCCGCTCAGGTGCGTGGTCAGCGGGTCGGTCGGGATCGCGGCGGCGACCAGCAGGCCCAGGCTCCAGGCCGCCAGCAGCACGGACGGCAGTCCCCGCGCGGTCGTGAGCCATTTCCTCGCCACTGCCAGCAGTACGAAGGAGGTCACGCCCAGGATCGCCATGCTGGTCTCGATCAGGCCGCCGCGGTCGAGCGCGGCGAAGTCGCTGACGGTGAGTGAGAACGGGCTCAGCCCGGGGTCCGTGTCCGACGGTGCTCCGACGGCCGCGCCCACGGCCAGGGCGACGGCTCCCCAGACAGCGGGGGCGAGGGAGCGGCTGAGCAGGCGGCGTCCGCGAGTGGTCATGTCCTGATCGTTCAGCGCGGAGCGGCACCGCACCATGAGGGCCGCCCCCGAGATCACCCTGATCCCGACCCGGAGAACGGGCCGGCTGCCGTGGCGGGCGGCAGGGGCCGCGCTCGACGGGTGGCCCTGCTCCGGGCCGCTCGCGCGAGGAGGCGGCCCGGAGGGACGGTCCGGGGGACCGTCAGACGTTGACCCCGAAGTCGAGGGCGATGCCGCGCAGGCCCGAGGCGTAGCCCTGGCCGACCGCGCGGAACTTCCAGTCGCCGCCGTGGCGGTACAGCTCGCCGAAGACCATCGCGGTCTCGGACGAGGCGTCCTCGGAGAGGTCGTAGCGGGCGATCTCGGCGCCGCCCGCCTGGTTCACGACCCGGATGAACGCGTTGCGGACCTGGCCGAAGCTCTGGCCGCGCGACTCCGCGTCGTGGATCGAGACCGGGAAGACGATCTTGTCGACCTCGGCGGGGACCGCCGCCAGGTTCACCTTCACGCTCTCGTCGTCGCCCTCGCCCTCACCCGTGAGGTTGTCACCGGTGTGCTCGACGGAGCCGTCGGGGCTGGTGAGGTTGTTGTAGAAGATGAAGTGCCGGTCCGAGATGACCTTTCCGGACGCGTCGCACAGCAGGGCGCTCGCGTCGAGGTCGTAGTCGGCGCCCGTCGTCGTGCGGACGTCCCAGCCGAGACCCACCAGGACCGCGGTCAGCCCGGGGGCCTCCTTGCTCAGGGACACATTGCCACCCTTGGCCAGGGAAACTCCCACTGCTCCTACCTCCATTGCTCGTGTTGCCCGCATCGCCGCGCTCGGCGACCCGGTGTGCCGTCACCCCGTCAACGTGTGCGCCGAGGCGATCGTTCCTATGGTTGCGCAATGTTTAAAGTAATGACCATGAAGCCACTCGCTCCAGCAGTCCGGGAACTCGCCGTCCTCGAAGGCGGGCCCGCCCACGGCCTGCGCGTGCACGTCACGGACCGGCCGCCGGTGGTGCAGATCACCCGCCCCTGCGAACTGGAGGGTGCGAGCGGGGCGACGGGGCTGCGCGCCGAGGCGCTGTACGTCTACCGCCGCGACCTGGGCGGCCACGGCGAACCGCTGCGCTATGGGTTCGACGGCGCCAGCCCGTGAGCGGCCGCCCGGCGCCGGTCAGGGATCTCAGCGCGGCTCCCCCGCGTCCTCCGGCTTGGCCGGCTGCGCGGCCTCGTCCTTCATCGCCTGCGTCTCGCTCTTCAGGATGCGCAGCGACTTGCCCAGGGAGCGGGCGGTGTCCGGGAGCTTCTTCGAGCCGAAGAGCAGGATGATCACCAGGCCCAGGATCAGCAGGTGCCACGGCTCAAGGGCGTTGCGGAACATCTGGCCACCTCTTCTTCAGGGTTACTTGCTACATTGCGCAACCGTACAACCTTGAGGATCCACCGGACGAGGGCGCGAGGGCACACAGATGACGCGGACATCCGAGGCGCGGTCCGGGCGCGCCCGGCGCCGGGGCGGGCGGCGGCAGAAGCGGAGGCGGCTGCGGCCGGTGCTCGTCGTCGGGCTGTCGTTCCTCGTGCTGGTCACGGCGGGCGCGGGCTGGCTCTATCTGCGCCTGAACGGCAACATCGACACCTTCTCCTCCGACGGCGTCTCCAAGAACCGGCCGGACGCCGACGCCTCCAAGGGCGAGAACGTGCTGGTCATCGGCACCGACGCGCGGACCGGCGGCAACAGCGACCTCGGCGGCGGCGACAAGAGCGACATCGGCCGCTCCGACACCGCGTTCCTGCTGCACGTCTACGCCGATCACCGGCACGCCGTCGGCGTCTCCATACCCCGCGACACCCTGGTCACGATCCCGCCGTGCAAGCTGCCCGACGGGTCGTGGAGCGCGACGCGCACCGGGGTGATGTTCAACGCCGCGTACTCGACCGGCCAGACCGCCAAGGGCAATCCGGCCTGCACCCAGAACACCGTGGAGAAGCTGACCGGGCTGCGCGTCGACCACACCGTCGTCGTCGACTTCAAGGGGTTCTCCAAGCTCACCGAGGTCGTCGGCGGCGTCAAGGTGTGTCTGCCGAACGACATCTACGAGAACGATCTCAATCCCCATCGCGCCGCCCAGGGCGACCGGCTCTTCAAGAAGGGCGTGCAGACGGTGTCCGGGCAGCGGGCCCTGGACTACGTACGCATCCGGCACGGCATCGGCGACGGCTCCGACATCGGCCGCATCAAGCGGCAGCAGGCGTTCGTCTCCAGCCTCATCAAGAAGATCAAGGACGACGGGTTCACGCCGACCCGGCTGCTGCCGCTCGCCGACGCCGCCACGAAGTCGATGACCGTCGACAGCGGGCTCGGCACGGCCGACAAGCTGCTGTCCTTCGCCATGTCGATGAAGAACGTGGACCTGCACAACACCAAGTTCATCACCGTGCCCTGGAAGTACCAGGGCAACCGGGTCGCGATCGTGCAGCCCGACGCCGACGCCCTGTGGGCCTCCCTCAAGGACGACCGCACTCTCGACGGCAAGGACGCCAGCGGCGGGAAGGCGGCCGAGGCCGCCGCGTCGAGTGCCGCGCCGTCGGCCGACGCCACCGAGGACGTGCGCGGCGACGGGGCGTCCGTCGCCGTCTACAACGGCACCCGCACCTCCGGTCTCGCCGGGGACGCCGCCGCGCTCCTCGACGGGCACGGCTTCACCGTCACCACCACCGCCAACGCAGCCACCCAGGATCACGCCACGACCACCGTCACGTACGGCAGCGGCGAGAAGGCCGCCGCGCAGGCCGTCGCCCGGCTCTTCCCCGGCGCCGAACTCGTCGCCGGGGACGCGCTGAGCGTCGTGCTCGGTGCCGACTACGCCCCCGGGGACAGCCCCTCGGCGTCGGCGTCACCGGCGCCGACCGCCGTGCCGTCCGGCGTCGCCGCCGAGGCCCGCTCCGCCGACGACGACATCTGCTCCCACCTGTCCTACGGCTGAGGCCGCTCAACCCGCCCGTGGTCCTGCGGCCGCGGCATCCGGCGGCGCAGGGCCACCAGCGCCGCCGCGTACAGCGCGAGCACCGCCGCGAGCAGCGGGTAGTAGACGAGCGGCAGGCCCCTCATGCCGAGCAGCGGGCCGAGCGGGGAGAGCGGCAGCAGGACGCCGACGGCCGCGAGGGCGGTCGCCGAGCGGCGCACGGGCGTCGGGGTGCGGCCCTCGGCGGTGCGGCGGCCGCTGCGCAGCAGGAGCATGACGAGGGCCTGGGTCAGCAGGTTCTCGGTGAACCAGCCGGCGTGGAAGCCCTCCTGGTCGCCGAGGTCCAGGGTGCCCGGCAGCACCCAGGCGAGGACGCCGAACGTGGTGAGGTCGGCGAGCGCGCCGAGGACCCCGAAGCCGGTGAGGGAGCGCAGGAAGGCGCGCGGGCGCAGGACCGTGGGCCGGCGCAGCGCGGCCGGGTCGGGACGGTCGTAGGCGAGGGCCAGCTGGGCGCCGTCGAAGCACAGGTTCTGCACCAGGACCTGGGCCGGGAGCATCGGCAGGAACGGCAGCAGCAGGCCCGCCGCGAGCATCGCGATGACGTTGCCCAGGTTGGAGGAGAGCGTGATGCGCAGGTAGGAGGCGATGTTGGCGCTGGAGTGCCTGCCCGCGTCGACGGCGTGGCCGATGGCCGTGAGGTCCTTCTCGGCGAGGACCACGTCGGCGTCCTCGCGGGCCACGTCGACGCCGTCGCGCGGGCAGACCCCGACGTCGGCGGCGCGCAGCGCGGGCAGGTCGTTGACGCCGTCGCCGAGGAAGCCGACGGTGTGGCCGCCCCGGCGCAGGGCCGCGACGACGCGGGCCTTGTCGGCGGGGGTGCAGCGGGCGAACACGGTGGTGCGGGCGGCGAGTTCGGCGAGGTCCGGGTCGGCGAGGTCCGCGGTCTGCGCGCCGACGGCCACCTCGCCGGGGTCGATGCCCAGGTCGCGGCAGGCACGGGCGGCGGTGGCCGGGTGGTCGCCGGTGAGCACCTTGACGGTGACGCCCTGGTCGGCGAGGGCCCGTACGGCGTCGTGGGCGGTGTCGGCGAGCGCGTCGTGGAAGGCGACGAAGCCGTGGAAGGCCAGGCCGCGCTCGTCGGCCGGGGTGTAGCCGCGGGTGCGGGCCGGGCGGCGCGCGGTGGCCACGGCCAGCAGGCGGACCCCCTCGGCGGCGGACGCGGCGGCGCGCGCCAGCAGTTTCTCCCGCTCCTCCGGATCGTCGAACGCGCACCGGTCGACGACCTCCTCCACGGCGCCCTTCACGACGAGCAGATGGGAGCCGAGCGCGCCCGGATCCCGGACGACGGCGGTGGCGAGGCGGCGTACGGGGTCGAAGGGCAGCGCGTCGACGGGGTCGTACGTCTCCACGCGGTCCAGGTCGGCGGCGTCGAGCAGGGCCTCGTCGAGCGGGTCGGGGTGCGGGAGTTCGGCCGCCTGGAGGGTCCACCACGCGGAGACGGCGGCCCAGTGCAGGGCGTCGGGGTCGGTGCGGTCGGGGTCGACGACCGGGCGGTCCTGGGTGAGGGTGCCGGTCTTGTCGACGCACAGCACGTCGACGGCGCCGAGGTCGTGCAGGGCCGGGAGGCGGCGGACGATGACGCCGTGGGAGCGGGCGAGCAGGGCGGCGCCGCGGGCCAGGCAGGTGGTGACGATGACCGGCAGCATCTCCGGGGTGAGCCCGACCGCGACCGCGACGGCGAACGGCAGGGTCTCCAGGCCTCGGCCGCGCAGTGCCGCGTTCGCCATGAGGACCAGCGGCGGCGTGATCAGCATGAAGCGGATCAGCGTCCAGGAGATGCCGTGCACGCTGCGGTCGAAGGCGCTGAGCGGGGCGGGTCCCGTGCCGTCCCGGGCGCGCTCGGCCGCCCGCCCGAGGCCCGTGCCGCGCACCGCGGCGAACCGGGTGTCCGCGCCGGTCGCCACGACGATGCCGGTGCCGCTGCCGGAGGCGACGCTGCTGCCCTGGAAGCACAGGTGGGCGGTGTCGTCGGCGGCCGGGGTGTCCACGGGGTGCTTGGGGGCCGGTGCCGACTCCCCGGTGAGCGCCGCCTGTTGGACGGTGAGTCCGTGGGCCTTGATCAGGCGCAGGTCGGCGGGGACGAGGTCGCCCGGCGCGAGCCGGACCACGTCGCCGGGCACCAGGTCGTCGACCGGGATCTCGCGGGCCTGCGGTTCGGCGTCGGCGCTGTCCCTGCGCCGGACGCTCGCCGTCCCCGCGACCAGCTCGCGCAGCCCGGCGCCGGCCCGGTCGGCGCGGTGCTCGCCGTGGGCGCGCAGCGCGCAGCTGACGATCACCAGGGCGAGGATGACGCAGGCCGTGCCCCACGCGGAGACGACCGCGGAGACGAGCCCGAGGCAGAACAGGACGGCCGTGAAGGGGTCGCGCAGGCTGTGCCAGAACCGCAGGGGCAGGGAGATGTGGCGGGCGGTGGGCAGCGTGTTCGGACCGCAGCGGGCGAGGCGGTGCCCGGCCTCGGCCTCGGTCAGGCCGCGCGGTCCGGTGTCCAGGGCGCGCAGGGTCTGGAGCACGGTCCGGTCGCCGGCGACGGGGCCCGTGGGGGGCGCCGGCCGGGGGTCCGGGCCGGAGTCGGGCAGGGCCACGGCGGTGCCCTCAGGCTCCGGCGCCACGCAGTCGGCGCACGGGAGCCCCGGTCTGCTCGGCACGCTCGGTCAGCTGGCCGACCATGAGGCGGACCACGGTGACGATGTCGGGGTCGTCGACGTAGTACACCTGGCGGCGGCCCTCGCGGCGGGACCGGACGAGCCCGGCCAGCTTCAGCTTGGTCAGATGCTGGCTGACGGCGGGCAGCGCGCCGCCCACCCGCTCGGCGAGGCCGGTGACGTCGCTCTCGCCCTGGGCGAGCGCCCACACCATGTGCAGCCGCACCGGGGACGCGAGGAGGCCGAACGCCTCCGCCGCCTGGCCGAGCACGTCGGCGGACGGATCGCCCCCGGCCGGGTCACCGGCGGACCGACCGTCGGACCGTCCCGAACCGCCAGATCCTGACCTCACCGACCCACTCCCGTCCCACGCCACGTCCGTCAGTTCCGGCCGCAAGTCTAGAGGCGGCGGCCGGGGTGCCGCTCCGGCTCGGGCGAGCGGCGATGATGGAGGGGGCCCGATGCCGTGAAGGGGCCGTCCCCCGCGACACCAGGAGGAGCAGCGTGCCGGATCCACGTCAACAGCCCCGTCGACGCGCGCAGGGCGAACTGGAGCTCGCGGTCCTGGCCGCGCTGCGCGCCGCGGACGGTCCGGCGAACGCGGGCTGGGTGCGCGACCGGCTCGGCGGCGATCTCGCCTACACCACGGTGATCACGATTCTGGCCCGGCTGCACGCCAAGAACGTGGTCACGCGTGAGCGCGACGGACGGTCGTTCGTGTGGACGCCGACGTCCGACGAGGCCGGGCTCGCGGCGCTGAAGATGCGCAAGGTGCTCGACGGGGAGCCGGACCGGGAGGCGGTCCTGGCCAGCTTCGTCACCTCGCTGCCCGAGGGCGACGAGCAGGTGCTGCGGGCCCTGCTCGGGCGGGCGGCCGACGAGGAAGCCGGCTCCTGAGGCCGTGGGCATCTTCGTCTTCCTGCCGCTGGTGCTGCCGCTGACGGCCTGGCCGGTGGCCCGGCTCGCCGCCCACCGGCTGCATCCGCGCACGGCGACCCGGCTGCTCACGGCCGTGGCCGGGGTGATGGCCGCGTGCAGCACGCTGTGCCTGGCGCTGCTGATGGTGGTCGGCACGGCGCAGTTGCCGGGCAATCCGCTCCCCGACGGCTGGTCGGACCCGGAGGTGCGGGCCGCGGTGCCGCAGGACGAGATCGCGGGCAAGGCGGCCATCCCGGCGCTGGTCGCGGTCGTCGCCGCCGGGGCGCGCACGCTGTGGCGGCACGGGGTGCTGCGGCGGCGGGCGCACGCGGCGCTGGCCGGTCTGCCGGCGACGGAGGTCGCGGTGCTGCCCGACGCGGAGAGCTACGCGTACGCGCTGCCCGGGCGGCGCGGCGGGCGTGGCCGGATCGTCGTCAGCACGGCGCTGATCGCGGGGCTGCGGCCCGCCGAGCGGCGGGCGGTGTTCGCCCATGAGCGGGCCCATCTGGCGGCCCGGCACCACCGGCATCTGCTCACGGTGCGGCTCGCGGCGCGGCTCAATCCCTTTCTGCGGCCGCTGAGTTCGGCCGTGGCGTACACGGCGGAGCGGTGGGCGGACGAGGAGGCCGCCGCCCGGGTCGGGGACCGCCGGGCCGTCGCGCGGGCCATCGGCAAGGTGGCCCTGTCCGGCGGTGGCGCGCGCGAACCGGTCTTCGCGGGTCTGGCCGCGCCGGGGCCGGTGCCGCGCCGGGTCGCGGCGCTGCTGGCTCCGGCGCCGCCCGCGGCCGGGCGCGTCACGGCCTTCACCACGGTGGGGCTCGCCGTGTGGACGGCCGGGGCGGGGGCGGCGGCCTCCGCGATGTCCTCAGCCAACTCGGCCCTGACCCTCGCCGTCACGCTGCACGCGGCGACGCCTTGGTGACGGCGGTCGTCGGTCGGGTGCCGGCCCGGTGGGGGCTGGTCGCGCAGTTCCCCGCGCCCCTTCACAGGTTGTCGGTCGTGCGCGGGCCGGTGGCCGCTTCTCGCGCCCCGCGGCGGAACCGCTGATGGACACAGCCCCGCGCCCCTGAAGCATGCGCTGCGCGCAGCTTCCCCCGGGCCGCGGACGGCGACGGCCCGGGAGAGGCGCCCGGTGCCTACAGGTCGAACTCGTGCGGGGCCAGGCCCAGCATCTGGCACGCCTCGCGGACGACGGCCCGCTCGGTGGCGTCGAAGTCGCCGTCGGCGCCGCCGATGACGATGCCGATCTGGATCACGGCGCGCGCCTCGGCCTCCTTCTTCTTGGCCTTGGCGACCTCCTGGAGCACGCTCACCTTGCCGAAGTCGAAGTCGGCGGTCAGCTTGTCCAGGTTGGCCTCGAAGCGGCGCTGGAGGTCGTCCGCCGGGAAGTTCTGCAACACCTCGTTGCTCATGATCAGTTGGGCGACGCGGCGCCGCTCCGACGGGTCGATCGTGCCGTCGGCGGCGGCCACCAGCGCGCACATCGCCATCGAGGCGTCACGGAAGGCGCCCGACTTCAGGTCGTTCTTCTTCGCCACCAGCTGCGTCTGCATCGTCGACGCGGATTCCTTGATGCGGTCCCACAGGGCCACGAGTGTTCCTTCGGTTGGAGAGTCCTGAACTCTGCTTCTACAGCTATGCCTTCTACGGCTTTTCCTTCTACAGCTCTGTAGAAACTAGCGACTGCCCCGGAAAGTTCCGCCCGCCCACCAGTTCGGACAGCACGTCCTCCATCGTCACGAAGCCGATCACGGTGCCCTTGTCGCCGGTGACGGCGGCGAGATGGCTGCCCTGCGCGCGCAGCGCCGTGAGGGTGTCGTCGAGCGGGGTGTCGATACGGACCCGGGTCAGCGGGTGCAGGACCTCGCGCGGGAAGGGGCGGTCGCGGTCGGCGACGCCGAGGGTGTCCTTGATGTGCAGATAGCCGAGGAGCGCGGTGCCGTCCGGCCCGGTCACCGGGAAGCGGGAGAACCCGGCGCCGGCCGCCGCCCGCTCGAACCCGGCGGGCGTGATGGTGTCCGGCACCGTGCGCATCGACCGCGCGGGCACGACGATCTCGCCCACCGGGCGGGTACCCAGCTCCAGGGCGTCGCGCAGCCGCTCCCCGTCGGCGGGCGAGAGCAGGCCCGCCTCGCTGGAGTCGAGCACGATGCGGGCCAGCTGGTCGTCGGTGAAGACCGCCTCGACCTCGTCCTTCGGCTCGACCCCGAGCAGCCGCAGCAGGGCGTTGGCGAAGGCGTTGATGCCGAAGACGACCGGGCCGAGGGCGCGGGTGAGGCCGACCAGCGGCGGGCCGAGCAGGAGCGCCGTGCGCACGGGCGCGGCGAGCGCGATGTTCTTCGGGACCATCTCGCCGAAGAGCATGTGCGCGTACGTCGCCGCGGTCAGCGCGATGACGAAGGAGAGCGGGTGGACGAGGGCGTGCGGCACGTGGACCGCCTCGAAGGCGGGCTCCAGGAGATGCGCGATGGCCGGCTCGGCGACCGCGCCGAGCACCAGCGACGAGACGGTGATGCCCAGTTGGGCCGTGGCGAGCATGGCGCTGATGTGCTCGATGGCCCACAGCGCGGTCTTCGCGCGCTTGCCGCCCTCGCGGGCGCGCGGCTCGATCTGGTCGCGGCGTACGGAGATCAGGGAGAACTCGGCGCCGACGAAGAACGCGTTGGTCAGCAGTGTCAGGGCGCCGATGGCGAGTTGGAGGGCGGTCATCGGGCGTCCTCGGGCAGGGGCGGTACGGAAGGTGCCGGTGCGGTGACGCGGACGCGGCCCGCGCGGTGGTGGCCGACGTCGAGCACGGTCAGCCGCCAGCCGCCGAGCTCCACGGTGTCGCCGGGCTCCGGGATGCGGGCCAGGCGGGTGGCGACGAGTCCGGCCACGGTCTCGTACGGGCCCTCGGGCGCGGTCAGCCCGATCCGGGCCAGCTCGTCGATGCGGACGCCGCCCTCGGCCTCCCAGCGGGGCCGGCCGTCGGGGCCGGGGTCGGCGGGCCGCAGGTCGGGGGCGCTGACCGGGTCGTGCTCGTCGCGCACCTCGCCGACGACCTCCTCGACGATGTCCTCCATGGTCGCCACCCCGGCGGTGCCGCCGTACTCGTCGATGACGACGGCCATCGTGCGGCTCTCGCGCAGCCGCTCCAGGAGCCGGTCGGCGGGCAGGCTGTCGGGGACCAGGAGGGGCTTGGTGGCCAGCTCGGTGACGGGGGTGAGCGGCCGCCGCTCCGGCTCCAGGGCCAGCACGTCGCGGATGTGGACGGTGCCGATCACGTCGTCGAGGCCGTCGCGGTGGACCGGGAAGCGGGACAGGCCGGTGGCGTGGGTCAGCTCGGCGGCGTCGGCCGCCGTGGCGTGCGCCTCCAGGGAGTGGACGTCGACGCGCGGCGTCATCACGTTCTCCGCGGTCAGCTCGCTCAAGTGCAGGGTGCGCACGAACAGTTCGGCCGAGTCGGCCTCCAGGGCGCCCTCGGCGGCGGAGTGCCGGGCGAGCGCGACCAGTTCCTCCGGGGTGCGGGCGGAGGCCAGCTCCTCGGCGGGCTCCAGGCCGAAGCGGCGCACCACCCGGTTCGCCGTGTTGTTCAGGTGGCGGATGAACGGCCCGAAGGCGGCGGTGAATCCGCGCTGCGGCGCCGCGACGACCTTGGCCACGGGGACGGGACGGGCGATCGCCCAGTTCTTCGGCACCAGTTCGCCGACGACCATCAGGACCACCGTGGACAGGGCGACGCCGAGCACGGAGGAGACCGACGACGCGGCGCCGCCCAGACCGGCCGCCTCCAGCGGGCCGCGCAGCAGCGCCGAGATCGAGGGCTCGGCGAGCATGCCGATCACCAGCGAGGTGACGGTGATGCCGAGTTGGGCCCCGGAGAGCTGGAACGTCAGATGCCGGACGGCCTTCAGGGCGCCGGCCGCGCCGCGCTCCCCGGCGGCGGCCGCGCGCTCCAGCTCACCCCGCTCGACCGTGGTCAGCGAGAACTCGGCCGCGACGAACAGCGCGCAGGCGAGCGTGAGCAGCAGCGCGAGGCCGAGCAGCAGCAGCTCGGTCATGACCGCCCCACCTCCCGCCCCGGTATGTCGGCGGTGATCGGCGGTCGGCTGCGCCGACAACTCGGAGGCTCACCCATCGCGGGCCTGGCTCCTTCGCATTCAGGGGATCGGGTGATCCCGGACGGTCGTCACGGAGGGTCGTCGGCCGGGGTGCAGTGAGGTAAAAGCACAGCAAAATCCGCTCGTCAAGCGGCTGAAAGGACGCCGGTGACAGCGTCTTTCAGACTTTCCCGCCCGCACGGCACCCCACAGCCACCACGAGGGCGCCACCCCCGCCTATTCTTCTACGCGCCTGTAGAACGTGGCCGCGTTCCGTGGAGTTCCCACGGCCCCGCGTCCGCACCCTCGTACGCACATAAGGGAGTGAACGCCTCGATGGTGTTCAAACGACTGCTCGGCTCACTCGGCGTGGGCGGCCCCACCGTCGACACCGTCCTCGCGCCCGGGGCCGCCGCTCCCGGCGGCACCCTGTCCGGACAGGTCCGGCTCACCGGCGGCAGCGGCGACTTCGACATCGAGCACATCACCCTGGAGCTGGTCGCCCGGGTCGAGGCCGAACGCGACGAACACGAAGAAGTGGGCGCGGTCGCCTTCGACCGGTTCACGGTCGGCGGCGGCTTCCGGCTGACCGCGGGCGCCGAGCACACGGTGCCGTTCTCCGTGACGCTCCCCTGGGAGACCCCGGTCACCGAGCTGTACGGGCAGGGGCTCGGCATCGTCCTGGGGGTGCGCACCGAGCTGTCGGTGGCCGGCGCCAAGGACAAGGGCGACCTCGACCCGCTCGCCGTCGGCCCGCTCCCGGTGCAGGAGGCGATCCTGGAGGCGTTCGGGCAGCTCGGCTTCGGCTTCCGCTCGGCCGACCTGGAGTACGGGCGGATCGGCGGCACCGGCCAGCAGCTCCCCTTCTACCAGGAGATCGAGCTGACCCCGGCACCGCAGTACGCGCACGCGGTGAACGAGATCGAGGTGACCTTCCTCGCCACTCCCGGCGGCATGGAGGTGATCCTGGAGGCCGACAAGCGCGGCGGCCCGTTCGGCGGCGGGCACGACGCGCTCACCCGCTTCACCGTCGCCCACGACGGCATCCACCACCACGACTGGACCGCGCTGGTGGACGGCTGGGTCCGGCAGCTGATGGAGCACCACGACGCGTACGGCACCCACGCCTCGTACGACGCGGGCCACCACCACGGGTACGGCGACGACCACGGGCACCGTTCCGGGCCCGGTGTCGGGACGGCCGTCGCGGCCGGTGCGGCCGGGCTCGCCGTCGGCGTGGTCGGCGGGCTCGTGGCCGCCGAAGTGGTGGACGAGGTCGGGGACTTCTTCGAGGGCGACGACGACGGCGACACGGACGGTGAGGACTGACATGTTCGGTATCAGCGAGATCGCCATCGTCCTGATCATCGCGATCGTCGTGATCGGCGCGAAGAAGCTGCCCGACCTGGTCCGCAGCGCGGGCAAGTCGGCCCGCATCCTCAAGGCCGAGGCGCGGGCGATGAAGGAGCAGGAAGCCGACGGACCCGGCGGCCCGGCGCGGCCGCCCCAGGTGATCCGGGGCGAGACGTTGGACCGTCCGGATCAATAAGCTGACTGATCATCAGTAATACCGCGTGGCTTCACGTGAGCCGTCCGGGGTCCTGCCTACCGTCTGTCACCAATTGGGTCGATCGTCGGCTCGGTGCGGATGAAGGGCTGGTCCATGTACGGGCGTCTGCGCACTCTGTGTCGCCTGCCGGTGGGGATGGCGGCGGTCCTGGCGCTGCTGTTCGCGTCGCAGGCCGTGGCCGTCCCCGGCGCAGCGGCGGCCGACGATCCCAGGAGCTCGGTCGGTCTCGTCAAGACCAACGACACCGGCGGTGAGCCGCTGAAGCCGGGCGACGAGTTCATCTACACCCTCGACGGGCAGTGCTCGGGGCTGACCGTCGACTGTGTGGACTTCACCGTCACCGACGTACTGCCCGAGGGCCTCGAGGTGACGAGCCTGCCGCAGTCGACGTCGACGCGCGACGTCACGTACGACGAGTCGACGCGCACCCTGACGATCGTCTACAAGCAGGCGCTGCAGAACCCCGCGGGCAAGACGGGGCTGCGGGCCGGGCAGGCCGGCACCGTCGAGATCGGCATGCGGGTGCCCGCCGACACCGATCTCACCGAGGGCACGGTGATCAACAACTCGGCGGAGGTGACCGCGGACAACGCCGACCCGGTCACCGACGACACCGACGTCACCATCACCGTCCCGCGCGTGGTCAAGCCGGTGGCGACCAAGAGCTGGAAGGACGGCTCGGCGGTCGCGGGCAGCGGCGAGGAGTCCACGCTCACGCTCGGGGTGCGCAACAACTCCTCGTCGTCGGCCGAGGTGGACGAGCTGTCCGTGTCGGACGGCGGCGACACCTTCGAGTACTTCGACTTCACCTCCGCGAGCGTGACGACGTTCCCGGCCGGCGCCGACCGGGCGCACATCGTCGTCACCACCGCCGACGGCACCACCCACACCGGCCCGGACATCTCCGCGCCCGGCGAACTCCCGCTGCCCGCGGGCGTGGACCCGGCGGACGTCACCGGTTTCGAGGTGGTGTTCACCAGCAGCTCCGGCGACCCGCTGCCCCAGGACCCGAACGGCGGCACCGTCGAGGTCGGCCTGAAGCTGCGCGACACCCAACGCTCGGACGGGTCGCCGCTGCGGCCCACCGACAAGATCACCGTGAACAACTGCGCGACCCCGTCGGCGCACGAGGCGACGGACGGCGACGTCGACGGGGACGAGGCCTGCGCCCCGTACGACATCCTGCCGGACATCCTCGTGCTCAACGGGACCAAGAAGTTCTTCCCCGACACGAACGGCAACTTCAGCCAGGACACCGGGGAGCACGCCGTCGTCGGGGAGAACTCGCCGGTCACCGGCATGGTCGACGTCACCAACAACTCGCCGTTCCCGGTGAAGTCGATCACCATCACCGAGCCGGACGCCGACGCGGACAGCGAGTTCGACAAGATCGACGTCGAGAAGGTGCGGCTGCGCTTCCCCGACGGGGCCACCGAGGCCACGATGACCGTCACCTACGCCGACGGCAGCACCGAGGTGAAGACCTACACCGAGGGCACGACCGTCGACGTCGCCAAGGACGGCACCACCGTCACCCAGGTCTCCGTCACCTACACGGGCGTCGACGCCGACGGGAACCCCACCATCAAGGAGGGCGCGAGCGCCGGCCTCGACATCCACGGCACCCTCACCGACGCCGTGGACAACGAGGACCTGCCCTCGGGCGGCAGCCCCGGCATCGACAACTGCGCCGGTTTCAAGGGCGACGCGGGACGCACCGACGGCTCCGGTACGGCGTCGGGCACGGCCTGCAAGAACCTGCCGGTCGAGGCGCCGAACACCTCCGGCGAGGGCACCAAGACCGTCGACCAGACCGATGTGCCGCCGGGCCAGCCCATCCCGATGCACCTGAAGCTGGCGAACAACGGCAACAAGCCGCTGATCGACCCGGTGCTCACCGACCCGCCCGCCGGGCCCGACGGAAAGCCCACCGGCGACAGCCCCTTCGACGTGCTCCAGATCGACTCCGTCAGCGTGAGCCCGTCGGACGCCCCCGTGACGATCGAGCTGTGGGACCCGACGGCGGACGGCGGCGACGGCGCCTGGGTCGCGTACGACGCCGACGACACCGCGCTGCTGCACCGGTCCACCGGCGTGCGCGCCTCCTACGACGGGAACATGCCGCCGCAGTCCAGCTTCACCGTGAACCTCGTCACCGAGCGGCGCGAAGGAGTGGAGAACGGGGTCACGTTCGACAACTGCTACTCGATCTCGGCGGGCGGCGACTACACGCCCGGCGCGAACATCTGCTCGCCGTCGCTGAACACCGGCCCGGCCGAGGACTCCGCCTCCCTCAACAAGTCGATCAGCCCCGGGGAACTGCCCGAGCACGTGCCCGGCCTGCCGCGGCAGTACGCCAACGCCACGCTGACCGTCCGCAACACCGGCAACATGTCCGCCAAGTACCTGAAGATGACCGACCGCGACGAGGACTTCTTCGACGCCGTCGACTTCGTCTCCATCAAGTCCAACCAGCTGCCCGCCGGCGCCAACCGCGTACAGATCGACGCGTACGTGAACGGCGCCTGGGTGAACGGGACTCCGGCCACGTCCGCCGCGCTGCCCTCCGGAGTGAGCGCGGGTGACGTCACCGGGATCCGGGTCACCTACTCCTCCACCAGCACCGCGAACGACGGCTACACGATCACCCCGTGCACGCAGTCCGCCTGCGACGGCATCCTCGTCTTCCAGGTCAGCCCGCGCGCCACGCTGCGCTCCGACGGCGGTCCTGTGCCCAGCCACCTCGTCGACGAGGTCAGCGGGCAGTTCCTGACCAAGGTCGAGGACGAGGACAAGCCGAAGGACATCGACCCCGTCGACGCCACCCTCGACCTGGTCAAGGGCGACCCGGTGATCGACGTCAGCAAGACCCCGAACACGGTGCTCGCGCCCGGCGAGGACGCGCCCTTCTATCTGAAGGTCACCAACACCGGCACCGCGAACGTCCCGAACCTCGTGGTCAAGGACGCCCTGCCGCCGGGCATCGCGTTCGTCGACTCCTTCAAGGGCGACGACGGCCTCCCCTTCAAGATCATCAACGACGAGGTGCCGGACGGAACGCCGGCCGTGCCCACGCCGGTCTTCAACCAGACCACCGGCGACGGCCGCGTCTCCGGTCTGACCTGGGACTTCTCGAAGGACGACGACGGCAAGGCGTGGAACTTCGCGCCGGGCGCCACCTTCACCATCGAGATCCACGTCCGCCTGGAGGCCGGGATCGACGCCGGGGACGTCGTCACCAACACCATGGGCGCCACCTCCTCCGACCCCGACCTCGCCTGCGACGGCACCTCGCAGCGCGACGGCGACTTCGGCGACGGCCTGTACTGCACCGCCGACGCGACGCTGACCGCCAAGTCCGGGGCCGCGTTCCAGGCCCGCAAGTGGGTCTCCGGCAACGACAGCCTGGGCTGGTACAACGTGCTCACCAAGGAGAAGCTCCCGGCCGGCGACTCCTCCTGCCTGTCCACCACGGACGCCGACGGCCGCCGGTACACCACCAGCCCGTGCATCGCGCTGGTCAACCCGGGCGACCAGTACCACTACCTGATGCGGATCCAGAACGCGGGCACCGAGGCCGGCACCGCGATGCGCATCGTCGACCGGTTCCCGGTCCAGGGCGACAAGGGCGTCCTCCTCGACCAGGCGCGCAACACCGCCTGGGACCAGCGGCCCACCCTCGCCTCCGAGCCGAAGCTCGACGGGCCCGGCACGATGACGACGGCGTACGAGAACACCGAGCCGCTGTGCACCGACGACCTGAACATGGGCGGCGCCGGATCCAGCGCCGACCGCTGCGACACGAACACCTGGAACGACCCCTACAGCGCACGGGCCGTGGGCGCCCGCTTCGAGCTGGAGTTCCCGACGCCGCTCGCGCCGGGCGGCACGGTCGCCATCACCTACGCGATGGACACCCCGCTCGACGTCACCAAGAACGGCGATCCGACCATCGCCTGGAACTCGTACGCCCACAACGAGACCACCGACCGCGCCGGTTCGCCCCGCGTCCTCCAGCCCAACGAGCCGATCCAGGTGGGCGTCGCCCTCGCCTACGGCGACCTGAAGCTGGTCAAGCGGATCGGGAAGCACCCGGAGCAGCTGGACGGGGTGCTCGGCCGGGTGCCGTTCACCTACCACGTCACCTGCGTCATCCACCCGCAGGGCGGCGCCGACCGCACCGTGCTCGACAAGGACTACAAGGTCTCCGAGGACAAGCCCGTCACCGTGGAGGGACTGCCCGGCGGCGCCGAGTGCTCCGTGTGGGAGACGTCGGCGCGCGGCGGCAGCGCCAGCCACACCGCCGACAACCCGCTGAAGGTCACCATCGAGCCGGGCCTCGGCGAGACGACGGTGCAGACCGCCCGGATCGACAACGACTTCGAGTTCGGCTCGCTGCGCCTGGCCAAGGCCGTGGACGGCGACGGCGCGCAGTACGCGGCCGGCCGGACCTTCGAGGTCCGGGTCTCGTGCGCCCTGCCGAACGCCTCCGGGGCGGCCAGTGATCTCGTGCTCCACAAGACGTACGAGGTCGGCGCCGACGAGCCGGTGACCATCGGCCCGCTGCCGGTGAACACCCGGTGCTGGGCCGAGGAGGTCGACACCGGCGGCGCCGAGCAGGCCGTCGTCGACCACGGCACGCCCGACGACCCGGCGGTCGTCACGGCGGGCGGCACGGCGGGCGGCACCGGTGACGGCGCGGTCATCACGGTCACCAACACCTTCCCGGCGGCCGAACTCACCGTCACCAAGCACGTGGTGAACGGCGGGGCCGGACCGTACGCCTTCGAGCTGGCCTGCACCACGGACCAGGGCGAGGTGCCGCTGGCCGCCGACGACCGGGCCTTCGAGCTGAAGGACGGCGAGAGCCGCACGGTCACCGTGCCGAAGGGCGCGACCTGCACCGTCACCGAGACCGATGTGCCGGGCGGTGACACGGTCACCTACCGCACCTCGGAGGGCGGCGACGACGGCGAGGTCGAGGTCGACGGCGCCACGTCCGTCGACGTCACCAACACCTTCGACGAGACGCCGCCGGACCACGGCGGCAAGGACCACGGCCACCACGGCAAGGGCGAGCTGGCCGACACCGGTACCCGTGACTGGGTGCTGATCGGACTGCTCTGCACGGCCCTGACCCTCGCGGGCGGGTTCGCGCTCCGCAGGGTGCGCGGCGCCCGACACTGACACGGCGGCGACGGCCCCGGGTGAGCACCGCTCGCCCGGGGCCGTCGCCGTGTGCCGGGCGGGCTGCCGCAGACCATGGCGTGATGTTCTGAATGGTGGTTCACTGCTTGCATGGCCTACCGCAAGACCCCCGCCGAACTGCGCCGCCTCGACGCCGCCCGCGAGCACCTGATCGCCTGCGCCACCGCCGTCGTCGCCGAAGTCGGCTGGTCCCAGGCGTCGGTGACGGCCGTCGCGGACTCGGCGGGCATCGCGGCCGGCTCCGTCTACCAGCACTTCCCGTCCAAGTCGGCGCTCGCCGTCGAGGTCTTCCGGCGGGCCGCGGGCCACGAGGTGGAGGTCCTCGAGGCCGTGCTGCACGGCCCCGGCGACCCCGTCGCACGGCTGGCCGCCGGGGTCGGCGTGTTCACCCGCCGCGCCCTGGAGAACCACGGCCTGGCCTACGCGCTGCTCGCCGCCCCCGCCGAACCCGCGGTCGGCGCCGAGCGCCTCGACCACCGCCGCCGCTACCGCGCGCTCTTCGCCGACGTGGTCCGCGAGGGCATCGCGGCCGGTCAACTCCCGCCGCAGCAGGCCGAGATCACCGCCGCCGCGCTCACCGGCGCCGTCGGCGAGGTCCTCGCGTACCCGCTGGGCGCCCCGGAGGGCGTCGACACGGACGACTTGCTGACGGACCTCACCGCCACCGTGCTGCGCTGCGCGGGCGCCGCCCCCGCAGCCGGCCCACCCGACCCGCAGGAGTCCCCATGACCGTGACCAGCCGCCCGACCGCCGTCACCCACGAGGTCACCAACCAGGCACCGCCGCTCACCGGTCACGACGCCGCCGACGACCCGGTCCTGCTGGCCGGCGTCGAGCGCGAGGGCGCCGCCTGGCACCTCGACGACCTGCACCGCTTCGGCCGGATCGCGGGCGGCGAGGAGGCCCGTACCTGGGCCGAGCAGGCCAACCGCTTCGAGCCTGAACTGCGCACCCACGACCGCTACGGGAACCGGATCGACGAGGTCGACTTCCACCCCGCCTACCACTCCCTGATGACCGCCACCGTCGGCGCGGGAGCCGCCGGTTCGGCCTGGGCGGACGAGCGGCCCGGCGCCCATGTCGCCCGCGCCGCGACGTTCATGGTCGCCACCATGATGGAGCAGGGCCACATGTGCCCGGTCTCCATGACGTACGCGGTGATCCCCGCCCTGCGCCGCGCCCCCGACCTCGCCAAGACCTACGAGCCGCTGCTCACCTCCACCGTCTACGACCCGGGCCTGCGCACCCCCGCCGCCAAGCGCGGGCTGCTCGCCGGGATGGGCATGACGGAGAAGCAGGGCGGCACCGATGTGCGGGCCAACACCACCACGGCGGTCGAACAGGCCGACGGGAGCTGGCGGTTGCGCGGCCACAAGTGGTTCACCAGCGCCCCCATGAACGATCTGTTCCTGGTCCTCGCGCAGGCGCCCGGCGGTCTCTCGTGCTTCCTGGTGCCGCGCGTGCTCCCCGACGGCAGCCGCAACACCTTCCGGATCCAGCGCCTGAAGGACAAGCTGGGCAACCGCTCGAACGCCTCCAGCGAGCCGGAGTTCGACGACACCGTGGCCTGGCCGGTCGGCGACGAGGGCAAGGGCGTGCGGACCATCATCGACATGGTGACGATGACCCGGCTCGACTGCGTCCTCGGCTCGGCGGGGCACATCCGCGAGGCGCTGGCCCAGGCCGCGCACCACACCCGGTACCGCTCGGTGTTCGGCGCCAAGCTGATCGACCAGCCGCTGATGCGCAACGTCCTGGGCGATCTGGGTCTGGAGTCCGAGGCCGCGACCACCCTCGGCCTGCGCCTGGCCGGGGCCGCCGACCGGGCCCAGCGCGGCGACACCGGCGAGCGCGCGTTCCTGCGCCTCGCCACCGCCGTCGCCAAGTACTGGGTGTGCAAGCGGCAGCCGCAGTTCGTCGCGGAGGCCCTGGAATGCCTCGGAGGCAATGGTTATGACGAGGCGTCAGGCATGCCCCGGCTGTACCGCGAGGCGCCGCTGAACGGCATCTGGGAGGGCTCGGGCAACGTCAACGCGCTCGACATGCTGCGCGCCCTGACCCGGGAGCCCGAGTCCCTGGAGGCGTTCCGTACGGAGATCGAGGCGGCGTCCGGCGCGGACCGCCGACTGGACGTCGCCTGGCGGGAGTTGAGGGAGCAGCTGGTGCTCACCGAGGACGCCCCGCTGCGCGCCCGCCGGGTCATCGAGCGGGCCGCCCTCGTCCTCCAGGGCGCGCTCCTCGTACGCCACGCCCCGGCCGCCGTCGCGGACGCGTTCTGCGCGTCGCGGCTCGGCGGCGACCAGGGCCTGGCGTTCGGCACGCTGCCGCCGGGGACGGACTTCGCGGCGCTCCTCGACCGGCTGCCCGCCTGAGCGTTCAGGCCGCCGTGCGGACCGGCTGCTCCACCAGACGGCGGTGGCCGCCGGGCAGGCCGACGGTGGGGTGGGCGACGCCCCAGGCGGCTCCCTTGCAGACGATTTCCTTGTAGACGGCGGCCGTGCGGCCGGTCAGGGCCGACTTCTTGGCCCGGTCGTCGGCGGTGACGAACTGGATCAGGCCCTCCTTGCGGCCCAGCGAGACGCACTGGTTGAAGTAGCGGATCGGGACCGTCGGCACCTTGCCGCCCGTGAGGCGGGCCGCGATCGCGTCGGCGGCCTGCCAGGCCGAGGGGACGCCCGAGGCGCACGACATCCGCAGCGGCCTGCCGCCGGGACCCTCCACCAGGGCCGCGTCGCCGACGGCGTAGACGTCCGGGTGGGAGACGGCGCGCAGGGTGCGGTCGACGACGATCTGCCCGGTCTCCGAGACCTCCAGGGTGGTGGCCTTGGCGATCGGGTGGACGGCGAACCCGGTGGTCCACACGGTCACGGCGGCGGGCAGCGACGCCCCGTCCGCGGTGGCGACCCGGTCGGCCTCGACGGCCGTCACGGCGGTGTGCTCGTGGACCGTGATGCCGAGCCGGTCCACGACCTTGCGCAGATGGGCGCGGCCCTTGTCGGAGAGCCAGTCGCCGAGGGCGCCGCGGGCGGCGAGGGCGACGTCCAGGTCGGGGCGGGCCTCGGCGATCTCGGTCGCGGCCTCCACTCCGGTCAGGCCGCCGCCGACCACCGTCACGGTCTGTCCCGGGGCGAGTTCGGCCAGCCGCTCGCGGAGCACCAGGGCGCCGGGGCGGCTCGCGATCTCGTGGGCGTGGGCGGCGACACCGGGGACGCCGTGGTCGTCCCAGCCGCTGCCGAGGGCGTACACGAGGGTGTCGTAGGGCAGCGCCTCCTCGCCCTCCCCGGTCGTCACCGTCACCTCCTTGCGCTCGGCGTCGACGGCGGTGACCTGCGCGAGCCGCACCTCCACGCCCGTACCGGCGAACATGTCGCGCAGCGGGCGGCGGGCGAGGTCCTGGCCGGTGGCGAGCTGGTGCATGCGGACGCGCTCGACGAAGTCCGGCTCCGCGTTGACGAGGGTGATGCGGACGTCGTCCCGGTGCAGGCGGCGGGCGAGCCGGCCGGCGGCGGTGGCTCCGGTGTAGCCGGCGCCGAGGACGAGGATGCGGTGCTGCTGCATGGCGGGCTCCTACAGGCTCTGGCCGCCCCGTTCCGGGCGGGCTCGCCTCTTGAACCGGACAGCCCGACGTTTCCTGACACCCCTCGGTGTGACCTGTGTCACACGGCTGTGGGGCCCGTCAGAAGGCGGCCCGCAGCACCGGCTCCCCGTGGTCCACGGCCGCCCACTGCCGCGTGGCGCGCTCCAGCTTGTCGGGGTTGACCTGGCTGCGGAGCGCGGCGACGCCGCCGTCCCCGAACTCCGGGCACATGACGCCGACGACCCGGCCGTCGAGGACCACGACGACCGCGGCCGTGCCGTTGACCGTCGACACGTAGACGTCCGGCGAGCCGCCGATGAGGTTCTGCTTGGCCTTGGCGGGCTTGAACAGGCCGCGCATGAAGGTGGCGACCGCCTTCGCGCCGACGAACGCGCTGGCCCGCGCGGGCACCTTCCCGCCGCCGTCGCCGATCGCGGTGGCGTCCTGGGTGAGCAGCGCGACCAGCGGCTCGGTCCGGCCGCTGGTCGCGGCCGCCAGGAACTCCTCCACGACCCGCCGGGCGGCGTCCTCGTCGATCTCGGTACGGGCCTTGCCGTCCGCGACGTGCTTCTTGGCGCGGTGGAAGATCTGCTGGCTGGCGGCCTCGCCGATGTCGAGGATCTCGGCGATCTCCCGGTGGGAGTAGGCGAACGCCTCCTTCAGCACGTACACCGCCCGCTCGTTCGGGCTCAGCCGTTCCAGGAGCACGAGGACCGCGTACGAGACCGAGTCGCGCTGCTCGGCGGTGCCGGCCGGGCCGAGCATCGGGTCACCGGCGAGCAGCGGCTCCGGCAGCCAGGCGCCCACGTACGTCTCGCGGCGGGCGCGGGCCGACGCCAGCTGGTTGAGGCAGTAGTTGGTGAGCACCTTGGTCAGCCAGGCCTCGGGCACCTCGATCCGCCCGGTGTCGGCGGCCTGCCAGCGCAGATACGTCTCCTGCGCGGCGTCCTCGGCCTCGCTCGCCGAGCCGAGCAGGCGGTAGGCGATGGCTTCCAGGCGCGGCCTGGCGGCCTCGAAGCGGTCCACGTCGCACACGGTCACGGCCATGGCCCGGATCCTAACCCGCACCCTTGTTCTCCCCCGGCCCGTCTGCTTGACTCCGGCCGCCGCTCACCTGCACCGTCCCGTCACCTCACGTCGTGGAGGAAGCCGATGGAGATCACCCGCAGACGACTGCTCGGCGCGCTGGCGGCGAGCGGTGTCCTGGCCGCCGTCCCCGCCGGGCGGGCGAGCGCCGCCGGTCTCGCGGCCGGAGCGGAGCGGCTGCTCGCCAACACGGTGGGGATCTTCGCGGGGACCGAGGAGTCCAACTCCCGTCCGGAGACGGCCGCCAAGGTCGCGGCGATCGAGCGGACGGCGCGGGCGAACCTGGCGTCGATGGACGCGGCGAGCGGCGACACCGAACTCTTCGCCGGAGTCCCCCTCGGCACCAGCGACCCGAACCTCTCCACCACCTACCAGCGCCTGTACGAGGTGGCCCTGGCGACCCGCACGCCCGGCGTCTCCCCCGACCTGTACGGGAGTTCGGCGGTCCGGCAGCGGGTGGTGGACGGTCTGGCCTGGCTGCACGCCCACTATTACGGGGATCAGTCGCGCGGCTACTACGGCAACTGGTTCACGTGGGAGATCGGCATCTCCCAGTACGTCAGCCGCACCCTCGTCCTGCTCGCCGGAACCGACGGCGCCTGCGCCGGACTGACCGCCGCCTACCTCGCCTCCATGGACGCGTACCTGCGCAACGGCAAGGACGGCGACGTCGACCTCGACTCGCGGTTCCACACCGGCGCCAACCTCGCCGACATCACGACGAACCGCATCCTCCAGGGCGCCCTCACCGCCGACGAGGACCGCATCCGCAAGGCGCTCACCGACCAGCTGACCGTCTTCGCGACCATCGACCCGTACGCGCTCCGGCACGGTGTGACGGACGGTTATTACGCGGACGGGTCCTTCATCCAGCACGCTTCGGTCGCGTACACGGGCTCGTACGGAAAGGGCCTGCTCACGCGGGTCGTGCAGACGCTGAAGATCCTCGACGGGACCGGGTTCGCGCACGGCGACGAGCTGATCCCGACGGTGTACGGCTGGGTGCGCGACGGGTTCGCGCCGCTGATCTTCGAGGGCTGGATGACGGAGGCCGTGAAGGGCCGGTCCGTGGCGCGCACCGGCACCGGCTACGAGGACGTCGCCGCCGTCGTCGAGGCGGCCGTCGACCTGGCGTCCCTCGCCGCCGGCGCCACCGCGACCGCCCTCCAGGGGTACGTGAAGCACGTGCGGTCCACGTCCCGCGCCGCGCTCGACCCGGCGTCGTTCGTGTCCCCGCTGAGCGTCGTCCGCTACACCGCGGTCCTCGCCGACGCCTCGGTACCGGCCGCCGACCTCAACCCGCCGGCCCGCTCCGTCGCCTTCAACGCCATGGACCGCACGGTGCACCGCAGACCGGGCTACGCGTTCGCGCTGGCCCGCAGTTCGGCGCGGATCAGCATGTACGAGTACATGAGCGGCGAGAACCTGATGCCCTGGTTCCAGGGCGCCGGCGCGCACTACCTGTATCTGGCGGGCCAGGACCAGACGCAGGCCTTCGGCGTCGACCACTTCACGACGGTCTCGCCCTACGGCCTGGCGGGCGTGACCGCGCCGGCCGAACTCCGGCGCACGGTCCCGGAGTCGTACGGCGGAAAGCTCTTCTACGACAACCCGTCGCACCCGCTGAACTTCACGGCGTCCTCGGAGTCGCAGAACACCTACGTGTACTTCCCGACGGCCACCCAGGCGTACTCGGGCGGCGCGGTCCTCGACGGCCGGTACGGCGCGGCCGGGTGGGTGCAGTCCGACGACGTGCCGTGGCGCGACCGACGGGCCGGGATCCTCCCCGACGACTTCGTCGCGTACCGCAACGCGCGGGCCACCCGCTCCTGGTTCCTCTTCGACGACGAGATCGTGGTGGTGTCGGCGGGCGTCGGCGACGCGCCGGGCGGCGGCCGGGCCGTGACGACGACGGTCGACGCGCGGATCGCCGCCGCGGGCGACCGGGTCGCGGTCACCGGGCGCGACGGCTGGACCCACTGGGCGAACACCACCCGGGACGCCTCCGTCGGCTACCTCCGCCTCGCGGGCCCGGCGGCGGCCCCCCACCTCACCACGGTGACCCGCAGCCGCCGCGCGGTCCGCACCACGAACCCGGACACGGCGGTGACCAAACAGGTCTTCTCCCTGACGGTGGAACAGCCCCCGGACGCCCGACCGGCCGCCTTCGCCTACGCGTTGCTCCCGAACGCCTCCCCCGAGCGGCCGCGCCCGCCGGTCCGCCTCCTGTCCAACACCCCGCGCCTCCAGGCGGTCCACCACCCCGCGCTGGACCTGACCGCCGCCAACACCTTCACCCCCGGCACCCACCGCACGGCGGGCCTCACGGTGGCGGGCCCGGCGTCGGTGCTGGTGCGCCGTGACAAGAACACCGTCACCGTCGCGGTCTCGGACCCGACGACGGCCCGCGACACGGTCACCGTGGTGCTGCCCGGCCGCCCCCTGCACCGCGTCTCCGGCGACGCCGCGATACGCGTGAGCCGGGCCCCCGGCGGGACCCGGCTCGACGTGCACACGCACCACGCCTACGGGCGGAGCTTCACGGTGACGCTGCGGTAGGGCCTGTGTGCGGCGGCTCAGACCCTGGTCAACCTACTCGTCCGCCTCCAGGTCGCCCTCGGTCTCCAGGTACACCTGGCGCAGCGCCTCCAGGACCTGCGGGTCCGGCTTCTCCCACATGCCGCGGGACTCGGCCTCCAGCAGGCGTTCGGCGATGCCGTGCAGGGCCCACGGGTTGGCCTCGGCCAGGAACTGGCGGTTCGTCTCGTCGAGGACGTACGTCTCCGTGAGCTTGTCGTACATCCAGTCGGCGATGACACCGGTCGTGGCGTCGTAGCCGAACAGGTAGTCCACGGTGGCGGCGAGCTCGAAGGCGCCCTTGTAGCCGTGGCGGCGCATCGCCTCGATCCACTTGGGGTTCACGACGCGGGCCCGGAAGACGCGGCTCGTCTCCTCGACGAGCGTGCGGGTCTTGACCGTCTCGGGGCGCGTCGAGTCGCCGATGTACGCCTCGGGCGCGGTGCCGCGCAGCGCGCGCACGGTGGCGACCATGCCGCCGTGGTACTGGAAGTAGTCGTCGGAGTCGGCGATGTCGTGCTCGCGGGTGTCCGTGTTCTTGGCGGCGACGGCGATCCGCTTGTACGCGGTCTCCATCTCGCCGCGGGCGGCCTTCCCGTCGAGGCCGCGCCCGTACGCGTAGCCGCCCCACACCGTGTAGACCTCGGCGAGGTCGGCGTCGGTGCGCCAGTCCTTGGAGTCGATCAGCTGGAGCAGACCGGCGCCGTACGTTCCCGGGCGTGAGCCGAAGATCCGGGTGGTGGCGCGGCGCTCGTCGCCGTGCTCGGCGAGGTCGGCCTGGGCGTGGGCGCGGACGTGGTTGTGCTCGGCGGGCTCGTCGAGGGACGCCGCGAGGCGCACCGCGTCGTCCAGCAGGCCGATCGTGTGCGGGAACGCGTCGCGGAAGAAGCCCGAGATGCGCAGGGTGACGTCGATGCGGGGGCGGCCCAGTTCCTCGTACGGGATCGCCTCCAGGCCGGTGACGCGGCGCGAGGCGTCGTCCCAGACCGGGCGGATGCCGAGCAGCGCGAACGCCTCGGCGATGTCGTCGCCCGCCGTGCGCATGGCGCTCGTGCCCCACAGGGAGAGGCCGACGGAGGTCGGGTACTGCCCGTCGTTGTCCTGCCGGTAGCGGTCCACCAGCGACTCCGCAAGGGCCTGCCCGGTCTCCCAGGCGAGCCGGGACGGGACGGCCTTCGGGTCGACGGAGTAGAAGTTCCGCCCGGTGGGCAACACGTTGACCAGCCCGCGCAGCGGCGACCCGGAGGGCCCGGCGGGCACGAAGCGCCCCTCCAACGCCCGTACGGAGTGGTCGAGTTCGGCGGTGGTGCCGTCGAGCCGGGGCACGACTTCGCGGGCGGCGAAGGTCAGGATGTCAGCAACCAGATCCAGCCCCTCCGGCGATTGAGGAGCGGGGTCCGGGGCGGAGCCCCGTGACGCCAGCTCCATCGCAGCAGGAACGCCCTCGGGGTCCCAGCCCCCGGCCTCCATGGCCTCGACAAGAGCGCGGGCCGTCGCCTCGGCGGCATCGGCATCGGTCCGGGTCGCCTTCGACTCATCGAGCCCCAGCGCCTCACGCAACCCGGGAAGCGCCGAACTCCCGCCCCAGATCTGCCGCGCCCGCAGAATGGCCAGCACGAGATTGACCCGGTCGGCACCGCCCGGCGCCTGCCCGAGGACGTGCAGCCCGTCACGGATCTGCGCGTCCTTGACCTCGCAGAGCCAGCCGTCGACGTGCAGCAGGAAGTCGTCGAACCCGTCGTCGTCGGGCCGGGCTTCGAGTCCCAGGTCGTGGTCGAGCTTGGCGGCCTGGATCAGCGTCCAGATCTGCGCCCGGATCGCGGGCAGCTTCGCCGGGTCCATCGAGCTGATCTGCGCGTACTCGTCGAGGAGTTGCTCCAGGCGAGCGATGTCACCGTAGGAGTCGGCGCGCGCCATCGGCGGCACCAGGTGGTCGATGAGCGTGGCGTGCACCCGGCGCTTGGCCTGGGTGCCCTCGCCCGGGTCGTTCACGAGGAACGGGTACACCAGCGGCAGATCCCCGAGCGCCGCGTCGGGCGCACAGGCGGCGGACAGGCCCGCGTTCTTGCCGGGCAGCCACTCCAGGTTGCCGTGCTTGCCGAGGTGGATCATCGCGTCGGCGCCGAAGCCGCCGTCGTCGGCGGAGGCCGCGATCCAGCGGTAGGCCGCCAAGTAGTGGTGGGACGGCGGGAGATCGGGGTCGTGGTAGATCGCGATCGGGTTCTCGCCGAAGCCGCGCGGCGGCTGGATGAGGATGAGGAGATTGCCGCGGCGCAGGGCCGCGAGCACGATGTCGCCCTCGGGATTGCGGGAGCGGTCGAGGAACATCTCGCCGGGCGGCGGGCCCCAGTGCCGCTCGACGGAGTCCCGCAGCTCCTGCGGCAGCGTCACGTACCAGCGCTTGTAGTCGGCGGCCGGGATGCGGACGGGGTTCTTCGCGAGCTGCTCCTCGGTCAGCCACTCCTGGTCGTGGCCGCCGGCGTCGATGAGCGCGCGGATCAGCTCGTCGCCGTCGCCGGAGGCGAGGCCCGGTATCGCGGCCGGGTCCCCGAAGTCGTAGCCCTCGTCGAGCAGCCGCTTGAGCAGCACGATCGCGGAGGCGGGGGTGTCCAGACCCACCGCGTTGCCGATCCGGGAGTGCTTCGTCGGGTACGCGGAGAGGACCAGCGCCAGCTTCTTGTCGCGGGCGGGGATGTGCCGCAGGCGCGCGTGCCGCACGGCGATTCCGGCGACGCGGGCGGCGCGCTCGGCGTCGCCGATGTAGGCGGGCAGGCCGTCCTCGTCGATCTCCTTGAAGGAGAACGGGACGGTGATCAGGCGGCCGTCGAACTCCGGCACCGCGATCTGGGTGGCCGCGTCCAGCGGGGAGACGCCCTCGTCGTTCTCCTCCCAGTCCGCGCGCGACGAGGTCAGGCACAGGGCTTGCAGGATCGGCACGTCGAGGCCGGTGAGCGCGCCCGCGTCCCAGGCCTCGTCGTCGCCGCCCGCGCTCGCCTCGGCGGGACGGGTGCCGCCCGCGGCGAGGACGGTCGTGACGATGGCGTCGGCGCCGGTCAGCGCCTCGATCAGCTCGGGCTCGGGGGTGCGCAGCGACGCCACGTACAGCGGCAGCGGGCGGGCGCCGGACGCCTCGATCGCGTCGCACAGGGTGTGCACGAAGGCGGTGTTGCCGCTCATGTGGTGGGCGCGGTAGTAGAGCACGGCGACCGTGGGCCCGCCGGCCTCGGAGGCCGGGCGCTCCAGCGGGCCCCAGGAGGGCGCGGGCTGCGGCGGCTCGAAGCCGTGGCCGGTGAGCAGCACGGTGTCGGAGAGGAAGCGGGCGAGCTGCGTCAGGTTCGCCGGGCCGCCGTGCGCCAGGTACTTGTGGGCCTCGGCCGCGATGCCGACGGGCACCGTGGAGGCCGCCATCAGCTGGGCGTCGGGGGCCTGTTCACCGGTGAGGACGACCAGCGGCACCCCGGCGGCGGTCAGCCGGTCGATGCCGTCCTGCCAGGCGCGGACCCCGCCCAGGAGCCGTACGACGACCAGTCCCGCGCCGTCGAGGAGCGCGTCGAGATCGTGCTCGACGCTGATCCGGGAGGGGTTCGCGAAGCGGTACTCGACCGGGGCTTCATCGGCGGCGGCGGTGTTCGCCGCTCGGGCGCTGAGCAGGTCGGTGTCGGAGGTCGACAGGAGCAGCAGCTGCTGGGGCATGCGTCGGCTGGCCTTCCTCGGGGTGTCCGCGCCCCGGGTGGTCTTTGGACGGCAGGAGTTCCTGGCTCGTCCCGTGCTGGGGCACGGGACTCACAGTGGCGGGACCGCGCCGGATTCGCACCGGCTTCCTCCCCTGTCGCCGTCGCTGGCGATGTGTGGTCTTGTCCGGCCATCGTACGGGGCGGGTGCCCACCCCGGTACGGGGCGCTCGTCACAGGCCCATGGGTATGCTCCCCGGCATGTCCCCCACTCACATATCCGCTGATCCCGCACGGGGCGACGCCTGCCCGGGCGCGCTGCGGCTGCACTCGGCGGACGACGGTTTCCTCGCCCGGGTGCGGATTCCCGGCGGGGTGCTGACGGTGGCGCAGGCGCGGGCGCTCGGCGCTCTCGCGGGGCGGCTCGGGGACGGGGCGCTCCATCTCACGTCGCGCGGAAACGTTCAGCTGCGCGGGCTGCGGGACGGGTGCGGCGGGGAGTTGGCGGACGCTCTGAGCGCGGCCGGGCTGCTGCCGTCGCCCGCCCACGAGCGGGTGCGCAATGTGGTCGCCTCGCCGATGTCGGGGCTCGACGGGGCCGGACACGTCGACGTACGCGGGTGGCTGCGCGGGCTCGACGCGGCGCTCTGTGCGAGTTCCGTCACGCCGGAGTTGTCCGGCCGTTTCCTTTTCGCGCTGGACGACGGGCGCGGGGATGTCGCCGGGCTCGGGGCGGATGTGCTGGTCCGGGGGCTGCCCGGGGGTGACGGGCTCCTCTCCGTCGGGGGCGCCGAGTTTTCGTTGCCGTACGGGGATGCTGCGCGGGCTGCCGTGATCGCAGCGGAGGTCTTCGTGGAGGCGGCACGCGAGGTTTCCGGCCGCCGAGTGTGGCGGGTGGCCGAACTGGGCTTGCCCGCAGCCGAGTTGACGGCACGTCTGTCCCACCGCCTGGGGCTGCGCCCCGCAGGGGCGCGGGGAACTGCGCGACCAGCCACGACGAACGCGCACCCGGCAACGGACACGGGGCTCCGCCCCGGACCCCGCTCCTCAAACGCCGGAGGGGCTGATTCAGCCCCGCCAGGGGCGCGGGGAACTGCGCGAGAAGCGGCCACCGGCGATCAGCCGACGCACGACGAAGAGCGCCCCGCAGGGGCGCGGGGAACTGCGCGGCCAGCCACGACGGGCTCGCACCCGGCGGCGACCGGCATCGCCCTCCCCTTCGGTACCGCGAGCCCCGATCAGTGGGCCGCGCTGACCGCCCGGGCGGCAGAACTCCCCGCGCAGGAGATCCGGCTCACCCCCTGGCGCCGCATCGTCATCCCCGGCGCCACCGACGAGGAACAGCACCCCGAAACCCCCTGGACCCGCGTAGGCGCCTGCATCGGCAGCCCGGGCTGCGCCAAGTCCCACACCGACGTACGCGCCGACGCCACCGCCCACCTGGCCGAGGCCCATCCGACCCTGCCCACCTACTGGTCCGGCTGCGACCGTCGCTGCGGCCACCCGGCGGGGACGACGTACATCGACATCACGGCCCGCCCGGACGGCGGCTACGACACGACCACCCGCACGACCCCACAACCCCGTTGAGAGAGCCGAACCCCATGTCCCTGTACGACTACGAGAAGGACGGCGCGGCGATCTACCGCGAGTCCTTCGCCACCATCCGCGCCGAGGCCGCGGCCGGCCTGTCCGCGCTGCCCGCCGACGTCGCCCAGGTCGCGGTCCGCATGATCCACGCCTGCGGCCAGGTGGATCTCGTACCGGACATCGCCCACTCCCCCGCGGTGGTGGCGAAGGCCCGCGCCGCGCTGCGCTCCGGCGCGCCGATCCTGTGCGACGCCCGGATGGTCGCCAGCGGCGTCACGCGCAAGCGGCTGCCCGCCGACAACGACGTGATCTGCACCCTCAACGAGCCCGAAGTGCCGGCCCTCGCGGCCGAGTTGGGCACCACGCGGAGCGCCGCCGCGCTGGAGCTGTGGCGCGACCGCCTCGAAGGCTCCGTCGTCGCCATCGGCAACGCCCCGACCGCCCTCTTCCACCTCCTGGAGATGATCGCGAAGGGCGCCCCGCGCCCGGCGGCGATCCTCGGCATCCCGGTCGGCTTCGTCGGCGCGGCCGAGTCGAAGGACGCGCTGGCCGCGTCGGGGCTTGGCCTGGAGTACCTGATCGTCCGGGGCCGCCGCGGCGGCAGCGCGATCACGGCGGCGGCACTGAACGCGATCGCCACCGAGGCGGAGATCCTGGAGGACCGGGCATGAGCGGGAAGCTGTACGGCGTCGGGCTCGGCCCGGGCGACCCGAACCTGATGACGGTGGCCGCCGTGAAGGCCATCTCCGAGGCCGACGTCATCGCGTACCACTGCGCCCGCCACGGCCGCTCCATAGCCCGCTCGATCGCCGCGGAGCACATCCGCGAGGGCCAGATCGAGGAGCGGCTGATGTATCCGCTCACCGTGGAGACGACGGACCACCCGGGCGGCTACCGCGGCGCGCTCGACGACTTCTACGCCGAGGCGGCGGCCACCCTCGCCGCGCACCTGGACGCGGGCCGCACGGTCGCGGTCCTGGCGGAGGGCGACCCGTTCTTCTACGGCTCGTACCAGCACATGCACAAGCGGCTCGCGGACCGCTACGACACGACGGTCATCCCCGGTGTCACCTCGATCAGCGCGGCGGCGGCCCGGCTCGGGGAACCGCTCTGCGAGGACAAGGAGACGCTGACCGTCGTCCCGGGCACGCTGGACGAGGACGAGCTGGCGGCGCGGCTCGCGGCGGCGGACTCGGCGGTCGTGATGAAGCTGGGCCGCACCTTCACCAAGGTCCGTACGGCGCTGGAGAGTTCGGGCCGCCTCGACGACGCGCGGTATGTGGAGCGGGCGTTCATGGCGGGCGAGCGCACCGGCCGCCTCGCCGACATCGACCCGGACACGGTCCCGTACTTCTCGGTGGCGGTGCTGCCGTCCCGGGTCGAGACCGAACCGGCCGCGGAGCCGGAGCACGGTGAGGTCGTGGTCGTCGGCACCGGCCCGGCGGGCGCCCCCTGGCTGACCCCGGAGTCGCGCGGCGCCCTCGCCAACTGCGACGACCTGGTCGGCTACACCACCTACCTCGACCGGGTGCCGGCCCGGCCCTGGCAGCGGCGGCACGGTTCGGACAACAAGGTGGAGTCGGAGCGCGCCGAGTTCGCCCTGGACCTGGCCCGGCGCGGGCGCCGGGTGGCGGTCGTGTCGGGCGGTGACCCGGGCGTCTTCGCGATGGCGACGGCGGTCCTGGAGGTGGCCTGCGAGAAGCGGTACGCGGACATCCCCGTCCGCGTCCTGCCGGGTGTCACGGCCGCCAACGCGGCGGCGGCGAAGGCGGGCGCTCCGCTCGGCCACGACTACGCGACGATCTCCCTGTCCGACCGGCTGAAGCCGTGGGAGGTGATCGCGGAGCGGCTGCACGCGGCGGCCGCCGCGGATCTGGTGGTGGCGCTGTACAACCCCGGTTCGAAGAGCCGCACCTGGCAGGTGGCGAAGGCCCGCGAGCTGTTCCTCGAACACCGGGCGCCGGACACTCCGGTCGTGGTGGCCCGGGACGTCGGCGGCCCGGAGGAGTCGGTGCGCGTGGTGCGGCTGACCGACCTGGACCCGTCCGAGGTCGACATGCGTACGCTGCTGATCGTCGGCTCGTCGCAGACGCGGGCGACGGCCCGCGGCACCGGCGCCCCTCTCGCGTGGACGCCCCGCCGCTACCCGGAGACTCCCGCGACCCGCTGAACCCAGGCGGCGGCCTCCTCCACGGTGGCCGCCGCCTCCACGCCCTCCGGCACCGGAGGGCGCCGCACGACGACGACCGGGATCCCGGCCTCGCGGGCGGCGGTCAGCTTGGGCGCGGTGGCGGCGCCCCCGCTGTCCTTGGTCACGACCACGTCGATCCGGTGCCGCGCGATGATCTCCCGCTCCCCGTCCAGCGTGAACGGCCCGCGCTCCAGCAGCACGTCCATGCGCGGCGGGAACGGCGGCTCGGGCGCGTCCACGGCCCGTACGAGGAAGTGGGCGCCCCCGACGTGCGCGAACGCGGCGAGCCCCTGCCGCCCGGTGGTGAGGAAGACCCGCTCGAACCCGGCGACGGCCTCCGCCGCCTCCGCAAGCGACCCGGCCTCCCGCCAGTCGTCCCCGGCGCCTGCGGCCCATCCCGGCCGCCGCAGCGCAAGCAGCGGAACCCCGGTCGCGGCGGCGGCCCCGGCGGCGTTGAAGCTGATCCGCTCCGCGAACGGATGGGTGGCGTCGACCACGACATCCACCTCGTGCTCCCGCACCCACGCGGCCATCCCCTCGGCCCCGCCGAACCCCCCGACCCGCACCTCCCCCACGGGCAGCCGAGGCGCGGCGACCCGCCCGGCCAGCGAACTGGTGACCCGCACCCGCCCGCCCAACACCCCGGCCAGCTCCCGGCCCTCGGTCGTCCCGCCGAGGATGAGTACGTGCGGCAAGGGGAACTCCATGAGCGGGAAAGGACGAAGGGGACCCGCCCACTCAAACACACCGGCCCACGGGTCCGCCCGGCCGGCTTCTCAGGGTTCCCGGCGTGCAGGGCGCCAGTCCGCGGGCCAGGTGACGTCCCGCCTGGCCGGGCCGGGCACCCCCAGGCCGGTGCGCGCCCGCTCGATGTAGGACTGCTGCGCCTGCCTGAACTGCACGGACGCCTGCTCCCAGTTCTGTGCGGCCTCGGTGGGCACGTCGCGGGCCAGGAGTTCCAGACGCCACAGGGAGTGGTCCAGCGCCTTGGCCGCGGTGTTCGTCTCCGTGTCGCCCAGCAGGGCGCAGGTCTCCGACAGCGCGGAGCGCCGGGCCTCCAGCGCCGCCAGTTCGGCCAGCACGTCCGCGGTGGGCTCCAGCGGCTCCGGGCCCGTCGTCAGACCGCGCCCGGCGGCCAGGCGCCGGTACCGTGCCGCCAGTTCCTTCACGGTGTGCATGTACTCGGCGTAGGCGTCCAGGCGGCGCGCGTCCCACCGCACCGACTGCTCGCGCCGCCACCGCGCCCGCTCGTTCAGGCTGCCCGCCAGATACGAGGTGACGGCGCCGAGCGCCACGCCCGCCAAGGGAATGATCTGGCCCGACAGACTCACGAAAGCTCCCCCGTCGATGTCGGCCCGGCCCCGCCCAGCTCCCTGACCGCCCGTTCCAGGCGTGTCCGCCGGTTCTCCGGTGTCGACTGGAGCAGGGGCAGCAGCACCAGATAGCGGGCGGTCCGGTCGAGGGTGTCGAACGTCGCGCGGGCCGCCGGGTTCGCGTCGAGGGCCGCCGTGAGGTCGTCGGGGACGGCGGCCGTCGCCTGGGACGGGTAGGCGCGGTCCCAGCGGCCGTCGTCCTGGGCGCGGCGCACCTCGGCGAGGCCGGGCTCGCGCATCCGTCCGGCGGCGGCCAGCGCCGCGACCTTCTCCACGTTCACCCGCGACCACAGGCTCCGCGCGCGCCGCGGCACGTACCGCTGGAGGTAGTAGTGGTCGTCGAGGCGGCGCCGCTGACCGGAGATCCAGCCCCAGCACAGGCCCACGTCGACCAGCTCGTCGTCGGTGACCGACGCGATCCCCGACGCCTTCTTCGCGACCTTCACCCACACGCCCTCGGCCCGCGTGTGCTGCCCGGCCAGCCACTCCTCGAAGGCCGCCGCGTCCGGGAACGCGCGGACCTCCACCCCGTCGAACTCGTCCATGGAGGCGGCCTCTCAGCGGTTGCGGGGGTGGTTGCGCGCCGCGCGCTCGTTGCCGTGCTTGTACGCGCCGGTCCAGCGGGCCATCACCAGCTGGGCGTCCCCCGCCTCGACCTCCGCGAGGAACTTCCCGGCCCGCGCACCGCGCAACGTACCGGCGGCGCGGCCCTGATGGGTGATCGTCACGGTGCCGTCGGGGCGCTGGTCGTAGGTGAAGCCGTAGGGGCGTGGCATGGCGCGATGGTAGGCCCCGGGCGGGCGGGGCCCCCACCTGTTTTCGGGTTCAGCAGACGTGCCGGTCGCGCTCGGCCGAGTACAGGTGGCTGTCGCGGAACTGGGCGGCGCCGAGGGTGCGGCCCACCAGGATGACCGCGGTGCGCTGGACGCCGGACGCCTTCAGCCGGTCCGCGATGTCGCCGAGGGTGCCGCGCAGGACGAGTTCGTTGTCGCGGCTGGCGTAGGCGACGACCGCGGCGGGGCAGTCGGCGCCGTAGTGCGGCAGCAGCTCCGCGACGATGCGGTCGGCGTAGCGGGCGCCCAGGTGCAGGACCAGGAGGGCGCCGGACGCGCCCAGCGTCGCCAGGTCCTCGCCGGGCGGCATGGGCGTCGCCTGCTGCGCGACGCGGGTCAGGATCACCGTCTGGCCGACCGTGGGGACGGTCAGTTCGCGCTTGAGGGCCGCTGCCGCCGCCGCGAACGCGGGCACCCCGGGCACGACCTCGTACGGGATGCCGTGCGCGTCCAGGCGGCGCATCTGTTCCGCCACCGCCGAGAAGACCGACGGGTCGCCGGAGTGCAGGCGGGCCACGTCGAGCCCGGCCTCGTGAGCGGCGACGAACTCCCGCTCGATGGCGTCGAGGTCGAGGTCGGCCGTGTCGATGAGCTTCGCGTCCGGCGGGCACTCCGCGAGGAGTTCGTCCGGGACCAGTGAACCCGCGTACAGGCACACCTGGCACGCGGCGAGGGTGCGCGCGCCGCGCAGGGTGATCAGGTCGGCGGCCCCGGGGCCCGCTCCGATGAAGTGAACCGTCATGAGCGACCGACCCCCGCTGTTTTCGTTGCTGACCATTGGGTGACCGGCATCGCCTGACGCCAGCCCGTGAAACCGCCGACCGGCACGGCGTGCGCGACGGAGAGGCGGGTGAGATCGCCGCCGTGGCGCCGGTACCGGTCGGCGAGCAGCGCCTCCGACTCCAGCGTCACCGTGTTCGCGACCAGCCGCCCGCCCTCGCCCAGCGCCTCCCAGCACGCGTCGAGCAGGCCCGGCGCGGTCAGGCCGCCGCCGATGAACACCGCGTCGGGCGGCGGGAGTTCGGCGAGCGCGGCCGGGGCGGCGCCCGTCACCACGTGCAGGCCGGGGACGCCGAGCCGGGCCGCGTTGCGGGTGATCCGCCCGGCCCGCTCGGGCGAGCGCTCCACCGTGTACGCGCGGCAGGAGGGGTGCGTGCGCATCCACTCCACGGCGATCGAGCCGGAGCCGCCGCCCACGTCCCAGAGGAGTTCGCCGGGGGCGGGCGCGAGCGCCGCCAGGGTCGCGGCCCGGACATGGCGCTTCGTGAGCTGCCCGTCGTGCTCGTACGCGGCGTCGGGCAGCCCCGGCACCGCGCCCAGGCGGAGGGCGTCCGGGGCGCGCAGGCAGTCGACGGCGATGACGTTCAGGGCGTCGCCGGGCGGGTGCGTCCAGTCCTCGGCCACGCCCGCGTACGCCGCCTCGGACTCCGCGCCGAGCTGCTCCAGGACCGTCATCCGGCTGGGGCCGAAGCCCCGGTCGGTCAGCAGCGCGGCGACCGTCGCCGGGGTGTCCGCGCCCGCCGACAGGACGAGGACCCGTCGCCCGTCGTGCAGGACGGCCGCGAGCCGGTCCGCCGGGCGGCCGACCAAGGACACCGTCTCGGTGCCCTCCAGCGGCCAGCCGACGCGGGCGCAGGCGTAGGAGACGGAGGAGGGGTGCGGGAGGACGCGGAGGGCGTCGGCGCCCGCGATCTCGGTGAGGGTGCGGCCGATGCCGTAGAACATGGGGTCGCCGCTGGCCAGGACCGCGAGGCGGGAGCCCCGGTGGCGGTCGAGGAGGGCGGGCACGGCGGGGCGCAGCGGGGACGGCCAGGCGACGCGCTCCCCGGCGCAGTCGGCCGGGAGCAGGGCCAGCTGGCGCGGGCCGCCGACGATCACCTCGGCGTCGGTGAGCGCGGCCCGGGAGACGGCCGGCAGGCCCGGCCAGCCGTCGGCGCCGATCCCTACGACCGTCACGGGTGTCGGATGCGCGGGAGTCACTGCCAGGTACCTCGTGCCGGGTGCGTCATGCTCGAAAAACATCGACGCCGTCAAGAACGTCGAGGTCGGGAGCCGCACTCTATCGGGCGACATCGGCTCCCCCGCCGAGCGCCCCAGGGAGACCCCCCTTGTCCCGCACCCCCCTCACCGGCCGCACCGCGCCCATCATGCCGAGCCGCGCCCTGCCGCTGACCCTCGACTTCTACGCCGCCCTGGGCTTCGCCGCCACCACCCACCTGCCCGACGACGGCTATCTGATCGTCGTACGCGACGAGGCCGAACTGCACTTCTTCCACGCGCCCCGCACCGACCCCCTGACCACGGCGCACGGGGCGTACCTGCGGCTCGACGGCGGGGCGCACGTCGCCGACGCGCTGTTCGACGAGTGGCGCGCGACCGGGCTGAGCACCGACCCGTACGCGACGCCGCGGCTCGTCGAGCCGGACGACACGGTGTACGGGATGCGGGAGTTCGCGCTCGTCGACCCGGACGGGAATCTGCTGCGCGTCGGTTCCGTCCTGGAGGCCACCGAGGGCTGATCCGGTGGCCGTCGCGGGGGCCGTTCCCGGGGCCGACCGACGCGCCGCCCGGCGTCACGGTCCGCGGAACCGCCCCTTCCACGGTGTTACCTCGAACCTCCGGGACACCGAGCGGGAGGAAACGAGACGCACATGGCCAGGTACGGGGCGGCGCGGGCCTGGGTCGTGTCCGCCATGGTGCTGGGGGCATCGACGACGGGGATGTCGGCGCACGCCGCCGACGGGGACGGCGCGGACACCGGGCACGCCGCCGTGGTGTGGCCGGTGACGGCGACCCCGCACATGACGGCGGCGGCGCTCGGCGCGGGCGACGACGCGCGGGCGGTCTTCGACTCCGACGAGCTGGCCGCCCTGTTCGCGGACGGCGGGCGGCTGCACGAGGTCGTCGAGGCGGGCCGGGGCCGCGAGGTGAACTGGGTGCTCGACCCCGATCTGGTGCTCGCCGCGCAGGCCATGGCGCGCGGCTACCGCGTCGCGGACAGCGCCGACTCCTCCAACCCGCAGGACAGCACGCAGGGCACCGGGCAGAGCGCCGCCCGCGCGTGGCTGGCCGATCTGAAGAGCGCGGTGCGCGGCCGGGACGTGTGGCTGCTGCCGTACGCGGACACCGACCTCGCCTCCCTCGCCCACCATCCGTCCGCCGACACCGACGATCTGACGGAGGTCGTCGCGAACCTCGCGGAGGACGCCAAGAAGGACGTCGACTCGATCCTCGGCACCGGGACCAGGACCGGCCTGGGCTGGCCCGCGGACGGCGCCCTCGACACCCGGATCACCGGGGTCGCGGGCAAGCTGGGCCTGACGTGGATGCTCGCCTCGGGCCAGGGCCTCACCCCGGCCGGCGCCGACCCGGTGACCCTCGGCGACGGCGACGACGCGATCACGGCGCTGCCGTACGACACGGACGTGACGACGGCGCTGGCCCGCATCGAGGACGCGGAGGTGCCCGGCGACTCGTCGGCGAGCCCCGGCGCGTCACCGAGCCCGTCCGCGTCCGGTACGCCCTCCGGCGCCTCGCCCACGGCGTCCGCCGGCGGCACCGCGTCCCCGTCCGGCTCCCCGTCGCCCTCCGCCTCCGCGTCGGAGGAGCCCGACACCCCCGATCCCGAGACCGTCGACCGCGTCACCGCGCTCCTGAAGGCGAACACCCGGCCCGTCGTCGTCCCGCCCCGCGAGCTGTCCGGCACCGCGGCGAACGCGCTGGCCGCCGCGATCGACTCCGGGACCGACGACGGCTGGCTGGAGCCGGAGGGCATCCGCACCGCCGACAACGACCCGGTCGACGGGCAGGCGGGCGCGTCGTCGGCGTACCCGTCGAAGCTGCGCGCGAGCGAGCTGACGTCCACTCAGCTCCAGGCCGCGGCGGCCGACCTGGACGGTCTGGCCACCCTCTCGAAGGTGCTCGCCGACCCGAAGGTCACCACGGCCTCCGTGCACGCGGCGATGGCCCGCGCCCTGTCGACGGCCTGGCGGGCGCAGGACGACGCCGGGCAGGAGACGTTCCAGCGGCGCACGAGCGCGTTCCTCAGCACGTCCGTGGAGTCGCTGCGGATGGTGCCGAAGTCGACGGTCACGGTGACCTCGGGCGACGCGACGATCCCGGTGACCGTCGACAACGGTCTCCAGCAGCCGGTCGCCGGCCTCGAACTGCGGGTCACCTCCAGCGACGCGGAGCGGCTGAGGATCAACGACGGGACGCTGGCGGTGGAGGCCGCCGGTTCGGCCAGCCACACCAACCAGGTCTCCGTCACCGCGAAGGCCAACGGCAAGGCGCAGCTCACGGCCCGGCTCTACACGACCAGCGACGGCCGGCCGTGGGGCGATCCGATGACCTTCGAGGTGGACGTCGCCTCGGTGCCGACGGGCGCGATCACCGTGGTCGGCGCCGGGGTCGCGCTGATCGTGCTGGCGGCGGCGTTCCGGATGCGGAACGTGCGCAGGCGCCGGGCGCGGGAGCAGGCCCCGCAGGACACGCACGCCCCCGACGGTCAGGACTGAGCGCGCAGGGTGCGCAGGATCAGCCACTGGTCGCCCCACGCCATCGCGGTGCCGAGCACGGCCGTCAGGATGCCGACGGTCACCCCGCCGACGGCCGTGCCGACCGCGAACCCGGCCGCGCCGAGCAGCGCGTGCACGGCGAAGCGGAGGGCGACCAGGCCGACGGCGATCAGCCGGGTGCGCCTGTTCTTCCACAGGGCCTTCATCAGGCGCATCCGCGTCCTGAGGACGGTGAGGGAGAGCGCCAGGTTGAGGACGATCAGGAGCGGGAGCACGGCGTACGCGACCGGGTAGGCGCGGGCGGCGTCGAAGATCCCGGCGAAGCAGCCCGCGATCGGGAAGTACCAGAGGGGCAGCCCCGTGAAGTCCGCCGTCGTACTCGGCGCCCGCGTCGTCGCTGCCTGTGTCGTCGCTGCCGTGCTCATGTCCGTGTCCCCCTGTGTGGCCGTCCGTTTCCGACACCACCGAGCTTCGCGGAGCGGAGGGGTTCCCCGGCAGAGCGAGCCGTCCTCACTCGACACGTACAAATGTCACGGCCCGCTCTTACCCGCGCGCCCTACGCTCCCGCCGTGCGCCGCCACCTCAGCCGGTACGTCGCCGTGGCCTACGCCGCGGCCGTGCTCGCCCCGCTCCCCCACGCCGTCGCCGCCCCGTTCCTGCCGTACCTGCTCGCCCTGATCATGTTCAGCGCGGGTCTCCAGGTGCCGGTGCGCGAACTGGCCCGTCTGCTGCGCGCGCCACGGGCGTTGGCCGCCGGGCTCGCCGTCCATCTCACCGCGCCGCTGCTGATCGTCCCGGCCGTCGCCTGGGCGCTGCACCGGTCGTCGGACGCGGACGGGGGCAGCGGGGTGACGGCCGCCGTGCTCCTCACCGTCGCGATGCCGGTCGCGGCGGGCGCCACGGTGTGGACGGGCCGGGGCAACGGCGATCAGCCCACCATGGTCGGCCTCGTCCTGCTGTCGACGCTGCTGAGCCCGCTGACGGTCCCGCTGACCGTGGCGGCGCTCGCGCCCCTGCTCAGCGACGCCTACGCGGGCACGCTCACCGCCGTCGCCCACGACACCGGATCCGGGCTCGCCCTGACCGGGGTGCTGCTGCCGTGCGCGGCGGGCGTCGCGGTGCGACTGCTGCTGCCCGAGCGGCCGTTGACACGGGTGCGGGGCGTGGTGCCGCCGGCCGCGCTGGCCGGCTCGCTGGTGCTGACGTACGCGAACGCGGGCGGCGCCATCGGCCCGTTCCTCGCCCACCCCCGGTTCCTGCTGCTCGGCGCCTCGCTGGGGGTGGCGGCGGCCGTGTGCGCGCTGTCGTTCGCGCTGGGGCGGCTCACCGCGCGCGTACTGCGGCTCGACCGGCCGGCCGGGGCGTCGGTCACGCTGGCCTGCGGGATGAACAACAGCAGCGCGAGCGCGGTCCTGGTCTCCGCCGCGCTGCCGGACCGGCCGCACGTGCTGCTGCCGGTCCTCGCGTACGGGATGCTCCAGAAGCTGGCCGCGAACCAGGTCGTGACCCGCGCTATGAACTCTTCTTCTTGACGGCCGCCTCGGCGTCGACGACGCCCAGGCCCAGCTTGGTGAGGTTCTTCGGGTTCTTCGCCGTGGACCGGATCGCCGACATGATCGCGTCGGGTTTCAGGCCCTGGTGGTGCAGGAGGGCGGCGACGGCGGCCACGTACGGCGACGCCATCGAGGTGCCGGAGAGCTTCCCGTAGCCGGAGGTGTCCTTCAGGGTCTCCTTCGTCCGGTACGTGGGGAGGGTGGAGAGGATGTCGACGCCGGGCGCCGAGACGGCGTCGTCCACACCGAAGTTGGAGAACGACGCGGGGGCGCCGGACGTGTCGCTGGCGCCGACGACGAGGACCGGGGTGCCCACCTTGTACGTCTGGACGTCGTCGCCGTCGTTGCCGGCCGCCGCGACGACCGTGACGCCCTTGCCGTAGGCGTACTTGATGGCCGCGTTGAGGGTGCCGCCGCGCAGCAGCTTGGCCATCAGGCCGGACTCGCCGAGCGAGAGGTTGATGACGTCGGCGCCGTGGTCGGACGCCCACTTGATGCCCTTGATGATGTTCTCGTTGGAGCCCGAGCCGTCGGCGCCGAGCACCCGCACCGGCATGATCTTCGCGCCGGGGGCGCCGCCCGCGATGCCGACGCCGTTGTCGGTGTGGGCGGCGGCGATGCCGGAGACGTGGGTGCCGTGGCCGTTCAGGTCCTTGGGGTCGTCGTCGTTGTCGACGAAGTCGTGGCCGTCGACGAGGCGGCCCTTGAGATCCGGATGGTCCTCGTCGACGCCGGTGTCGACGACCGCGATGACGGTGTCGTCGCCCTTCGAGGTGTCCCAGGCGTCCGGCAGATGGAGCGCGTCGAGGGCCCATTGGTCGTCCCGCATGGGATCGGGCTTGCTGTCGTCGTCCCCGCAGGCGGTGGCGGTCAGCAGCAGAACGGCTGCGAGGCAGAAGGCGAGAGGGGTTCGCGTGCGCATGGTCCGAGCCTGCGGCCGGGGCCGCGCTCGGGCATGTGGGGGCGGGCCGTGTGGGTGACCCGCGCCTCAGGCCCGGTTCGCGGGCCAGTCCGGCACCCACAGCTCGTCGTCGGGGACCGGCTCGTCTCCGTAGCGGCCGGTCAGGTACGCGCGCAGGGAGCGCAGCGCCGGGTGCGGGTTGTCGTCGCGCCACAGCAGCCAGTGCGGGTAGACGGGCGTGGGCCGGGTGACGGTCAGGAAGTGCAGGCCGAGGCCGGTGGGGCGGGTGAGCGGGGTGCGGGTGCCGATGAACGTGCCCAGGTCGTCGGAGGCGGTGATCGTCCGCGCCATGTGCTCCATGCCGAACGCGGGCCCCGACGCGTCCAGGCGGATGCCGAACGCGGCCGCGAACGCCGCGTAGTACACGCCCCATTCGGCCGTCGTGTCGAGCCCCGGCATCCAGATCCGCAGCCCGGCGAGGCCGGCGGGCGAGACGGTCTCCGCACCGGCCAGCGGGTGCGCGGGGCCGACCGCCAGGACCACCGGCTCGTCGAGGACGCGGGCGGTGCGCACCGGCGCGGGCAGCCGTCCGGCGGGCAGGCTGTGCGCCCAGAACGCGGCGTCCACGCCCCCGTCCCTGACCGCTTCGAGCGCGGCCCGGCCCGCCGCCCGGACCACCACCACGTCGAGCGCCGCGTCCGGGTGGGCGCGGTGGAAGTCCTGGAGCAGCCCGGCCGTGCTCACGCGCGTACCGAGCACGTCCACGCGCAGCGGCCGCGCGCCGGGCCGCACCGCCGCCTCCGCCGCCGCGACGGCCGCGAGGACGGACCGCGCGTGCGGCAGGAACGCCTGTCCGTCGAGGGTGAGCCGCGCCCCGCGCGGGGTGCGCAGCAGCAGCCGTGTGCCGAGCTGCCGCTCCAGGGCGGCGATGCGCTTCGAGGCGGCCTGCTGGGTGATGCCGAGATCGACGGCGGCGAGCTGGATCTGCCCCTCCTCGGCGACGGCGACGAAGGTGCGTACGGCTTCCGGATCCACTCCGCCATACAACCACGGGTTGTACCGGGATGGCGTGCCGGTTGTTTGATCGGGGGCGGGGCCGGCGGCTTGGATCGCAGGTCATGAGCGAGGTACGGGTGGGGCGGCCGGGGCGGCTCGGGCGGGATTTCGGGTGGCTGTGGGCGGCGTTCGCGGTCAGTTCGGCGGGCACGATGCTGGCCTTCGACGCGTTCGCGCTGATCGCGGTGACGGTGCTGCACAGCAGCCCCGCGCGGGTGTCGTTCCTGTCGGCGGCCGGGATCGCGGCGGGCGCGCTGTTCGCGGTGCCGCTGGGGCCGTGGGTGGAGTTCCGCCGCAAGCGGCCGGTGATGATCGCGGCGGATCTGGTGCGCTGCGCCGCCCTGCTCACCCTGCCGCTCGCCTACGCCCTGCACACCCTCGGCTATGCGCAGTTGGTGCTGGTGTCCGTGGTCGTGGCCACGGCCGACATCGTCTTCCGGGCCGCGAGCGGCGCCCATCTGAAGGCGCTGGTCCCGCAGGAGGGGCTGATGGTGGCCTCCGCCCGGTTCGAGTCGACGACGTGGACGACGACGGCGCTCGGCCCGCCGCTCGGCGGCGCCGCGATCGGCCTCTTCGGCCCGCTGACCACCGTCGCCGGGGACGCGGCCAGCTATCTGCTGTCGGCGCTCGGCGTCCACCGCATCCGCCGCCCCGAGCCCGCGCCGCCCGTCGCCGCCTCGAACCGGCTGACCCGCGCGGACATCCTGGAGGGCTGGCGTCACCTCTGGCGCACCCCGCACCTGCGCGCCCTGTTCCTGAACTCGACCCTCGTCAACGGCCTGATCATGGTCGGCGCCCCGCTGATGGCGGTCCTGATGCTGCGCGAACTCGGCTTCCCCGCCTGGGAGTACGGCCTCGCCTACGGCATCCCGTGCGTCGGCGGCCTGATCGGCTCGCGCCTGTCGTCACGCCTCGTGCGCCGGTACGGGGAACGGCGCGTCCTGCGCTGGAGCGGCACCGCGCGCGTGTGCTGGCCGGTGGGCCTGGCCTTCACCGGCACCGGTACGGGCGGGCTGCTGACGGTGATGGCCGTCGAGCTGGGCCTGATCACCTGCATCGGCGTCTACAGCCCGGTCCTGGCGAAGGAACGCCTCCAGCACACCGATACGGACCGCCTCGCCCGGGTCCTGTCGGCCTGGACGGTCACCGGCCGGGCGGTGACGGCCACCCTGACGCTGGCCTGGGGCGCCCTGGCCTCCCTCATCGGCACCCGCCCGGCCCTCGCGGTGGCCGGAGTGCTGCTCCTCTTCACCCCGGCCCTGCTCCCTACAGCTCCCCGCGACCCGCTGCCGCAGGGAACGCCGCGTGCGGAGAGCTCCGGAACCTGATCCCGACGGGCCGTGGCCCCCGGCGCCACCCGATCAGGCGCCCCCGGATGCCGGTCCCCGCGACCCTGTACAGAGTTGCCGCATGGCCGCCCCCTCCTCCTCGTACGGCGCCGTCCCCCTGGTTCCCGGTGCCGAGCCCCTGCCCGAACTCGATGTGCCGCCGCCCGGTCGGCAGCATCGGCTGACCGTGCTGCTGCGGCTGCTGCTCCTGCTGCCGCACGCCGTGCTGCTCGCCGTCCTCGGCGTCGTGACGTTCTGCGTGGCGGTCGTGGCGTGGGTGGCCACGCTGATCCTCGGGCGGGTGCCGGACTCGCTGGAGCAGTGGCTCGCGGGGTACGTCGGCTACGCGACCCGGTTCGACGCGTCGGCGATGCTGCTGACGGACCGCTACCCGCCGTTCCAGGTGCTCGGGGAGCCCGGCGGCTACCCGGTCCAGGTGCGGCTGCGCTCCACCGCCCTGAACCGCCTCGCGGTCTTCTTCCGGCTGCTGCTCGTCATCCCGGCCGCCGTCCTGGCCTCCCTCGCGGTGGCCGGATGGTGGGCGGTCTCGGTGGTGTCCTGGATCGTGGTGCTGGTGCTCGGGCGGATGCCGCTGCCCCTGTTCGAGGCGACGGCGGCCGTGCTGCGGTACCGGATGCGGGTGACCGCGTACGTGCTGCTGCTGACCTCCGCCTATCCGAAGCGGCTGTTCGGCGACCAGAGGTCGGCGGACGCCGTCATCGGGATCGTGCGCGGCCCCTCGGCGACCCGGCCGCTGATGGTGGGCACGGCAGGACAGGTCCTCGTCGGCGCTTTCCTCCTGCTGGGCCTGGTGGGCGGGGGCGGGAACGCGGTGACGTACGAACCGGCCCCGGCCCAGGCGGGCACCCCCTGAGCGACCGTCAGGCCGCCCGTGGCACCGTCGCGGGACCCCCGTCCGCCGCGTCCGCCGCGTCCTCCCCGTCGTCGTCGGCCAGCAGCCCCGTGAGCCCGGTCCGCGCCCCGCGCGCGTACTCCTCGGCCCGGCGCCCCGGCGGCAGCAGGCCGTCGAGCAGGGCCTCCGCGCGGCGGCGCACCGGAGCCAGGTAGGGGGAGTGCGGCGCCCGGGCGCCGTGCAGGGCGTCGACGGCGCCGAGCAGCCGGGCCGCGGCCGGGCCGTCGCCGGAGAGGGCCGTCGCGTCGGCGAGGAGTTCCCCGGCGCAGTGGACGCCGCCCGGCGAGCCGTACGCGAGGAACGTCCGCAGCGCCGCCCGGGCCAGGCACCGCGCGGAGTCGGCGTCCCCGGACCAGCGCAGCACCTCCGCCCGCACATACCGCGTCCACGCCTCCGCCCACCCGTCGCGCACCGCTCCGGGGTGCGCGGGGCCCGGCTGCGCGGCCTCCAGGGCGGCCTCCGGGTCGGTGCGGACCAGAGCCAGGGCCAGCGCGGCCCGGCACTGGGCCGGTCCCGGGCCGAAGTCCGGTCCGTCACCGATGAGTTCGAGCGCCGCACGGAACTCCGCGGCAGCCGCCTCGGCGCGGCCCTGCCAGAGCGCCACGACGCCGCGCAGGTGGGCGAGCAGGCCCAGACAGTGGTCGTCGCCCTCGCGCACCGCCGCCGCCCAGCCCGCCGTGAGCAGTGGGTCGGCGGCCTCGGGCCCGCCCAGGTCCAGTGCGAGGCGGGCCGCGAGCCACAGCGCCCGCGCGGGCGGCGGGTCCTGGTGCAGGGCGAGGGCGTGGCGCAGCAGGGCGCGGCCCTCGGCGGTGTGCCCGCACGCCGTCCACAGGAACCACAGGTGCACCACGACGTCCACGGCGGTGGCCGCCTCGGCGTGCGGGGACAGCGGTGAGGTCGACGGGTCCATCGCCGCGCGCAGCCCGGGCAGTTCGCGCCGGGCGAGCGCCACGGCCTCGTCCTGGCGGCCCGCGGTCCACCACTCGGCGGCCTGCCGGGCGACGCCGAGCGCCCAGCGGCGGTGCGCGAGGACGGCCGCCCAGCGTTCACCGGCCAGCTCCAACTCACCTATGGCTACGGCACGTTGGGCCGGCGGCAGGTGATAGCGGCCGGTGTGCGGGTCCTGGAGCAGGGTGTGCGGGGCGATGCGGTCGAGGACGGCCGGCACCTCGGCGGCGGGCAGCGGACCGCCCCCGCACACCTCGGGCGCCGCCTCCCGCTCGAAACCGTCCTCGAAGACGGCGAGCCTGCGCCACAGCAGCCGTTCGACGCGGGAGCAGCGGGCGTAGGACCGCGCGGCGGCCGCCAACTGCCGTTCCCCGGGGCCGATGCCGTCCGGATCGCCACCGGCCGCCGCCCAGGCACGGGCCGCTTCGAGGAGCGGCCCCGGCACCCCGCCGAACCTCCGGCACAGCCGGGCCGCGCCCCGCGGGTCCCGGGCCACGGCCGCGTCGCCGAGCACGGCCCGCAGCAGCTCCAGCGCCGCGGACGGCCGGACCGCGCCGTCCGCACCCTCCTCGCCGTTCTCGCCGTCCGAAGTGGCCAGCGGGCGCAGCACCATGACGGTCTCGCCGCGCAGATGGCAGGGGCGCTCCGCGACGACCAGCACCGTCAGCTCCGGCACGTCCAGGAGCAGCGACGCCACGAGGGCGGTGCCCGCGCCGCCGAGATGGTCCCAGTCGTCGAGCACCAGAAGCGGGCCGCGCACCCCGGCGAACCGGTGCCGCAGCCGCGCCCCGACCCCGGGGAGCATCTCCGGCTCGTACCCGGCGCCCGACTCCCACACCACCTCGCGCCGCACCAGCTGACCCGCGGCTTCCAGGGCGAGCCGGGTGCGGCCCACCCCGGGCAGCCCCGTCAGGGAGACCAGGCGGGCGGTGGCGAGCCGGGACAGCAGGGCCGCCAGATCACGGGCCCGGCCCACCAGTTGGGCGGTGTCCGGCGCGTCCTCGGCGTGGTGCGGCGTCATCGTGCCCGATCCCCCGGTTCCGGCCACAAAGGCCCGTTCAGTCTCCGAGGGACCTGCATGCCCTATTTAATGCATATGCCTGGGGTCCATGTTCGTACGGCGTGCGGCGCCACGACGGGCCGACCGGGACAACCACCGAGGAGGGGCAGTGCGCACACGGGAATCCGCCGTCTCGGAGGCCGATCTCACCCTGATCCACGCACTGCAGCTCGCCCCGCGCGCCACCTGGGCCCAGCTCGCCGGGGTGCTCGGCCCCGCCGCCGACACCCTGGCCCGGCGCTGGGCCCGGCTCACCCAGCGCGGCCACGCCTGGTCGGGGGTGCTGCCGGGCGCGCTGACGGCGGGCAGCCCCGCCGTGACCACCGCCTGGATCAGGATCGAGTGCGCGGCGGGCACCGTGCCGGCCACCGCGGCCGCCCTCACCGAGGACCCCGGCACCCTGACCGTGCAGCACGTCACCGGCGTCGCCGACCTCGTCGCGTACGTCGCCACGCCCGACCCGGCCGCCCTCGACGCCTACGTCGTGGAGCGGCTGCACCGGCTGCCCGGCGTCCGCGCCACCCGCACCCATGTCGTCACCGCCCTGTACAGCCCGGCGGCGCCCACCCGCCTGGACCAGCTCACGCCCCGTCAGGCGCGCGCGGTGCGGGACCTCGGCGGCCGCCCGGCCCGCACCGCGCGTGCCGCACCCCTCGACACCCCCGACCCGGTCGACCAGCGGCTGCTGCTCGCGCTCGCCGAGGACGCAAGGACCGGCGTCGCCACCCTCGCCCAGCGGATCGGCGCCAGCGAATCGACCGCGCGGCGCCGCCTCGCCCGGCTGGCGGCGACCGACGCCGTGCTGTTCAGAACCGAGGTGGCCCCGCGCCACTCCGGCCGCCCCGTCTGGGCCCTGATCTGCGCCGACGTCCCCCCGGACCAGCTCGTCCCGGTGGCCGCCGCGGTGGCCAGGCTGCGCGGCACCCGCACCGTCACCGCCGTGACCGGGCCGCACAACCTCTTCGTCTGCGCCTGGCTGAACCGCGTCGAGGAACTGCCCGGCTACACCGAGAAACTGGCGCGCACCGCCACCGGACTGCGCATCGCCGACACCGAGGTCTCGCTGCGCGCGCACAAGCTGGGCGCCCATGTGCTCGGCCCCGAGGGACACCGCGAGCGCGTCGTCCCGCCGGACATCTGGGGCATCTCCGCCCGCGCCTGACGGCGTGTACACCCCGGCTCGCGGCGGCCGCGCTGCCACAGTGACCACGAATGACCCCCTATACCCCACTTCATCGGTGACGTACCGATCCGGGAGCTTTCGTGGCACACGTACACGTGATCCTCAACCAGAAGGGCGGCGTCGGTAAGTCCACGCTCGCCGTGAACCTCGCCGCCGTGACGGCCGACGTCCTCGGAGGCCCCCTCTCCGGCGGCGACGGACAGCCGCCCGTCGTCGCCGTCTCCATCGACCCGCAGGGCTCCGCCGTGTGGTGGTCCGAGCGCGTCGGCGACGGCCTGCCCTTCGACTTCGTGCAGGCCCACGACGACCTCGCGGGCCTGGCCGCCCTGTCCCGCATCCCGTCCGCGCAGCACGTCTTCGTCGACACCCCGGGCTGGCTCGACCTCGCCGAGGGCGAGGGCGCCGACCCCCTCGGCAAGGGCGCGGCCGCCGACGCGCTGCGCGCGGTGCTCTCCAACGCCACCGACGTCATCGTCCCCATCGAGCCCGAGCCGCTCGGCTTCCAGCCGACCCAGCGCACGGTCGAGAAGGTCGTGAAGCCGCGCGGGCTGCCGTTCCGCGTCGTCATCAACAACTGGGACCCGCGCGACGGCAAGGCCGACCTGGAGCAGACCCGCGCCTTCGTCGAGGGCCAGGGCTGGCCGCTCGCCCGCACCGTCGTACGCCACTACAAGCTGCACACCCGGGCCAGCGCGGACGGCCTCGTCGTCACCCAGTACGGCGCCAACAAGGTCGCCCTCCAGGCCCGCGAGGACTTCTTCCGCCTCGCCCTGGAAGTCGGCCTCGCCGCCATCCCGAAGCCCGCCCGGCGCAAGAAGACCACCCGCGCGAAGAAGAAGGTGACCGCCTGATGGGACGCAGAACCGATCTGTCCTCCCTGCTGGCGGCGGCCAAGGACGGCGAGCCGGCCATGGCGACGGCGGTGCGGGGGCGCCCCGACACCAAGCCGCTGACCGTCTCGGTGGGCGAGCTCGCCGAGAACCCCGACAACCCGCGCCACGAACTGCGCGACCTGGAGGGACTCGCCGAGACGGTCCGCGAGCGCGGCGTCCTCCAGGCCCTGGGCGTCGTCCCGGCCGCCGTCTTCCTCACCGCCCACCCGCACCACAAGGAGGCCGTCGGCACCTCCCCGTACGTGGTCCTGCACGGCCACCGCCGGCTCGCCGCCGCCCGGCTGGCGGGCCTGGACGAGGTGCCCGTCCTGGTCCGCGACGACGCCACCCGCTCCGACGAGGACGCGCTCATCGAGAACGTCCAGCGCGACGACCTCACCGAGCTGGAGCAGGCCCAGGCGATCCAGGGCCTGATCACCGCGTACGGCTACTCGCAGCGGCAGGTCGCCGCCCGCATCGGCAAGACCCAGGGGTTCATCTCGCAGCGGCTGTCCCTGATGAAGCTGCGCGAGGACCTCCAGGAGGCGCTGGCCGACGGCCGGGTGTCCGTCGAGGACGCCCGGCGCATCGCCCGGCTCCCCCGCGACGAGCAGGAACTGCCCGGACCGGTCACCGGGGCGACCGTCCCCGCGGCCCGCCAGGAGAAGCGGGAGCGCCGGAAGAACGATTACGGCGTAATCGAGCTCGACAGCCGCTCGACGCCGGACGAGATCGTGGAGGCCCTGCGCCGCCATCTCGCCCCGGCCGCGCTGGACCGCGTACTGGAGCTGCTGAGCCGGTAGTCCCTTACCGTTGCCCCGTGCTCGAAGTGCCGTCCCCGTCCGTGACCCACGCGCCGCCGCCCGCCGAGGCCGTCGCCCCGCTGCTGCGCGGCCTCGACGTCCTGCGGCGCCTCACGGACGCGGACGGCACCCTCGCCCTCGCCGAACTGGCCCGGGCCACCGGACTCGCCCGCTCCACGGTCGACCGGATCTGCGCGACCCTCGCCCACCTCGGGTACCTCCGCCTCGACGGACGGGACGCCTCCCTCGCCCCGCCGCTCATGGCCGTCGCCAACGCCTGCCTCGACGCGCTGCGGGTGCCGGAGCTGCTCGGCCCGCTCGCCGACCGGCTCGCCGACGCGCTCGACGAGTCCGTGTCGATCGCCGTGCCGGACGGCGACGACATCCGCTTCGTCCACCAGGTGCTGCGCCGGCGCGCCCTGTCGATCAGTTTCCGGGTGGGCGATCCGCTGCCCGGGGACGGCTCGGCGCCGGGGCTGGTCTTCCGGCGGGGCGCCGCCCCGGCCGTCGACGACCAGCTCGTCGAGCCGGGGCTCATCGCGGTGGCGATGCCGGTACGGGGGCCCTCCGGGGAGACCGTGTGCGCGGTGAGCGTGGTCAGCCACACCAGTCGGCACTCCGCGGAAGGGCTGGCGCAGGCCGTACGGGGGGCGCTGTCGGCGTGCGTGCGGGAGATGGAGGACGTGCTCCGCGATGCCGCGGGCGCCTCGGGGCTCCGCCCCGGACCCCGCTCCTCAAACGCCGGAGGGGCTGAGAATGCCCGCGCTTCCCTCAACGCCGGAGGGACTGAGAATGCCCGCGTTTCCCTCAACGCCGGAGAGGCCGAGAATGCCCGCGTTTCCCTCAACGCCGGAGAGGCCGAGAATGCCCGCGCTTCCCTCAAGGCCGGAGGGGCCGAGAACGCCCCCGTTCAAGCGCTGGCCCGCGGTCTCTCCCTGCTCACCGTGTTCGGCGCGGAGCGCCCCGCGCTGACGCTCACCGAGATCGCCGAGGCCACCGGCCTCTCCCGCGCCACCGCCCGCCGCGCCCTCATCACCTACGCGCACCTGGGCTACGTACGCCAGGACGGCCGCGTCCACCGGCTCACCCCGCGCGTGCTCGGCCTGGGCTGCGCGCCCCTGTCCCGGACGACGCTGCCGCGGATCGCGGAACCCCATCTCGCCGCGCTGTCCGACACGCTCGGCGAATCGGTGGGCCTCTCGGTGGCCGACGGGGAATCGGTGCGCTGCACCGCGCGGATCGCGCCGCGCCGGGTGATGAGCGTCGACATCGGCGTCGGCACCCGCCTGCCGGCCGCGGCGACCGCCGCCGGCCGGGTGCTGTCCGGGGAGAGCGAAGAGGCCGTGGCCGACGGGCCCGAGGACGGGCTGTGGTCGGTCGCCGTACCGCTGCGCGGACGGGACGGCCGCATCGTCTCCGCCCTCGACGTCACCGCCCACCGGGGCCGCGGCGAGGCCGTCGCGTGGGCGGCGGCGCTTCGCGCGACAGCCGCCCGGATCGAGGCGGAACTGCGGGTCACCTCACGGTTCGTGACCGTCCCGCACCTCTGACGCGCTGAGACGCGGGTCTCAGGAGCGGACGGACCTTCGGCCCTACCCCGGGCCGACCAAGTCCCCGGACCCTTTACACGTCATGCCTTTCTCCGGCTCCAGCAGCTTCACCTCGCCCACCCGTGTGGCACGGACGACCGTGCGCCCCACGGGCCGCTGGCGTGCCGCGCTGCTGGTCTCGCTGGTGTCGGTCGTCAGCATCATCTCGCTCGGCCTCGCCACCCCGGCCGACTTCCGGGTCCGGGCGCTGCTCGGCCTGGTGCCGATCGCCGTGGCGGTCCTGACCTCCGTCATGACGACCGCCGTCGTCACCGGAAGCCTGCTCGCCCTCTACATCGCGCTCCAGATCATCGACCCCACCCCGTCCGGCGGCTGGGCGGTGGTCGGCCCGCTGCTCATCGGCACCGGCGGACTGCTCGGCGTGCTGATCGCCCGCCGCCGCGAGGAGCAGCAGGCCCGCATCCAGGCCGTCGTCGACATCGCCGAGGCGACCCAGCGGGCCGTGATGCGCGCCCTGCCCGACCACGTCGGCGATCTGCACATCGCCGACTTCTACCAGCCGGCCGCCCGCGCGGCCCGGGTCGGCGGCGACTGGTACGACTTCCAGCCCTCCCCGCACGGCGTGCGCGCCGTCCTCGGCGACGTCAGCGGCAAGGGCCTGCCCGCGGTGTCCGCGTCGGCTTCCCTGCTCGGCGCGTTCCGCGAGTCCGGGTACCACGAGGCCGATGTCCGCGAGGTGGCCCGCCGCCTGGAGATCGCCATGCAGCGCTACAGCGCGTGGGCCCGGGTGATGGGCGAGGAGGAGCTGCCGGACGCGTTCTCCACGGCGCTGCTGCTGCACTTCCCGCCCGGCCTCGACGCCGTGGACATCGTGAACTTCGGCCACGAGCCGCCGCTCGTCGTCGGCGCCGACGGCCGCGTGCACACCCCCGAGGTGCCGCCGGGCGTCCCGCTCGGCATGGGCGCGATCGGCGCGGAGCTGCCCGGTCCCGTGCGGCTGCCGTTCGGGGTCGGCGACACGCTCGTGCTGTTCACCGACGGCGTCACCGAGTGCCGGGACGACGACGGCGCCTTCTATCCCGTACGGGACCGGCTGCCCGGCCTCGCCGAACGGCTGCCCGCGGACGCGCCGCCCGGCGAACTGCTGCGCGGGCTCGTCCTCGACCTGCACGGACACCGGCACGGGCCGCCCAGCGACGACACCGCCATCACGGTCATCCGGCGGACGGCCGGGCACGTACCGCCGTACGCGGCGGACGCGGACGCCGCGCTGTACGAGCCCGCCCGCGAGGAGTCCCCCGAGGGGTCTCAGTACGCGACCGACATGCGCGAGCGCGCGTGCCCGTCCCGCTCGACCTCGTCGACGAAGGCGATCGCGTAGTCCTCGGCGCTGATCCGGCTGTTGCCGTCGGCGTCCGCCATCAGCCGGTCGCCGCCGATCCGGAACTCGCCCGTGCGCTCTCCCGGGGCGATCTCCGCCGCCGGTGAGATGTACGTCCAGTCCAGGTCCTCGACGGTGCGCAGGAACGCCAGGACGTCCCGGTGGGCCAGCGCCTCACCGATGAAGGCGTCGGGGAAGCCCGGCTGGTCCGCCAGGGCGTGCCCCGGAGCCACCTCCAGGCTGCCCGCGCCGCCGACCACCACGAGGCGCCCCACGCCCGCCCTGCGGGCCCCGGCGACCAGCGTCTCGTTCAGGTGGAGGAAGGGCGCCCTCGGGTCGCTGCCGTCGCGCGGCGGCGCCACCGCGGAGGCCACCACGTCGTGCCCCGCCACCTCCTCCGCCACCCGCTCCAGGTCGGACAGATCCGCCGCGGCCGCCGTCACCCCCGACACGGGGGAGCCGCCGGAGCGGCTGACGGCCGTGACCCGGTGGCCGCGCTCCACGGCCTCGGCGGCGATGCGGCTGCCGACCATGCCGGTGGCTCCGAACAGCACGATGTTGAGGGACATGATCACAGCGAAGCACGACGCCCGGTGGTGCGCATGTTGCGGAACGTACGCCATCAGAGGTCAATGGAGATCGGGGGAACCCCTCGCAGGCGAGCGCGGACGCCCCGGGCTCCCCCGGGTATCCGCGGAAAGGAGCCCCTCATGGCTCAGCATGCGGCCCCGGCGCCCAGGCGCGCCGCTTCCGGCCTCTCCCTCAGCAGCGCGGCCGTGGCGCTGCCGGTCAGCGCCGGCATCCTCTACGGCTTCTGGGCGGCGAACATCGAGCGCTTCGGGCAGGGCGTGACCGGCGGCAACGTCGCGCTCGGCTTCGTCACCGGCATCCTCGTCGCCGCCCTCTCCTTCGGCATCCACCAGTGGTCCCGGCAGCAGGCCGGACGTCATCTCGGGCTGCGGGCGGTCACCTGGGGAGCCTTCGCGGGCATCGCCGTGGGCTTCCTGCGCTCCCTCGGCTCCGGCATGGTGCTCTGGCCGATCGTGCTCGGCCTGATCGTCGCGGCGGCCACCACGGTGATGACGTACTACCGCTACTACACGGCGGGCGACCCGGTGTGACATGAGAGGGCGGGGAGGCCGGCCGGCCTCCCCGCTCCCTCTCGCTCGTCGTCCTCCTAGTAGTTGGTGACCCCGAACTCCACGGTGTAGTCCGAGCGGAAGTAGAAGGTGCTCGGGCTGTTGTCGTGCTTCTGGTGGTCGGGCGGGCAGGGCACCGACGTCCCCGAGCAGTCCGGCGGGTTCGCGCTGATGGACACGTAGGCGGCACTCGCCCAGCCGTGGGCTCCGGTGAACCAGTACCAGTCCGAGGTGCCGTGCACGGACGAACCGTGGGTCACGCACTCGATGCGGTCCTGGCTGCCCGGCGCCATCCGGTAGACGACGGACGACGAAGTGCTGGGCCCGGACCGGAGGTTGAGGTCCGTGGACGAGACCACCGTGCCCCAGACGACGTCCCCGCCACCGCTGTTCGCACTGGCGGGAGCCGCCGCCGACACGGCGAGCACGCCACCCGTGAGCAGGGCGGACGCGGCAAGGGCCATGGGCGTACGACGCATGATCGGCCTCCAAGCTCCCCACTCCAGATAACACCCGTTCGGCCCAACGGACCACCGGAGCGGCCCCGGCCCGCTCGCGCCCCGCCGTGGTGGGCCCTTGCCTGGAACGGTGACCCGAACCCTCCTGTCGACCGTGCTGCTCGTCCTCGCCTGTCTGCTCGTGCCCCTGGGCACCCTGTCGACCTGGGCGAAGTACGAGATCGGGGACAGCGACCGCTACGTGTCCGCGATGGCACCGCTCGCCACCCAGCCGGACGTGCGGAACGCCGTCGCGGACGCGGTCACGGACGGGGTCATGAAGAACTTCGACGTGGGCCCGCTCCAGTCCACCGTCGAGGACTATCTGCACGACGCCGTCGTCTCGTTCACCGGCACCGCCGCCTTCCAGAAGGCGTGGAACACCGCGAACCGGGCCGCCCACGACGCCGTGCAGCAGGCCATCGACGACGACAGCTCCGGCCCCGTCACCCTCGACCTCGCACCCGTCACCGAGCAGGTCAAGCGGCAACTCCAGGACGAGAACGTGCCGTTCGCGTCCCAGTTGCCCGTCACCCACACCGAGATCACCCTGCTGCCCGCCGACGACCTCGACTCACTGCGCAAGGGGCTCCACATGCTGCAAGTGGCCGGTCTGTGGCTGCCGTTGGCGGCCGTCGTGTTCGCGGTGGCGGGCCTCGCCCTCGCCGTACGCCGCCGGCGCGCGGTCGCCGCCACCGGGATCGGCATGGCGCTCGGCGCGGCCGCGCTGCTGCTCGCGCTCGTCATCGCCCGCTCGCTCACCCTCGGCGACCTCGCCGACGGCTCCGACGAGGCGGCGGCCGGCGCGGTGTACGACGCGCTCACCGCGACCCTGCGCACGGTGTCCTGGGTGATCGTGGGCGTGGGCCTGGCCGTGGCGCTGGTGGCCTGGCTGACGGGACGGTTCGGGCTCGGGGCGCGGCGCGGGGTCACCCGTTCGGCCGCGTCCGGCATGCCGTCGGGCCGTCCCGGAGGGAACCTGCCGATGACGCAGAAGGAGGGTGCCCCATGAGCCAGACCACTCCCGACCCCGGCCCCGACCCGCGCCCCGAGCCCGAGATCGGCGCCGCCTGGTCCGCCGAACACCGCACACCGCGCCCCGACCCGGCCGGCGGACCCGGCACCGGTCCCGGGCCCGGCAACGGCTGGGCGACCGGCGGTCTCATGTTCGCCGGCGTCCTGATGCTCGTCAGCGGCGTCCTCGGGATCCTCAACGGCATCGCGGGCATCGCCAAGGACGACGTCTACGGCCGCATCGGCGACTACACGTACTCCTTCAACCTCACCGCGTGGGGCTGGATCCACCTGATCATCGGCATCCTCGTGGTGCTGGTCGGCTGCGGCCTGCTCAAGAACGCCGAATGGGCCCGCGGCGCGGGCATCGGGCTCGCCGCGCTGTACATCGTCGAGTACTTCATGTTCCTGCCGTACGCCCCGGTGTGGTCGCTGATCTCGATCGGCATCGGCGTCTTCGTCATCTGGTCCCTGGCCACGGCACCGGTCCGCTCCGCTCGTTGATCGACTGCGGCCCGGTGGGGGCTGGTCGCGCAGTTCCCCGCGCCCCTGAGGCATGCGCTGCGCGCAGCCTCCCCGATGAGATGCCGCACGAAGTGCGCAGCCTCCCCTGAGATGCGCACCTGGAGAACCGCGAGACG
>NZ_JBEYYU010000057.1:0-57968 GCF_040645755.1 Streptomyces sp. NPDC046716
ATCTCCGACTCCGCACGCAACCGCGCCGCCTGATGCGTACGCCGGGCCGCCAGATCCACCACCGACGCCACCGACACCGCCACCCCGACGAAGATGGTGAGGGCGAGGATGTTCTTCGGGTCGGAGATCGTGAGCCGGTGGACCGGGGGTGTGTAGAACCAGTTGAGGAGCAGGGAGCCGATCGCCGCCGACGCGAGCGCGGGCAGCAGGCCGCCGAGCAGCGCCGCCGCGACCGTCACGGCGAGGAACAGCAGCATGTCGTTGGCGAGGCCGAGATCGGAGTCGAACCCGCTGATCAGCAGGGTCAGCAGGACCGGCCCCGCGCTGCCGAGCAGCCAGCCCCACGCCGTGCGGTCGCGGCCGAGCCCCGGGCGTCCGGCCGGGGCGAGGCCCCGTCCGCTGCCGACGTTGTCGTGGGTGACGAGGTGGACGTCGATGTCGGGCCCCGAGCGGATGGCGACGGTGGCGCCGACGCCGGGCCCGAGTACGTACTGCCAGGTCTTGCGGCGGGAGACGCCGAGGACGATCTGCGTGGCGTTGACCCCGCGCGCGAAGGAGAGCAGCGAGTTCGGCACATCGTCGCCGACGACGTGGTGGAAGGTGCCGCCGAGGTCCTCGACGAGGGTCCGCTGGAGCGCCAGCTCCTTCGGGGACGCGGCCGTGAGTCCGTCGCTCCGCGCGATGTACACCGCCAGGACCTCGCCTCCGGCGCCCTTCTCCGCGAGCCGCGCCGCCCGCCTGATCAACGTACGGCCTTCAGGGCCGCCCGTGAGACCGACGACGATGCGCTCGCGTGAGCCCCAGACCTTCGAGACGCGGTGTTCGCTGCGGTACTGCTGGAGGTAGGCGTCGGCCCGGTCGGCGACCCAGAGCAGGGCCAGCTCGCGCAGGGCCGTGAGGTTGCCGGGACGGAAGTAGTTCGAGAGCGCCGCGTCGACCTTGTCCGGCTTGTAGATGTTGCCGTGCGCCATCCGCCGGCGCAGCGCCTGTGGCGACATGTCGACCAGCTCGATCTGGTCGGCGCGGCGCACGAACTCGTCGGGGACGGTCTCCTTCTGCCGGACCCCGGTGATCGACTCGACGACGTCGCCCAGGGACTCCAGATGCTGGATGTTCACCGTCGAGACCACGTCGATGCCCGCGGCGAGCAGCTCCTCGACGTCCTGCCAGCGCTTGGCGTTGCGGGCGCCGGGGACGTTGGTGTGCGGGAGTTCGTCGACCATCGCCACCTGGGGGCGGCGGGCGATGACCGCGTCTACGTCCATCTCGGTGAACCGCGTTTGCCGGTAGTCGAGTTGCCGTCGCTCGACCTGTTCCAGGCCGTGCAGCATGACTTCGGTGCGGGGCCGGTCGTGGTGCTCGACGAAGGCGACCACGCAGTCGGTGCCGCGTTCTCTGCGGCGGTGCGCCTCGGAGAGCATCGCGTACGTCTTGCCGACGCCGGGGGCGGAACCGAGATAGATCCTGAGCTTGCCGCGCGCCATCGCCTCGTCAGTTTCCCGGGTTCTCGAATCGGTAGCCCATGCCGGGCTCGGTGATCAGATGACGCGGACGGGCGGGATCCGCTTCGAGTTTCCGCCTCAACTGGGCCATGTAGACGCGGAGATAGTTGGTCTTGGTGCTCTGCGAGACCCCCCAGACCTCGCTGAGGAGCTGCTTCTGGCTGACCAGGCGGCCCGGGTTGCAGACCAGGATCTCCAGCAGGTGCCACTCCGTGGGTGTCAGGCGGATGTCGCGCCCGTCGCGTACGGCCTTCTTGGCGACGAGGTCGACCGTGAAGTGTTCGGTGGCGACGACGACGGCGTCCGGGGCGGCGGGCGCCGATTCGGTGCGCCGGACCGCCGCCCGCAGCCGGGCGAGCAGTTCGTCCATGCTGAACGGCTTGGTCACGTAGTCGTCGGCTCCCGCGTCGAGCGCCGCGATCTTCTCCTCGGAGGCGCTGCGCGCCGACAGCACCATGATCGGCACCCGGGTCCAGCCGCGCAGCGCCTTGATCACGTCGACGCCGTCCATGTCGGGCAGGCCGAGGTCGAGCACCACGGCATCGGGCTGCCGGGCGGCGGCGAGGCGCAGCGCGGTGGCTCCGTCGCGGGCCGCGTCGACGCCGAAGTGGCGCGCCTGCATGTTGATGACCAGGGCCCTGACGAGCTGCGGATCGTCCTCCACCACCAGTACGCGCGTCATGCCGTTCCTGTTCCGGTCCTGTTCGTGTGCGGAGCGGCGGGAGCCGGCGGTCCGGGGTGGTCCCCGGGCCGGCCGTTCCCGCCGTGCCGGTCGAGGCCATCAGCTCTTCCGCGTCAACTGCTTCAGCGCGATGTTGAGTTCGAGGACGTTGACGGTCGGCTCGCCCATGAAGCCGAGGATCCTGCCGTCCTTGTGCGTGTCGACGAGCTTCTGGACCTGTGCCACGGAGAGGTGGTTGCGCTCCGCGACCCGGTGCACCTGGAGGTCGGCGTACTCGGGCGAGATCGCCGGGTCGAGGCCCGAGCCGGACGAGGTGACGGCGTCGGCGGGGACGTCGGCGGGCTTCACCTCGTACGTCGCCGTGGAGTTGTCCTTGATGACGGCGGCCTTGGCGGCCTTGACCTGCTTGATCAGTTCCTTGCTGTCGCCGGAGAGGTTGGTGGCGCCGGAGAGGATCAGCTTGTACTGCGTGTTGACGCTGTTCTCGCCGAGGCCGTTCTGCGGGCGTCCCTGGAACCACGTCAGGTCCGGCTTGCCGTCCTTGCCGGTGTACGCCTGCCCGATGAGGGACGAGCCGACGACCTTGCCGTCGGCGTCCTTGATCTCCGAGCCGTTGGCCTTGTCGTGGAACGCGACCTGGGCGACACCGGTCACCGCCAGCGGGTAGAGCACGCCGCAGACGACGGTGAGGACGATCAGGGCCCGCAGGCCCGCCCAGAGCAACCGGCCTGTGTTTCCTACGGAGTTGTTCATGGCCATTAACCGATTCCGGGGATGAGGGAGATGAGCAGGTCGATGAGTTTGATGCCGATGAAGGGGGCGATCAGACCGCCGAGGCCGTAGATGCCGAGGTTGCGGCGGAGCAGCTTGTCGGCGCTCACCGGCCGGTACCGGACGCCCTTGAGGGCGAGCGGGACCAGCGCGATGATGATCAGCGCGTTGAAGATCACCGCGGACAGGATCGCGGAGTTCGGCGACGCCAGGTGCATGATGTTGAGCGTCTTCAGGCCCGGGTAGATCGCCGCGAACAGCGCCGGAATGATCGCGAAGTACTTCGCGACGTCGTTGGCGATCGAGAAGGTCGTCAACGCCCCTCGGGTGATGAGGAGTTGCTTGCCGATCTCGACGATCTCGATGAGCTTGGTCGGGTTCGAGTCGAGGTCGACCATGTTGCCGGCCTCCTTCGCGGCCGACGTGCCCGTGTTCATCGCGACACCGACGTCCGCCTGGGCCAGGGCCGGGGCGTCGTTGGTGCCGTCACCGGTCATCGCGACCAGCTTGCCGCCCGCCTGCTCCCGCTTGATGAGGGCCATCTTGTCCTCGGGGGTGGCCTCCGCGAGGAAGTCGTCGACGCCCGCCTCGTCGGCGATCGCCTTGGCCGTCAGCGGGTTGTCGCCCGTGATCATGACGGTCTTGATGCCCATGCGGCGCAGTTCGTCGAACCGCTCGCGCATGCCGTCCTTGACGACGTCCTTGAGGTGGATGACGCCGAGGACGCGGGCGCCGTCGGCGTCCTCGACCGCGACGAGCAGCGGGGTGCCGCCGGCCTGTGCGATCCGGTCGGTCAGCTCGCGGGCGTCGGGGGCGACCTCGCCGCCCTGCTCCTCGACCCAGGCGATGACCGAGCCGGTCGCGCCCTTGCGGATCTTGCGGCCGTCGACGTCCACGCCCGACATGCGGGTCTGGGCGGTGAACTCGATCCAGCCGGCGCCGGTCAGCTCGCCCTGGTGCCGCTCGCGCAGCCCGTACTTCTCCTTGGCGAGGACGACGACGGAGCGGCCCTCGGGGGTCTCGTCGGACAGCGAGGAGAGCTGGGCCGCGTCGGCGAGCCGGGCCTCGGTGGTGCCGCGCACCGGTACGAACTCGGCGGCCTGGCGGTTGCCGAGGGTGATGGTGCCGGTCTTGTCGAGGAGCAGCGTCGACACGTCGCCGGCGGCCTCGACGGCGCGGCCCGACATGGCGAGGACGTTGCGCTGCACCAGGCGGTCCATGCCCGCGATGCCGATCGCGGAGAGCAGGGCGCCGATCGTCGTCGGGATCAGACAGACGAGCAGCGCCACCAGGACGATCATGGAGAGGTGTTCGCTGCTGCCCGCGTTCGCGAACGACCAGTTGGCGATGGGCTGGAGCGTGGCGACGGCGAGGACGAAGACGATGGTCAGCGACGCGAGCAGGATGTTGAGCGCGATCTCGTTCGGCGTCTTCTGCCGGGCCGCGCCCTCGACCAGGTTGATCATGCGGTCGATGAACGTCTCGCCGGGCTTCGTCGTGATCTTGATGACGATGCGGTCGGAGAGCACCTTCGTGCCGCCGGTGACGGCCGAGCGGTCGCCGCCGGACTCGCGGATGACGGGAGCGGACTCGCCGGTGATCGCGGACTCGTCGACGGAGGCCACGCCCTCGACGACGTCACCGTCGCCGGGGATGATGTCGCCGGCCTCGCAGACCACGAGGTCGCCGATGGTCAGGGCGGTGCCGGGGACCTGTTCCTCGCGGTCCCCCACCAGCCTGCGGGCGACGGTGTCGGTCTTGGCCTTGCGCAGCGTGTCGGCCTGGGCCTTGCCGCGGCCCTCGGCGACGGCCTCCGCCAGATTCGCGAAGATCACCGTCAGCCACAGCCAGGCGCTGATCGCCCAGCCGAACCAGTCCGTCGGGTCCGCGACGGCGAACGCGGTGGTCAGGACCGAGCCGACCAGCACCACGAACATCACGGGCGACTTGATCATCACGCGCGGGTCCAGCTTGCGGCAGGCGTCGGGGAGCGACTTGATCAGCTGCTTGGGGTCGAAGAGACCCGCGCCGACCTTGCTCTCGCCCTCCTGCCGCGGCTGGTGGCCGGTCGGCAGGTCCGGGTGCGGCGCCCGGGTGGGAGTGGTTGCGGACATGGCGTCCTCAGTCTTCTCGGTTCGTACGGTCATGACGCGAGCCCCTCGGCTATGGGGCCGAGCGCGAGCGTCGGGAAGTAGGTGAGACCGGTGATGATCAGCAGCGTGCCGACCAGCAGGCCGGTGAAGAGCGGCTTCTCGGTGCGCAGGGTGCCGGCCGTGGCCGGGACGGGCTTCTGCTCGGCGAGCGAACCGGCGAGCGCGAGCACGAACACCATCGGCAGGAACCGGCCGAGCAGCATCGCGAGCCCGATCGTGGTGTTGAACCACTGGGTGTCGGCGCTGAGCCCGGCGAACGCGGAACCGTTGTTGTTGGCGCCGGACGTGTACGCGTACAGGATCTCGGAGAAGCCGTGCGCGCCGCTGTTCAGCATCGAGTTCGGCGGGGTCGGCAGGGCCATCGAGGCGGCCGTGAAGATCAGCACGAGGGCCGGCGTGACGAGGATGTAGCAGGCGGCGAACTTGATCTCGCGGCTGCCGATCTTCTTGCCGAGGTACTCGGGGGTGCGGCCGACCATCAGACCGGCGATGAACACCGCGATGATCGCCATGATCAGCATGCCGTAGAGGCCGGATCCGGTGCCGCCGGGCGCGATCTCGCCGAGCTGCATGCCGAGCATCGTGATGCCGCCGCCGAAGCCGGTGAAGGACGAGTGGAAGGAGTCCACCGCGCCGGTCGAGGTGAGCGTCGTGGAGACCGCGAAGATCGACGAGCCGCCGATCCCGAAGCGGTTCTCCTTGCCCTCCATGGCGCCGCCCGCGGCGTCGAAGGCCGGACCGCCGTGGTGGAACTCGGTCCACATCATCAGCGCGATGAAGCCGATCCAGATCGTCGCCATCGTGGCGAGGATCGCGTAGCCCTGCTTCACCGAGCCGACCATCGTGCCGAACGTGCGGGTCAGCGCGAACGGGATGACGAGGATCAGGAAGATCTCGAAGAGGTTGGTGAAACCATTGGGGTTCTCGAAGGGGTGGGCCGAGTTGGCGTTGAAGTAACCGCCGCCGTTGGTGCCCAGCTCCTTGATGGCCTCCTGCGAGGCGACGGCGCCGCCGTTCCACTCCTGCGAGCCGCCCATGAACTGGCCGACCTCGTGGATGCCGGCGAAGTTCTGGAGGGCGCCGCAGGCGACCAGGACGAGCGCGCCGACCACGGCGATCGGGATCAGGATCCGGACGGTGCCGCGCACCAGGTCGGACCAGAAGTTGCCCAGCTCACCGGTGCGGGAGCGGGCGAAGCCGCGGACCAGGGCCACCGCCACGGCGATGCCGACGGCCGCCGAGACGAAGTTCTGCACCGCGAGACCGCCGGTCTGCACGACGTGGCCCATGGCCTGCTCGCCGTAGTACGACTGCCAGTTGGTGTTGGCGACGAACGACGCGGCCGTGTTGAAGGCCTGGTCCGGGTCGATCGACGTGAAGCCGAGCGAGCCCGGCAGGCTGCCCTGGACGCGCTGGAGCAGGTACAGGAAGAGGACGCTCACGGCCGAGAAGGCGAGGACGCCGCGCAGGTACGCGGTCCAGCGCATCTCGGCGTTCGGGTTGGCGCCGATGCCCTTGTAGATCCACTTCTCCACCCGGAGGTGCTTCTCGGAGGAGTAGACCCGGGCCATGTAGTCGCCGAGGGGACGGTAGGCCAGTGCCAGCGCCACGATGAGCGCGAGCACCTGAAGCACTCCGGCAAGTACGGGGCTCATATCTGTGCTCAGAACCTCTCCGGGTAGATGAGGGCGAGGACGAGATAACCCAGCAGGGCGACGGCCACGACGAGGCCGACGATGTTCTCGGCGGTCACAGCTTCGTCACCCCCTTGGCGACGAGTGCCACCAGCGCGAAGACCGCGATCGTGGTGACGACGAAGGCCACGTCGGCCATCGTGAGCTCCCTGTTCGAAGGTGGTGAATGGGGTCTGACATTCAGAGGAAACCCCTGGTCGTGGCGGGATCAGAGCCCCCTTGACGGCTCCCTTACGCGGGCCCGTACGCCCTTGACGCGTCTCTTACGCCGGGCCGCCCGAACGTTGCGTCGCGGCTCTGTCCGCGCCATGTCCTGGAGCTGTCACACTCCGCGCCGGGCTCTGGCCGCCGGGGCGCGGCGCGCGCATCGTCGAAGCAGAGGACAGCCCACCTGGAGGTGCGCCATGTGTGATCACCGACCCGCGTGCACGAGCCCCGAGCACGTCGTCGCCGCCCACCCCGAGCAGGGCTGGAGCCTGCGGTGCGACGGCAGGATCGTCTTCGACGACACCGGCGAGCTGCTGCCCGACGGACGGGCCGTCGCCCCGCACCGGTCCTACCCGGCGCAGTCGCTCACCATCGCGGCCTGATCGGCGCTCGCGCCGTCAGGCCGTCAAGACGCCGTACGTGACGGCGTTCGAAACCGTCAAGAGCGCGGAGGCCGCCGCCCGCGCTCCCTACCGTCGGCCGCATGGCAGACACCACCGCCGTCGCCCGGGACGCGTACTGGGCCGGGGAAGCGCGCGGCGCCGTCCTCCACGGGCTCGCACTGTTCTCGCTGCTCCTGGGGATCGACGGCCTCTCCGGTCAACTCACCCCGCGACGGGCCCTGTTGTGGCTGGCCCTCGGGGCCCTGCTCGCCCTCGTCCTGCTGCCCGCGCGGATCAGCGCGAGCGCCGACCGGCTGACCGCACGCGGTCTGTGGCGCGAGCACACGGTCCGCACCGACCGGCTGGTGTCCGTGCGCTGCGTGGACGGTGTCGCGCACCGGCTGGTGCTCCGCGACGAGCTGGGCGGCCGGGTCGAGATCGACCCGCGCGTCCTCGTGGCCAATCCCGCGCTGTGGCGGCTGCTCGACGACGCGGCGCGGGTGTCGGCGCGGCGCGGGCTGCTGCGGTGCGGCGGGACCGCGCTGCGCCGGCTCGCCCGGCGGATCGACGGGGAGCTGGCCGGGGCCGTGTTCCAGGTGTCCGGGCTCGGCTGAACCCTCCTGCCCCATAAGGCGGTTGAGCGACCACGCCCTCAGGCGACGGGCGCTCCGTCGTCCGGGGCCGCCGTCTCCTCGGCGAAGTGCCGGGTGTCCAGGCGCAGCCGCCACAGGTTGCGCCGGTGCGCCGCCGCGAGTTCGGCCTCCAGCGGCGACGGCGGTACGGCGAGGACCGGGCAGTCGGCGCGGGCCAGGCAGTAGCGGCTCACCGAGGGCTGGACCAGGCGACGGAGCGTGCCGCGGTGTCCGGCGCCGACGACGAGGAGGTCGTCCTCCCGGTCGGCGGTCTCCACCAGGACGCGGCCCGGGGAGCCCTGCGCCAGGAGCGCGTGCACGCGGGCGCCGGGACCGTCGGGGAACACCTCGTCGAGCGTGCCGAGGAGGGTGCCGCGGGCGAGGTCCTGCCAATCCTCCGCGGCGAGCGGCTCGACCGCGGCGTGCCGGACGCCGAGTCCGCCGCAGGGCGGCTGCCAGGCGAGGACGGGCCAGAGCTCGGCCCGCCGGTGCCGGGCCTCGGCCGCCGCCCGGCGCAGGGCGGTGCGGCTGCCCGGCTCTCCGTTGACCCCGACCACGACGCGGAGCGGGCGCGGGCTGGGGGCCGCGTCGGATCCGGACATCGCTTCACCTCCCGTGACGTCACCTGTCCGTTCCGGGTGCCCCGTCGACGGCGCGGGACAACACCCGGAGCCGGGGTTCCCGCCCCATCCCATCCCCGGCGCCCCGCCGGGACCAGCCGTGACGGCACTTCTTGGCGCGGTTCTGACGGCCGCCGGGGCCTGTGTGGCGCGGGCCCGTCACCATCGCGTCAGCGTCGCCCCGATCCGCGTCAACATCCCATCAGGGCAGGTCCGGGAGGCGGGTGCGGCGGGCATAGCGTCCTCGGCAGGTCCCGGCCGGCCGTCCCCCGGCCGGGGCCAGGACCGATTCCCGCTCCCCGGATCCTCCAGGAGGCATCCCATGACCGAACTCGTCTGCGGCGACGACCCGGAACCCGCTGAACGGTTCCCGGCCGGACCGCTCTTCGTGCCCGTCCGGCCGGGCCCCTTCGGGTACGCCGCCCGCCTGTTCCGCACCCCGCTCGGCGGCCGCACGGCCGTCGGCTTCACCTCCGAGCGCGCGCTGGCCGCCACGCTCGGCGCCGACCAGCCGTGGATCCGGCTCGCGGAGCCCGCGCTGCGCGCCATGACCGCGCCGCTCGGCGCCGCCACGGTGACCGTCGATCCCCAGCTCACCGCCCCCGCACCCGCCACCGTCCCCGCACGCCAGCGCGGTGGGGACGCGCAGACGGTCGGGGTGCTCCGGGTGACCGGGGCCGCCGCCCTGGTGACCGCGCTGTCGTACTGGATCGGCTGAGGAAGGCACCCCGATGACCACCGCCCGCGTATCCACCACCCCCGTATCCACCACCCCCGCGGCCACCGGCTCCGGTGCCGGTCCCGAGGAGCTCTCGGTGTGGCCCGCCTCCACCGCCGAACCCCGCCCCGGCGACCTGACCGTCGGCGGCGTCGCGCTCTCCGAGGTCGCCGGCCGCTTCGGCACCCCGGTGTACGTCCTCGACGAGGCCGAGGTCCGCCGCCGCTGCCGCACCTACCGCGACGTCTTCCCCGAGGCCGAGGTGCACTACGCGGCCAAGGCGTTCCTGTGCCGTGCCATGGCCCGCTGGATGGACGAGGAAGGGCTCGGCCTCGACGTCTGCTCCGCCGGTGAACTCGAACTGGCCGTCGCCGCCGGATTCCCCGCCGACCGCATCGTGCTGCACGGCAACGCCAAGACGCCGCACGACCTGAAGAAGGCCCTCTGGTACGGCGTCGGCCGCATCGTCATCGACAGCCCCTCCGAGATCGCCCGGCTCGCCGCGGCCGTCGGCCCGGACGGGCACCAGAAGGTGATGGTGCGCGTCGTGCCCGGCATCAGCGCGGGCGGCCACGAGAAGATCCGGACCGGCACCGAGGACCAGAAGTTCGGCCTGTCCCTCTCCGACGGCTACGCGCAGCACGCCATCGCCCGCATCCTCGACCAGCCGCAGCTCGAACTGACCGGACTGCACTGCCATCTGGGCTCGCAGATCACCGAGATCAAGCCATTCCTGTCGGCGGTGCGCAGGATGGTCGGGCTGATGGCGCGGCTGCACGAGCAGCACGGCCTGGTCCTGCCCGAGCTGGATCTCGGCGGCGGCCACGGCGTCGCCTACCGGCCCGGCGAACCGGTCCTCGACCTGACCCGGCTGGCCCGCCGGGTCCGCGCCGAACTGGCCGACGCCTGCGCGGCGGCGCGGCTCCCCGTGCCGCGCCTGATCATCGAGCCGGGCCGGGCCATCGCCGGGCCGTCCGGCATCGCGCTCTACCACGTCGTCTCCGTGAAGCGGACGGGCGGCCGCACCTTCGTCGCCGTCGACGGCGGCATGAGCGACAACCCCAGGCCCGCGCTGTACGGCGTGCGGTACGCGCCCCGGCTCGTCGGCCGGGCGGGCAGCGCCACGCGCACGCCGATGACGGTCGTGGGCCGGCACTGCGAGGCCGGTGACGTGGTCGCCGCCGACGTCCCGCTGCCCGCCGACGTACGGGTGGGCGATCTGCTCGCCGTGCCCGTCGCCGGGGCGTACCACCTGTCGATGGCGTCCGGCTACAACCTGGTCGGCCGTCCGCCGGTGGCCGCCGTGCGCGACGGCCGGGCCCGGCTGCTCGTGCGCCGCGAGTCGATGGAGGACATCCGCAGCCGCGACGTGGGCCTGTAGAGCCCCTTCGCGAGCCCCGCCGCTTCGGACAACTTCCATGATCTTCCTGCGGAAGGAGGAGTCCCCCGCCTAGGGTGCGGAACGTTCGAATCACCGATCACTCGTTCGCATCCGTACGGGCCGCTCGCAAAGGAACGCTCCATGAAGGAACGCCGGTACCGCATCCTGGTGACCGGTTACGCGATCTCCTCCTACGGCACCTACCTGAACCTGGTCGCGCTCAATCTGTACGTCTACGCGGTGACGGACCGGGCGCTCGCGGTCGGTGTGTTCATGGCCGTCCGGCTGGCCGCCGGGTTCCTCGCGGGGCTCGGGGCCGCCGCGCTGCTCGCCCGGTGGGCGGCGAAGCCGGTGATGTTCTGGGCGAACGTCGTGCAGGCCGCCGCGCTCGTACTCCTGGTCTGCGCGCCGGACGGGCTGCGCACGGCGGCGCTGTTCCTGGTTTCGGCGGTGGTCGGCGGGGCGGGCACGTTCTTCATGGTCGCCTTCCGCAGTTCGATCCCTGACATGGTGGACGAGGGGCGCCACACCTGGGCGAACTCGCTGATGGTGAGCGGCCGTTCGATGGCGATGGTGGTCGGGTTCGCGTCGTCGGGCGTCGTGGTGTCGCTGCTCGGCTACCGGGCCGCGTTCCTCCTGGACATGGCGACGTTCCTGGTCTGCGCGGGGACGGTGGCCCTGCTGCCGCTCGCCGCACGGCCGAGCGCCGAGAAGGAGGAGAAGGGCGCCCCGGCCAGGACGGGCGGGAAGCGGAACCCGGGCGCCCTGGCCGCGCTCGCCACCGCCCCGGTCATCGCCCTGATGGTGGCGCTGCGCGGCATCGACGCGCTCGGCTCGTCCTCGCACAACGCGGCGCTGCCGGTGTACTCCACGCGGCTGGACGCCGACCGGCCCGCCGTGTTCGTCAGTGTCTTCTGGTGCGTGTGGGCGCTCGGCAACGTCCTCGTGCAGCAGGTGTTGCAGCGGTGGGTGAAGCGGGACGGGCGGTCCGTCGGCGCGCTCGGGTTCGGTCTCGGCACGATCGCGATGTCGGGGACGTTCATCCTCGCCTTCGCCGGGTTCCCGTGGGCCGCGACGATCGTGATCGCGCTGCTCGCGGGCGCGGCCGACGGCATCACGGAGGTGTCGTACAGCTCCCACCTCCAGACGCTGCCGACGGGCTTGCGCACCCATGCCTTCGGGCTGTCGGCGACGGTGGAGAACCTCGGTTTCGGCGTCGGCATGATCGCGGTCGCGGCGGCGCTCGACGTGTTCTCGCCGCTGTCGGTGGTCGGGGTGGCGCACGGGGTCGCGATCGTGGTGGCCCTGGTGTTCGTCGCGCAGGTGCTGCGGCAGCGGCGCTCGGGTCCGGCGTTCCCGGAGGAGGGGGGCGGCGATGCGGGACCGGCGCGTGGCGGTCGTCGGGATGGCGCTGAGGTTTCCGGGAGCTGACGGCCCGGACGCGTACTGGCGGGACATCGCGGCGGGCGTGACGCACGTACGCCGGTTCGGCGACGCCGACTTCGCGGCCGCCGGGGTGCCCGAAGCGACGTACAAGGAGCCCGATTTCGGCGGGGCGAGTGCGCTGCTGTCCGGGATCGACGGGTTCGACGCGGCGTTCTTCGGGATGAGCGGGCGCGAGGCCACGGTCACCGATCCGCAGCAGCGGCTGTTCCTGGAGTGTGCCTGGCACGCGCTGGAGGACGCCGGGTACGCGGGCACGGGCGCCCGCGTCGGGGTGTACGCGAGCGTGGGCTACCGCCTGTACTCGCTGCACAGCTATCTCGCCCACAACATCGGGGAGCAGGCGGCGTCCGACGACTGGACGGCCGTGAAGCAGATCCAGGTCGGCAACTACCCGGACTTCACGGCGAACCGGGCCGCGTTCCGCCTCGGTCTGACCGGGCCCGCCGTCAATGTGGCCACGGCCTGCTCCAGCGCGCTCGTCTCCGTGCACCTGGCCTGTCAGGCGCTGTCCGCGGGCGACGCGGACCTGATGCTGGCCGGCTCGGCGGCGCTGCACCTGCCGCAGATCACCGGGCACCGGCGGGTGAAGGGCTCGACGCTCTCGCCGACCGGCGCGGTGCGGGCCTTCGACGCGGCGGCGGACGGCACGGTCGGCGGCAACGGGGTGGCCGCCGTGGTCCTCAAGCCACTGGAGCGGGCGCTCGCCGACGGGGACACCGTGCACGCGGTGGTCCTCGGCTCGGCGGTCACCAACGACGGCGCGGACAAGGCGGGTTTCGCGGCTCCGGGCGTGGCCGGGCAGCGGGACGCGGTGCTCGGCGCCCTCGCGGCGGCCGGGGTGCCCGCCGAGTCGGTCCGCTATCTGGAGGCGCACGGCACGGGCACGTACAAGGGCGATCCGATCGAGTTCGCCGCGCTCACGCAGGCGCTGCGGCGGCACACGGAGCGGACCGGGTTCTGCGCGCTCGGCTCGACGAAGCCCGCGATCGGGCACCTCGACAGCGCGGCCGGCCTCGCCGGGCTGATCAAGGCGATCCTGGTGCTGCGGCACGGCGTGGTCCCGCCCCTGGTGAACTTCACCCGCGCGAACCCCGAACTCCACGTCGAGGAAAGCCCGTTCACGCTGCCGCGCCGGGCCGTCGCCTGGCCCGCCGACGACAGCGGACCGCGCCGTGCGGGCGTCCACTCCATCGGCATGGGCGGTACGAACGCCCACGTGATCCTGGAGCAGGCGCCGCCCGTCCCGCCCCGCGCGCCGTCCACCGCTCCCCCACTGCTGCCGCTCTCTGCCCGCTCCCCCGAAGCCCTCACCGGGCTGGCCCGCGCGTTCCGGGACACTCTCGTACGCGATCCGGGGCTCGACCCCGCCGATCTGCTCACCACGACCGCGCTGGGCCGCCGTCACCACGAGCACCGCCTCGTCGTGACGGGTGACCCCGGCGAAGGGCTCGACGCCTTCCTGGCGGGGCGGCCCGACCCGGCCGCCTACCGCACGGGGACGGTGGCCGGTCCGGCGGAGCCGGTGTTCCTGTTCAGCGGGCAGGGCGGGGCCGTGCCCGGCATGGCGGCGGCGCTCGCGGAGCGCTTCCCGGTCGTCGCCGCGACGCTGGCCGCCTGCGCACGGATCCATCGACAGGAGTCGGGAGAGGCCGACTTCACCGGGCGGCTGGTGGCGGGTGCGGGTCCCGGGCAGTGGGACACGGCGTTCGCGCAGCCCGCGCTCTTCGCGTTCCAGGCCGCGCAGGTGCGGCTGTGGGAGTCGCTGGGGGTGCGTCCGGCGGCCGTCGGCGGGCACAGCGTCGGGGAGTACGCGGCGCTGTACGCGGCCGGCGCGCTGTCCCTGGAGGACGGGATGCGGCTGCTGTGCCGCAGGGGCCGCCTGATGCAGGAGACCGCGCCCGGGGCGATGCTCGCCGTGTTCGCCCCGTACGCGCGGGTGCGGGCGCTGATCGACGAGGCCGGGGCCGGGCTTGAACTCGCCGTGGTGAACGGGCCAGCGCACCACGTCGTCGCGGGCCGCCCCGAGGCGGTGGCGGCCGCGCGGCGGCTGCTGGCCGACGTGCCCTGCGAGCCGCTGCCGGTCGACCGGGCGTTCCACACCGCGCTGCTCGACCCGGTGCTCGACGGGCTGCGGGCCGCGGCGGAGGAGGTCGAACTCCGGCCGGTGGAGACCGCGTTCGTGTCCGGGCTCGACGGGGCGGTGAAGGCGCCGGGCTGGCGCCCCGACCCCGCCCATCTCGTCCGGCAGGCGCGGCGCACCGCCGACTTCCACGCCGTGCTGCGCGCCCTCGCCGACCGGGAGGTCCTGCTGGAGCTGGGGCCGGGCGCCCCGCTCACCGGCATGGCGCGCCGGGCCCTGCCGGGCGTGCCGTGTCTGCCGACGCAGGGCCGGGACGCGGGCGTCGACGGGCTGTGGCGGGCGGTGGCCGGGCTGCACTGCGCGGGCACGGCCGTCGACTGGACGGCGCTGCTCGCCGGAGCAGGGGGCCGCCGGATCCCGCTGCCCACCTACCCCTTCCAGCACCGCTCCTACTGGACGGGCCCAGCCCCCGCCCCCGAACCCCCCGTGGAGGACGCAGTGACCGAGCAGGACCAGGACCGGCCGGTGCTCACCCGGGTGCGCGAGCTGACCGCGCACCATCTGGGCTTCACCCTGGACGAGGTGGCGCCCGCGCAGAGCTATGTGGGGCTGGGCGCCGACTCGCTGCAACTGATCGGGATGCTGCGCCAGTTGGAGGCCGAGTTCGATGTGCGGATCGCGATCCGGGAGATCCTGGAGGACGCGGGGACACCGGAGCTGACGGCCCGGCTCATCGCCGAGCGGCGCGAGCGTCCCGCCGCGCCCGCCGAGGCCCAGGTGATCACTCCCGCCAAGGAGCAGTACGCGACGCGCGCCGAGGTCGCCGAACTCACGCGCCAGGTGAACCTGTTGGCCGAGACGCAGGCGGCGATGCTGACCCAGCTCTCCGAGGCGGTGGCCCTGCTCGGCGCCGACCGCTCCACCCGATGACGGCATCGGCGGCGGACCGCGCCGCACAACTGTCCCGGGACCTGACCGCACAGCTCGCCCGCGCGCGAGACAGCGCGGCCGCGCCCGTCCCGGCAACCACCGAGCAGCACGGGCCACGGGTCGTGCTGCCCGCGGACTCCGGGATGGCGGGCGCGGGCGCCGACTCCCGGCAGCGCGCGCACGCCGCCGACCTCGCCCGGCGACTGGCCGAACGCACCGCATCCTCCAAGGAGTTGGCGCAGCGGCGGCGCCCGGTGCTGGCCGACAGCCGGGCCGTCGTCGGGTTCCGGCGCGCCACGAAGGAGACGCTGTACCCGCTGTCGGCCCGCTCGGCGCGGGGTGCTCACCTGACGGACATCGACGGGAACGCGTACACCGACATCACGATGGGCTTCGGCGCGCTGCTCCTCGGGCACGAGCCGGAGTGCGTGAGCGAGGCGGTGCGGGCCCATCTCGACGGCGGGCTGCGGTTCGGGCCGCGCCCGGTCGAGGCCGGTGAGGTCGCCGAGCTGCTGGCCGGGCTGACCGGCATGGAGCGGGTGGCGTTCGCGAACTCCGGCACGGAGGCGAACTCGGGCGCGATCCGGCTGGCGCGCGCCGCGACCGGCCGGGACCGTGTCGTCATGTTCCGCGGTTCCTACCACGGCCACATCGACCCGGTGCTCGGCCGCCCCGGGCCGGACGGCGGCCGGGCGGTGCCGGTGTCGCGCGGCATCCCTGCGAGCGCGGTCGCCGATCTGCTGGTCCTGGAGTACGGCAGCCAGGAGGCCCTGGACACCATCGACGCGCTCGGCGACTCCCTCGCCGCCGTCGTCGTGGAGCCCGTCCAGTGCCGCAACCCCGGCCTGCGTCCGGTCGAATTCCTCCGCTCGCTGCGGGAGTTGACCCGGCGGCGCGGGATCGTGCTGCTCTTCGACGAGATGCTGACGGGCCTGCGCCCGCATCCGCGCGGCGCCCAGCACCATTTCGGCGTGGTCCCGGACCTGGCCACGTACGGCAAGGCGCTCGGCAGCGGCTTCCCGGTGGGGGCGATCGCGGGCCGCGCCGATCTCCTCGACGGGGTCGACGGCGGGTTCTGGCGCTACGGCGACGACAGCTCGCCCGGCGCGGAGACCACGTTCTTCGGCGGTACGTACCTCCAGCACCCGCTGTCGATGGTGGCGGCCAAGGCGGTCCTCACCCATCTCACCGCCGAGGGCCCGGCCCTCCAGGAACGGCTCAACGCCCGGACCGACGCGCTCGCCGACGACCTCAACACCTTCTTCCGCGCCGAGGAGTTCCCGCTGGAGCTGGCCCACTTCGGGTCCATGTTCCGCTTCACGCACCGCGCCGACATGGAGCTGCTGTACCAGCACCTGCTGCTGCGCGGGATCTACGTGTGGGAGTGGCGCAGCTTCTATCTGTCGACCGCACACACGGACGCGGACGTCGAGCGGGTCGCCGACGCGGTGAAGGACTCGCTGCGGGAGCTGCGCGCGGGCGGGTACTTCCCGGGCGCCCGGCCGAGGACGGCTGCGAAGCCCGAACGCCCGCGTCCCGCGCCCGACTTCGGCGTCTACTTCTTCGGGGACTACCCGGACGCCGAGGACACCTCGCAGGCGTACGACCGGATCGTGGAGACGGCCCGCTTCGCCGACACGCACGGCTTCAGCTCGCTGTGGATCCCCGAGCGGCACTTCCACTCCTTCGGCGGGCTCTTCCCGAACCCGGCCGTGCTCGCCGCCGCGCTCGCCCGGGAGACCGAGCGGATCCGGCTGAACGCGGGCTCCGTGGTGCTGCCGCTGCACGATCCGGTGCGGGTCGCCGAGGAGTGGGCGGTCGTGGACCGGCTGTCCGGCGGCCGGGTGGGCCTCGGCTGCGCCACCGGCTGGCACGCGCGGGACTTCGCGCTGCACCCGGACCGGTTCGCCCGGCGCACGGAGATCGCCTTCGAACACCTCGCCGCCGTACGGGAGTTGTGGCGCGGCGGCACCGTGCGCCGGGAGGACGGCGACGGCCGCCCGGCCGACGTGTCGACGCTGCCGCGCCCGGTGCAGGAGGCGCCGCCGATGTTCCTGGCGACGTCCGGGCGCCGGGAGTCGTACGAGGAGGCGGCCCGCCGCGATCTCGGCATCGTCACGAACCTGATGAACCAGACCGTCGCCGAGCTGGCCGCGAACATCGCCCACTACCGGGCCGCCCGCGCCCGGCACGGCCTGGACCCGGACGCGGGCCGCGTCACCGTCCTCCTGCACACCTATCTCACCGACGACCACGCGACCGCACGGGCCGAGGCCCGCGAGCCGATGACCCGGTATCTGCGCTCGTCGCTCCAGATGCGGTCGGCGGCCGGGGCCGTCGCCTCGGGCGAGCGGGACGTGGCGGAGGCGAGCGAGGCCGACCTGGAGTATCTGTTCCTGCGGGCCTACGACCGGTACTGCGACGAGCGGGCGCTGATCGGCACGCCCGAGACGTGTGCGCCGGTGGTGGCGGCGCTGCGGGACGCGGGCGTCGACGAGATCGCCGCCCTGGTCGACTTCGGGATGCCCGCCGAGCTCGCGCGGGCGGGCCTGGACCGGCTCGCCGCGCTGCGGGAGGCGACCGCGGCGCAGGAGATCACTCCGCCCCGGGACGTCACGGCGCCCGCGACCGCCGCCCAGCGCCGGCTCTGGCTCGCCGCGCAACTGGCCGCCGACCCGGCCGCGTACAACGAGGTGCAGGCGGTGCGGCTGCGCGGGCCGCTCGACGTGGCCGCGCTGACCGCAGCCGTCGACGGGCTCGTGGCCCGGCACGCGGGGCTGCGCACGGTGTTCCGCGCGGGCGGCGCGGACGGGCTGCTCCAGCAGACCGTGCGGGCGTCGACGCGCGTCCCGCTGGTGGTGACGGATGCCCGGGAGGAGGACCCGGACACGGCGATCGCGGCCGCGCTGCGGGCGGCGAGCACCCGCCCCTTCGACCTCGCCGACGGGCCGCTGTGCGCACCGCGCCTGCTCACGCTCGCCGACGACGACCACGTCCTGCTGCTCGCTCTGCACCACCTGATCACGGACGGCCACTCGGCGCGGCTGCTCGCGGACGACCTCCAGGAGCTGTACACGGCCCGTGTCGAAGGGCGCGCCCCGCGCTTCCCGGAGCCCGCCGGGACGACCGTCGGCGCCCCCGAACCGCCCGCGGACGACGGGGAGGCGGAGTGGTGGCTGAAGACCCTCGACCCGCTGCCGCCCGCGCCCGCGCCGCCGACGGACCGGCCGCGCGGGCCCCGGACGCCGGGGCACGGCGGCGCGGCGGAGATCCTGCTCGACTCGGCGCGCACGACGGCGGCGCAGGAGTGGAGCGGGCGGCACGGCGTCACGCTGTTCACGACGCTGCTCACCGCCTGGCAGCTGGTGCTGCGCGAGCGGACGGGGCTCGACGAGTTCGTCGTCGGCTCGACGTTCGCCCGGCGCACGCCCGCGACCGCGCGGACCGTCGGCTTCCACGCGGCGGTGCTGCCGCTGCGCGCGCACCTCACCGACGGCACGACGGTCGCCGACGCGGTGCGGGCCACCCGCGACGCCCTGTTCGAGGCCGAGCGGCACCAGCGCGTCGACCCCGACGAACTGGCGGCGCGGCTCGGCGGGGGCGCGGGACGGCCGCGCCCCCTCGTCACGGTCTCCGCGGACCTGGACACGGCGCCGCTCACCCGCGTCGACCTGCCGGGCCTCACCGCGTCCGACGTCCCGGGCGGCGCGTCGTCGGCGCCGCTCGAACTCGCCCTCATGGCGGTGCGCACGCCGTCGGGGCTGCGGCTGCGGATCCGCTACGACGCCGACCTCTTCGACGAGGGAACGGTCCGCGGACATCTGGCCGACCTGGACCGGGTGCTGCGCGCCATGGTGGAGGACGCGGCGCCGACCGTACGGGACACCCGCCCCGCTCCGTCCGGCGCGGGCGACGAGGTGCGCGCCGTGTGGCGTGCGGTGCTCGGCGTGGACGACATCGGGGACGACGCGGACTTCTTCGACCTGGGCGGGAACTCGATCACGGCGATCCGTCTCGTGAACCGGGTGCGGGAGGTGCTGGGCGCCGACATCTCGCTCGCGGACTTCTTCGCGGACCCGACGCCCGCCGCGATGACCCGTCACCTCGGTGCGAGTGGGCCCGAGTCGGGCGCGGAGGGCGTCGGGGACGGTGTCGTCGACCGGGCTCCCGTCAGCGACCAGCAGGACCGGATGATCGCCGGCCATCACGCCGTCCCCCGGGCCGAGGTGTGGAACGTGCCGACCCGGATCCGCTTCCGGGGCGCCCTGGACCCGGACGCGCTGCGCACGGCCCTGGGCCGGCTCGTCGAACGGCACCACGCCCTGCGGACCCGCTTCGTGCGGGGCGCGGACGGCGCCTGGTGGCAGGAGGTGGTGGCCGCGCCGCCCGCACGGCTGCGGGTCGACGACCTGTCCCGGCTCGCACCCGACACGGCGCGGGAGCGGGCGGACGCGGTGTGCCGGCGCATGGCGGCGAAGCCGTTCGACCTCGCCGAGCCCGCGTTCCCGCGCTGCCGGCTGCTGAAGGTGGCCGACGACGGCTGGGTGCTGATGTTCGTGCTGCACCACGCCAGTGCCGACGGCTGGTCCCACTCCGTGCTGATGGCGGAGCTGGCCGAGCTGTACACGGCCGCGGCGGCCGGCCGCGCGCACACCCTGCCCGCGCCGTCGGCGCAGGCCCCGGAGTACGCCCGCGAACAGGCCGCCGCGCACGACCCGGCCGAGGAGGAGCGGCGCGCCGCGTTCTGCGCGCGTCACTTGGAGGGCGTGCCGTGCCGCCTCGACACGCCCACGGACCGGCCGCGTCCCGACACGCTCAGCGGGGCGGGCGGCACCGTGCGCGGCACCGTGCCCGCCGAGGTCCGTACCGCCCTGGAAGAGGTGGCCGCCTCCGTGCGGCAGACGCCGTTCGCGGTCGCGGCCGCCGCGCTCGGCGTGCACCTGGCCCGGCTGTCCGGTGAGCGGGACGTCCTGCTGGCCGTGCCGTACGCCAACCGGGCGGGCACGGCGGGCGACTCGCTGGTGGCGATGGTGTCGACCTCCGTGATGGTGCGGGTGCGGATCGATCCCGGCGAGTCCTTCGCCGACCTGGTCGCCCGCACCGGCACCGACGCCCTCGCCGTGATGGCGCACGTCCTGCCGACCGCCCGCATCATGCGGGCGATGCGCGACGCGGGCGCCACCGAGGTCCCCGACCGGGTGCCGAACGTGCTCGCCTTCCAGAACTATCCCGACACCGACATCGAGATCCCCGGACTCGACGTCGAGGTCGAGGACCTGGCGCCGCCGGTCGCCCGCGCCGAGCTGGTCTTCGGCCTCTCACCGCGCCGCGACCCGGCGCTGGGCCTGCGCACCTTCCTGGAGTACTCGGCCGACCTGTGGGACGAGACCACGGCCGACGGACTCCTCACCTCCTACGCCGCGCTGCTCGGGGAGCTGTGCGCGCACCCCGGGCGCCCCCTCGCGGCGCTGCCCGACCACCCTCATCCCTTGCCCCTGGAGGCGGACACCGCATGAACCTGCCCACACAAGCCGAGCACGTCGAGGACCTGCTGACGTTCCTGCGGGAGAGCCCGTCCCCGTACCACGCGGTGGCCTCGGCGGCACGGCGCCTGGAGAAGGCCGGGTTCACCGAGCTGACCGGCACCGAGGAGTGGACCGGCCACAGCGGCGGCCGGTACCTGGCCAAGGGCGGCGCGCTCCTCGCCTGGTACGTGCCCGAGGGCGCCCCCGCCCACGCGCCGTTCCGCATCATGGGCGTCCACACCGACTCGCCGAACCTGCGCGTCAAGCCGACGCCCGACACGGGCCGGGCGGGCTGGCGGCAGGTCGCCGTGGAGATCTACGGCGGAGTTCCGCTCAACACCTGGCTCGACCGGGACCTCGGCATCTCCGGCCGGCTGACCCTGCGCGACGGCACCTCCACCCTCGTGAAGATCGACGAACCCCTGCTGCGCGTACCGCAGTTGGCGATCCACCTGGACCACAGCGTGAACGACGGGCTGTCCCTGCACCGGCAGCGGCAGACCCAGCCGATCTGGTCGCTCGGCCCCACCGAGCACGGCGCGCTGCTGCGCCGGGTCGCGCACGAGGCCGGGACCGACGCGTCCGACGTCCTGGGCTGGGACCTGATGCTGCACGACGTGCAGCCGCCCGGACTCCTGGGCGCCCGGCGGGAGTTCATCGTGTCGTCGCGCCTGGACAACCTCGTCTCCGTGCACGCGGGCGTCACCGCCCTGCTCGCCGCCGCCGCGTCGGCGGCCCCCGACCGGGTGCCGGTGCTCGCGGCGTTCGACCACGAGGAGACCGGCAGCAACTCCGAGACCGGCGCCCAGGGCCCGCTCCTGGAGCGGGTGCTGCACCGCTCGGTGGCCGCGCGCGGCGGCAGCGCCGAGGACTGGGAGCGCGCGCTCGCGGGCGGCCTCTGCGTCTCCGCCGACATGTCCCACGCCGTCCACCCCAACTACACGGAGCTGCACGACCCCGACAACCACCCGCTACCGAACGCGGGCCCGGTCGTCAAGGTCAACGCGAACCAGCGGTACGCCACCGAGGGCACCGGTTTCGCCGCGTGGGCCACCGCCTGCGAGCGGGCCGACGTGCCGTGGCAGCGGTTCGTGTCCAACAACGCGCTGCCGTGCGGTACGTCCATCGGGCCGATCACGGCGGCCCGGCTCGGGGTGACGACCGTCGACGTGGGCGTCCCCGGCCTGTCCATGCACTCGGCGCGCGAGCTGGTCGGCGCCGACGACCCGGGCCATCTGGCCCGTGGGCTCGCCGAGTTCGTGACGGCCGGGTGACGCGCGGATGCCGGTGAAGACCTACAGGCTCGACGGCGCGCGCCCCGAGGGCGCGGCCTGGCGGGTGCTGCTCGTGCCGCACGCGGGAGCGGGCGCCGCGAGCGGTGCCGCGTTCGCCGCGCACGCCCCCGCCGACTGGGCGGTGGCCACGGCGCGGCTGCCGGGGCGCGAGTCCCGGGTGCGCGAACCCGTCGGCGGGCTCGCCGGGCTGACCGCGGACGTCGTCGCGACGGCCCGCGCCCTGCCGGGCTCGGCGCCGCTGCTCGTGGTCGGCGTCTGCTCCGGCGCGGTGCTCGCGCTGGAGGCCGTACGGGCGTTGCAGCGGACGGGCGACGTGCCGGTGGCCGGGTTCGTGGCGGTGTCGCAGTGGGCGGTCACCGAGCGGCCCGCTCCCGGGCGGCGGCTGCTGCGGGACACCGACGACCCGGAGGAGATCCTCGACATCCTGCGGGAGTTCGGCGGCGTACCGGAGTCGCTGGCGGCGAACGAGGAGATGCTGGCGCTGCTGCTGCCGTCGGTCGTCGCCGACATGCGGGCCGTCGAGGAGTACGTGTCGGGGCCCGAACCGCGCCTGGAGTGCCCGCTGCTCGCGGTGTTCGGCGACGAGGACCCGCTGTGCCCGGAGGAACGCACCGAGGACTGGGAGCTGTTCAGCGACCGGGCGCGCACGGTGTGGCTGCCCGGCGGGCATCTGCTGCTCACGGAGAGCCCGGCGCTGCTCGCGGACGCCGTCGCCGACAGTCTCGGCCACTTCGCGAAGGGAGCGAACGCGTGAGCCGGATCGACGCGCTGCTCCTGGAGCGCTGGGACCGCGACCCGGAGCTGCCCGCCCTGATATCGGGTCGGACGGTCGTGTCCATGGGCGAGCTGAAGGACCGTGTGCTGCGCACCGCGGCGGCGCTGCGCGCGCACGGCGTCGGTCCCGGCGACCGGGTCGTCGTGCACCACGAGCGGTCCGTGGAGTTCTTCGTGGCGCTGCTCGGCGCGGCGTTCGCGGGCGCCGCGCACGCCGCGCTCGACCCCGCCGATCCGCTGGAGCGCGTACGGGCGACGACGCGGGACTGCGCGCCGCGGATCGTGCTCACCGACGCCCGGCTGCGGGAGCGGTTCTCGGGCCTGGCCGAGGTGCTGACGGACGAGGAGTGCGCCGCGTATCCGGCCGCTCCGGCGCCCGCGCTCGACGCGTCGCCCGACGACCCGGTGGTGATCATCTACACCTCGGGTTCCACCGGCCGCCCCAAGGCCGCGCTGATCAGCCACGCCGCCCTCGCCTCCCGGCTGCAAGCCCTGCAGTCCACGCACCGGATGGACGAGCGCGACCGGATGATCCACCACACGGCGTGCAGCTTCGACATGTACCTCAGCGAGACGTACTGGCCGCTGCTCGCGGGCGCCGCGATCGTCGTCGCCGAGCCGGGACGGCAGCGCGACGCGGATCATCTGGCGGCCCTGATCCGGGACCACGGGATCACGACGTTCTACTGCGTGGTCTCGCTCCTGGAGCTGTTCCTGCTGGCCCGGGAACCGAAGGAGCGGTACGACGGGCTGCGCCAGGTCCTCACCGGCGGCGAACCGCTGAGCCCCGATCTGGTGGCCCGCTTCCACGCCCGGTCCACCGCCACCCTGACGAACCTGTACGGGCCCAGCGAGTGCACGATCTACTGCACGTACTGGATCTGCCCGCGCGACCCGGATCCGGCGCGGGTGCTGATCGGCGGCCCCGTCCAGGGCACCGAACTGCACGTCCTCGACGCGTCGGGCGCGCCGGTGCCGGAGGGTGAGACCGGCGAGCTGCACATCGGCGGCGCGGGCCTGGGCCTCGGCTATCTGCACCGGCCCGAGCTGACCGCCGACCGGTTCGCGGCCACCCCGTACGGGCGGCTGTACCGCTCCGGCGATCTGGTGCGGGTCGCCGGTCCCGGCGGCGCGCTGGAGTTCCTGGGCCGCGCCGACCGCCAGGTGAAGATCCGCGGCATCCGGATCGAGCCCGCCGAGATCGAGGCAACGGCTCTGACGTGTAAGGGAGTTCGGCAGGCTGCCGTCGTGGCGCACGGCACGGGAGCGGACAAGGCCCTCGCGCTGTTCGTGGTGGCCGGGGACGGCGCGGCGCCGCCGGACGAGCTGGGCCCGTCGGTCCGCGCGGACCTGCGGACCCGGCTGCCCCGCGCCCTGGTGCCGCGCACCGTCGAGGTGCTTGCCGCGCTGCCGCTGACCGCCAACGGCAAGCTGGACCGGGCGCTCCTGGAGAAGCGGGCGGCGGCCGTCCCCGCGCCGCGCCCGGTGGTGGGCATGAGCGGTGATCTCGACGCGCTGGTCGTCACGGTGTGGCGGGACGTGCTCGCCGTCGACGCCGTCGGGCCCGACGACGACTTCTTCGACCTGGGCGGCGACTCGTTCACGGTCGTCCGGGTGGTCGAGACGCTGCGCGAGCTGCTGGCCCTCGACATCCCGCTCGCGGCCCTGCTCCACGAACCGACCACGCGGGCCTTCGCTCGGGAGCTGCGTTCGCTGCGGGAGGCCGGCGCGTGAACATCCCGCACGGGCCGCGGATCCGCTCGTTCGCCGATCTCACCGGTGCCCCGGCCGACCGGCACCGGCCGGTGGTGACCCTGTTCAGCGGCGGTCTGGACAGCACCTATCTGCTGCACCGGCTGGCCCGCGCCGGCTTCACGGACGTGCACGCCCTCAGCGCCGACCTGGGCGCGGGCGAGGACCCCGACGAGCTGCGGCAGACCACCGCCCACCTCGGGGTGCGGCTGCACCTCGTGGACGCCCGGCGCACCTTCGCCGACTGCTTCGTCCGCCCGGCGATCGCCGCGCAGGCCGTCTACCTGGACACCCATCCCGTCAGCTCGTCCCTGAGCCGCCCGCTGCTCGCCCGGCTCGCCCTGGACCTGGCCACGGAGCTGGACGCGGCGGCGGTCGTGCACACGGCGAACCCGTCCCAGAACACGCTGCGCCGCCTCAACGGCGCCCTCGATCTGCTCGGCTGCGCCGTGCCGTACGGCAGCCCGTACGACCTCGACCCGGTCGACCGGGAGCGGAAGGCGCGCGAGCTGGAGGAGATCGGGCTGCCGCACCTGGGCAAGCGGGTGGCGAGCGTCGACGCGAACCTGTGGTGCCGCGAGTTCGAGTCGGGCGTCCTCGACGACCCGGAGGACCACACCGTCCCCGAGCATCTGTACACGTGGACGGCCCGCCCGGCCGAGCCGCCCGCCGACGAGACCGTGGAGATCGCCTTCGCGCGCGGCGTCCCCACGGCCCTGGACGGGCGTCCGCTGCCGCTGCCCGAACTGATCGAGGCGCTCAACCACCGGGCGGGCGCCCACGGCATCGGCCGCTACAGCGGACTGGAGCACCTGCCCGGCGGCCACAAGGTCCTCGAACTGCGGGAGATGCCCGCCGCCGCGCTCCTGCTGAGGACGTACCGCCACCTGGAGACGGCGACGCTCGCCGCCGAGACCGTCCGGGAGAAGATGCACCTCGAACAGGTCTGGGTGCGCGAGGCCCTGGAGGGCCGCTGGTTCGGTGAACTGCGCTTCGCTTGCGAGGAGTTCATCACCTCGTGCGCGGCCCGGGTCACCGGCACGGTGCGCTGGCGGCTGGCCCGGGGCTCCGCACAGACCCGGGCCATCACCGCCGCCGCTCCCCTGTACGTACGGGACCGGGAGGCGTGGGAGCGGCTCAGCCGCCCGTCTCCGTAATGGAAGGCGTCCGGCGGCGGCAGCGCGTTGTGCGCGTCGGCGAGCGGCTCGTCGTCGGACAGCTCCACCACCAGGCGGTGGCCGGGCAGGACGGTCGCGGCGAACAGGTGCGCCGCGCCGGTGCCGATCAACTCGGCGGGCCGCTGGAACGGCTCGGTGCTCCAACTGACCACCTGTACCCGGTCGGTGACGGTCAGCGGGGCCTGGTAGAAGCCGTCGGGCGCGGCGTGCTCGCTGCCCATGGGCTCGGGTTCGGCGGAGAGGCCGCCGCGCGGACGCGGGTACAGGGAGCGGTGCCCGGTGTCCTTCGGCGGCCACTGCGCGGCAGTCACGGTCTCGCGCGTGCCCTCGACGAATGTCCGAACAGCTCTGACGCACCACGCCCGGTGCCGCGGCGCTCAGCGGCGACTCTTCAACCGCTCCACCCCGCCGACGCCCAGCGCCGCGAGACCGATCTGGATGGCCAGTTCGATCCAGTCGATGCCCGGAGTGTCCGCGACGTCGAAGGCCCCGGCGACGGCCGTGCCGACGAGCGCGGCCGCGATCCCGACGAGGATCGTCCAGAGCACACCGATGCGCTGCCGCCCGGGAATGACCAGACGGCCCAGGATGCCGATCACAATGCCGATCACGATCGCGGTGAAGATGCCGGAGATCTCCATGCCGTACGCCTCCCGTTGCTCCTGCGTCGCCCCGCCCTCTCGGCGTGATTGCCGAGGACGTGTGCCCCGGCTTGGAAGACGCACTCCACTGCCGGGCGGTTGAGCGGGCGGCGGGGCTCTCGGGCGGGCGGCAGCTCAGGAGCGGAGAAAGGCGAGGACCGCGAGGACCCTCCGGTGGCCGTCGGTGTCGACCGGCAGATCCAGCTTGGTGAAGATGTTCCCGATGTGCTTGTTGACGGCCGCCTCGCTGAGGAACAGGGTCTTCGCCAGCCCGGCGTTGGTCCGTCCCTCCGCTATCAGGGCGAGCACCTCGCGCTCCCGGGGGCTCAGCCGCTCCAGGGGATCCGGGTGCAGCCGGACCAGCTGCGTGATCACCTCCGGGTCCACCACGGTCCCACCGGTGGCGACCCGCTCGATGGCGGCCATGAAGTCGGTGACCGCGCCCACCCGCTCCTTGAGCAGATAGCCGACGCCCGCACCGCCGCCGGAGTCCAACAGCCGGAGCGCATAAGACCGTTCGACGTACTGGCTGAGCACGAGCACCGGCAGGCCGGGGAACTCCTCCCGCAACCGCACCGCCGACCGCAGTCCGTCGTCGCCCAGCTCCGGCGGCATGCGGACGTCGGTGACGATGAGGTCGGGCCGGTCGGCGCGGACGGCCTCCTCCAGCGCGTCGGCGTCCCCGACGGCCGCCACCACCTTGTGCCCGACCCGCTCCAGCAAGCCGATCAGCCCCTCGCGCAGCAGAACGGCGTCCTCGGCCACGATCAGGCGAAGTGACATGGAACCTCCACTTGCAGCAGGGTCGGACCGCCGACCGGACTCAGTACCTCTATCCGGCCGTCGAGCGCCGCGATCCGATCCGCGAGCCCCGTCATTCCGGTGCCTTTCGCGGGGTCGGCGCCGCCGCGGCCGTTGTCCGTGATGTTGAGGAGCAACTGATCGGAATGGTAACGGCCGTACACCTGGGCACAGGTGGCTCCGCTGTGCCGGGCGATGTTCGTCAGCGCCTCGTTGATCAGGTAGTACATGGTCGTCTCCAGCTGTCTGGACAGCCGCTCGGGCAGCCGCAGATCCACCTGCACCGGGATGGGGAAGCGGCCCGCGTAGTCCTCGATCGCCGCGACCAGGCCGTGGTCGGCGAGGACCGGCGGGTTCAGACCGCGGATCAGGGCTCTCAACTCCTGGTGCGCGGTGGAGAGCTGGTTCTCCGCCTCCGACAGCAGGCGGTCCACCGAGGAGTTGGGGGACACCTCCAGGCGGAGCATCCCCAGGGTCATGCCGAGCGAGACGAGCCGCTGCTGCGCCCCGTCGTGCAGATCACGCTCTATCCGCGCCCGCTCGGTGTCGAAGGCGTCGAGCAGCCGCGACTGGGAGGCCCGGACCTCTCGCAGCTCCTCCCCCACCTCCTTGCCGCGCGGGACCAGGAAGGTGCGGGCCAGGGCACCTCGGGCCCCCGCCCACGAGGTGACCGTATAGGGGGAGGCGAGCAGCACGATCGCGCCGAACACCGTCCAGGGCCAGGTCGATCCGTCGGTCGAGGCGAAGGTGAGGGCGGGCAGCCCGAAGGAGAAGGCGAGGACCAGCAGGTCCAGCCACCACAGGGACGCCGCCGACAGCAGCGTGAACGTCAGCTCCCGCCACGTCACTTGTTCCTTGAGCCGGGTGGTCACCCAGGCGCGCGGGCCCGGACTGTCGGGGGCCCGGTGCGGATCGGGCAGCGGATCCAGGTCCACCAGTCTCAGCCGGCGCCGCTCCACCCGGCCCACCACGGTGGACGCCAGCACGAGGCCGGCCAGCGGGGCGGCGCCGATCAGCACGACGAGCAGCGCGATCCCCGCGGCCAGACCGAGGGCGAAGAAGAGCACGGCCGCGGCGCCGACCACGACGCCTCCGCTCAAATACGCGAGAGAGCGCCACGGCCAGCTCGATGCCAGGAAGCTCAACGGACGCTGAGCCAGGGCCTGCCAGGCGGTAGTGGGACGCATGTGATCACCGTAGCCGGGCAGTTCGGGCGGCGCGGTAGAGCTGGCTCTACCTCTGGAGTAGAGCCAGGATCAGTGTGGCGGCCGCCCTCCGGCCGGTGGAATCGACGCATGACGACAACGAAGCGAACTCCCGTGCAGGACGCGGTCGAGCTGCAGGACGTGCACAAGATCCACGACGCCGGCGGACACCGGGTGACCGCCCTCGACGGTGTCTCCCTCGGCTTCGCCCGCGGGACGTTCACCGCCATCATGGGCCCGTCCGGCTCGGGGAAGTCGACGCTGCTGCGGTGCGCGGCCGGACTCGAGCGGCCGACGGAGGGCCGGATCGTCCTCGCGGGCGTGGACATGGGCGGGCGCAGCGAGAAGGAGCGCACCGAACTGCGGCGCGAGCACGTCGGGTTCGTCTTCCAGGCGTTCAATCTGGTGGAGTCGCTGACGGCCGCGCAGAACGTGGAGCTGCCGTCCCGGTTCGCGGGCCGCAGAGTCGGCCGCGAGCAGGTCACGGGCGCGCTCGCGGCGGTCGGTCTGGCGGAGCGGGCGAGACACCGGCCCAGCCAGCTGTCCGGCGGGCAGCAGCAGCGCGTCGCCCTCGCCCGGGCCCTGGTCACGCGTCCCGCTGTGCTCTTCGCGGACGAGCCGACCGGCGCGCTCGACACCGTCACCTCGCGGGAGGTGCTGCGGATGATGCGGATGCTGGTCGACCAGGAGGGCCAGACCACGCTGATGGTCACGCACGATCCCGTGGCCGCGGCCTCGGCGGACGTCGTGGTCTACCTCCGGGACGGGCGGATCGCCGACCGGATACCCCTCGACCGCGGGTCCGGCTCGGATCACGCCGCCGCCATCGCCGCCCATATGACCCGGCTGGAGTCATGATGCTGATCGTCGCGAACGTGCGGGACCGCTGGTCCGCCTTCCTCGGTGCCTTCGCCGCCGTCCTGGTGGGCGTCGCCCTGATCACGACCACGCTGGTCATCTACGACTCGTCGCGGCCCGGGGTGCAGGCCCGGTACGCGGGCGCTGCCGTCCTGGCGCTGCCCGAGCGGGCCGTCGACACCGACGGCAGTCCCGAGGACGTGGTGCCCTGGGGTCCGGCCGAGGCCGGCCGGCTGCGGGCCGCGCTCGCCGAGGTGCCGGGCGTGACCCGCGCCGTGCTCGACCGCTCCTTCTACGCCCAGGCGATGGTGGACGACCGCCCGGTGGCCGACGAGGGCGCCCTGGAGTCCGGGCACAACTGGGACGGCGCGCGCACGGCACCGTACGCGACGGTGTCCGGCCGGGCCCCGCGCGGCATGAAAGAGGTCGTGGTGGACCGCGCCCTGGGGGTCGCCCCGGGAAGCACGCTGACGGTCAACATCACTCAGGGACGCAGGCAGTTCACCGTGGTGGGCACGGTGGACGGCCCGGGTTACTACTTCAGCGAGGCGTTCGCCGCGCGGCAGCAGCCCGGTGTCCGGGCCATCGCCCTGGTCACCAGCGAGAGGGCCGACACGGGGGCGATCGTCGCGGCCGCCGCGAAGGCGGTCGGTGACGACGGCAGAGTGGTCTCCGGGGACGGGCGCGCCGAGATACAGCCGGCGCACCTCGAGCATCAGCGTTTCCTGGGCGTGCAGTTGATCGGCGCGATGGCCTTCCTCAGCCTGTTCACCACGGTCTTCGTCGTCGCCTCGCTGCTGGCCCTGGCGACCGGGATGCGGCGCCGCGAGATCGGGCTGCTGCGCACGCTCGGCGCCGCTCCCGCCCAGATCCGCCGCATGATTCTCGGTGAGGCGGCCGTGGTCGGCCTGCTCGGCTCGATCGCCGGCTGCGCGGCCGGGGTGGCCGCCACCCCGCTGCTGCGCGCCCTGCTCGACGGCCTGGACGTCGCGCCGCCGGATCTGCGGATCCGCGTCGCCGCCTGGCCGCTGCTCACCGCCACCGCGATCGGTGTGGGCGTCAGTGTCATCGGGGCCTGGGCGGCGAGCCGCAAGGCCGCCCGGGTCGCTCCCGTGGAGGCGCTGCTCGACAGCCGCTCCGACGACCGGGGCATGGGGCGCGGCCGCTGGCTCTCGGGAGTCGCCGCGCTGGCCGTCGGCGGGCTGCTCGCCGTGGGAACCGCGTTCTCCAGCGCGGACGACCGCGTCAACAGGGCGATCTTCGCCACGACGATGCTCATCACCGCGTCGGCCCTGCTGGCTCCGGTGCTGGTCGGGCCGGTCGCGCGAGGGCTGACGGCGCCCTTCGCGCGCGGTGTCGGAGCGGGTGCGGTCCTGGTCCGCGCGGAGCTGACGGCGAACCCGCGCCGGGCCGCCTCCCTGGTGGCTCCCGTGATCGCCGCCGTCGGTTTCGCGGTGCTGCTCAGCGGCATGGTGGAGACGATGCGGGTGGCGTACCCGGCGAGTGAGGCCCTGAAGGTGCGGGGCCGGACGATCGTCACTCCGGCCGGCACACCGGGGAACACCGACGAGGTGGTGGCGGCCAACCCGGTGGGCAAGGCGGCGCTGCCGACCCGAGCGTTCGTGCCCCGGAAGCCTCAGGGCCCCGCGACAGTCCTGGATGTCCTGGGCAGCAGGGACGCGCGCTGGGGCCGGCCCGGAGAAGCCGTGCTCGGGGAACGCACGGCCGGGGAGCTGGACTTGCGGGAGGGGCAGGAGGTGCCGGTCCGGTTCGCCGACGGCGAGACCGTCGCCCTGCGCGTCGGGGCGGTCCTTCCCGACGATCCGGCGCGGGGGGATTTCGTGGTCGCCCGGGACCTGGTGCGTGCCCATGATCCCGCCGCGCTCACGGACGACATCTTCGTCCCCGGCACCACCACGGCCTCCGCCGCGGTCCCCGGCACCGCTCTGCACGACGCCGCGGCGTACGCCCTGGCCGACTACGAGACCGACGCGAGACTGACCGACGCGCTCGCCGCTCTGCTCATCGCGATCGCCGTCGGCTACAGCGTCATCGCGGTCGTCAACAGCATGGCCATGGCCGCCCACGCCCGACGGCGCGACGTCGGGGTGCTGACGTCCACCGGCGGCACACCCCGCCAGCTGCTCCTCGCCTCGGCGGGCGAGACAGTGCTGGTGGTCGCCATCGGCACCGTCCTGGGAGTGGCGGTGACGGTGCCCCCGCTGCTGGGCATGGCCTCGGGTCTCTCCCAGGCCGGCTCGTCCCAGGTCGGCCTGCACCTGAACACCGGAACTCTGGCGGCAGCCGTCACCGGCACTCTGCTGGCGGCCGTCGTATCCGGACTGGCGGTCACGTGGAGGACGCTGCGACGGCGGACGGCGTAGGAAGTCCGGCCCCGTGCCCGAACCGTGCCCGCGCGGGGCGGGCACGGCACAGGATGCGGGCGTCAACCAGCCCTAGGCCGACACGAGTTCGGGCTCCACCCGAGGTGCGAGGCGTCCGCTGCGGGCGAGCGCGGCGACCGACGACGCGCAGACGAGGCCCGACACGGTGTTGTAGAGGCCGTAGTGCGTGGCCACGAGGCGGTTGCCGGACAGGGAGACGACGGTGTCCATCTCGAAGGGGTAGACGACCGCGCCGCCGACGGCCAGCAGGGTCACCGCGGCGACGAGAGCGACGACGACGCCCGCCCGGGCGCCGGGCGGGGTGAGGGCCAGCGGCAGGAAGGCCAGGCCCATCGCGGCGAGCCCGCGCACCAGGGCCTGCTCGGGGTCCCAGCGGCGCTTCGCCCAGCCGGTCAGCCGTAGTTGACCGGCCACGGCGACGGCGGCCGAGACGACGAACAGGCCGCTCGTCGCCCATGTTCCGCGCGCTCCCAGCGCCTGGCCGGCCGCGAGGGGCAGTGCCAGATAGACCTGGAAGGTCAGGACCTAGGAGCCGGTCATCGCGACGGCGAAGAGTGAGGGCGGGCCGGGCAGACAGGCCCTAGCGCTCGTCCTCCTCCTGGTACGAGTAGCGCTGGGCGGCCCAGGGGTCGGCGACGTTGTGGTAGCCGCGCTCCTCCCAGAAGCCTCGGCGGTCCTGCGTCATGTACTCGATGCCGCGCAGCCATTTGGGGCCCTTGTAGCCGAACAGGTGCGGCACCACGAGGCGGAGCGGGAAGCCGTGTTCGGCGGTGAGCGGCTCGCCGTCGTGGTGGGTGGCCAGGACGGTGGTGTCGGCCGTGAGGTCGGCGAGGCGGAGATTGGCGCTGTACCCGTACTCGGCCCAGGCCATCACGTGCGTCGCACCGGCGGCGGGCGGCGCGAGGTCGAGGAGGGCGCGGCCCGGCACGCCGTAGAAGGTGTGGCCGGTGGTGCTGGTGCCGGAGGCGCAGTGCAGGTCGGCGTGGACGGTGGTCCGGGGCATGGCGGTGACCTCGTCGAAGGTCCAGGAGTGGGTGTCCCCGCCGGCGGTCGCGCCGAAGACCTGCAGCGTCCAGCGCTCGGCCCGGAAGCGCGGTACCGGCCCGTAGTGCGAGACGGGCCACCCTCTGGCCAGCCGTTGCCCCGGCGGCAGCATGCCCTTCTCCATGACCAGCCCCATCGTTCCCGTGGACCACAGATACAAGGCATGAGCGTAATTCATCCCCGTGCATGCATGCCATATTGGCCTTATTGGCTGGCATCTGCGCCGTTCGCGGCGACGTAGGCCGGGAGGACGGACCGGGCGCGGGTGGGCCGGATATCCCGGATATCTTGGCGCGCATGCAGTCATACACGATCGGCCAGGCAGCGCGGCTGCTCGGCGTGAGCCCTGACACCGCCCGCCGGTGGGCGGACGCGGGACGAGTGACGACCCATCGGGACGAGAGCGGCAAGCGGCTCATCGACGGGAAGGACCTGGCGGCGTTCTCCGTCGAGCTCGCCAAGAGCGGGACGGGCGAGGAGGACGCCTCCTACACCTCGGTCCGCAACGCCTTCCCAGGCATCGTGACCGCGATCAAGCTCGGCGACGTGGCGGCGCAGGTCGAGATCCAGGCGGGCCCGCACCGGCTGGTGTCCCTGCTCACCCGTGAGGCGGTCGAGGAGCTGGAGCTGGAGGTCGGCGTGGAGGCCACGGCCCGGGTGAAGTCGACGAACGTGCACATCGACCGGGTCTGAACGACGGCCACCGGGCCCGCCCTCACCCCTCTCCCGGCTCACCCGTCCCCCGGCACAGCAGGGCCGTCCACAGATCGAGGCGGTCCGGAAGCCGGGACAGGTCGCGCCCGGTGAAGTGTTCGATGCGCCGGACCCGGTAGTGCACGGTGTTGACGTGCAGATGGAGCGCCTCGGCGGCGCGGGCCCAGGAGCAGTCGCAGGCGAGGAAGGTCCGCAGGGTCTCCAGGAGGGCGGCGGCGGACGCGGTCCTCGCATCGAACAGCGGGCCCAGCACGGTCCTGCTGTAGACGGCCCGCACCGGCGCGGGCACCCCGGCCAGGAGCGCGCCGAGTCCGCCGAGACCGGCGGTGTCGACGAGCGCCGAGACGCCGGGGGCGCCGCCGCTCGCGCAGGTCAGGGCGTAGCGGGCCTCGGCCAGCGCCCCGGCCAGATCCCGCGGCCCGGCGGCCGGGGTTCCGGTCCCCCCGTACAGCGGTGCGCCGGGGACGCAGGCGGCGACGCGCGACCATGCCCCGGCGGACGCGTCGGCGGGAAGGGTTCCGGACACGACGGCGAAGGCGGTGCCGTCGGGGAGCCGCCCCACGGCCGCGGGCCCGGTTCCCGCCCGGGCCACCACCTCCGCCAGCGCCCCTTCGGCGGCCCCGCCCCGCCGGGCGCCCGTGGTGGCGGCGAGCACCCGGTACGGCCCCTCGGCGGGCAGCGCGCAGGCCCGCAGCGCCCGTTCGATGTCCGCCTCCTCGGCCCCCTCGTCGGCGCCGGGCCGGGCGAGCAGCGCGCCCAGGTCGTCGGCGGCCCGCCGGACGGCTGCCGCTCGCCGGGCGAGTGCCTCCTGGCAGCGCGCGAGGACGGCCGCCACCTCGTGCAGCAGCCCCGGCGGCACGGCGTCGGGATCGGGCAGCCGCAACTCCCACCGCTCGTACGGGGACAGGCCGTCCGCCTCCACCGCCACGGTGACCCCGGCCTCCAGTCCGCCGTCTCCGGCGTCGGCCGGCGTGGCCGCGACCGTCCGTCCGGCGCCGGTCACCACGTACGCGACGGTTCCCTCCCGCAGGTGCGCGAAGGCGGCGGCGAGGATCGCGTCCGGTCCCGCTTCCTGGGAGAGCAGCAGCCCGAGCCGTTCGCGCAGGTGTCCGGGCAGGGCGTGCCGACGGCTCAACTCCCCCCACTGCCGCACGTACACGCTCTCGGTGACGGCCCGGAACATCACGTGCGGCGGTACGCCGGCCAGCGGCATCCCGTGCCGTGCGCACGCCTCGATCAGCGCGTCGGGGACCGCGCCGTGGGTCTCCTCGCCGGCCAGCAGGACGGCGGCGTCCGCGGCCCGCAGCGCGCGGACGAAGCGGTCCGCCTTGCCCTCGCCGTCCTGCGGGGTCCACCAGACGAGGCCGCTGAGCACGGCCTCGCCGGCCCGGACGAAACGGGCCGGATCCTCGAGGTCGGTGACCGTCACCCCGCTGATCTCCCGCCGCAGCGACGCGTCCTCGGCCCACAGCGGGCGCAGGCCCAGATTCTGGTCCCCCAGGAGGTTTTCGACGTGCATGTGTTCCGGCTCCTCGTGCGGCCACCGGGCGGGGGATCAACCACCCGGCATCTCGCAATCACCAGGTGAATACGAGTGATCGCATAGTAAGTGCAAGGTGAACCGAGCGAAATGCTCGTTGGTTGATTCACCAAAAGGCGGCCCGCGGAGCGGGGCGATTCCGTGTGGCGCACCAGTCGTGCGGGCCCGTCGCGGATTGCTTCACTGACCGCCATGGACCTGAACACGGTGGCCGAGATCCGGGACGCGCGGGTGCCCGCCCCCTGGCGGCCAGGCGACGCCTGGCTGGGCGGCGGCACCTATCTGTTCTCCGAGCCGCAGCCGAGACTGCGCCGTCTGGTGGACCTCGGCCGCACCGGCTGGACGCCGCTCGAACGGCACGCGGACGGCTCCCTGGAGATCGCCGCGACCTGCACCATCGCCCAACTGTCCCGTTTCGCGAAGGAGCTGGCGGAACCGGCGGCCCCGCTGTTCGAGCGGTGCTGCCGGGCCTTCCTCGCCTCGTTCAAGATCTGGAACATGGCCACGGTCGGCGGCAATCTCTGCAACGGCCTCCCGGCGGGCCCGATGATCTCGCTGACGGCGGCGCTCGACGGCGAGTGCCTGCTGCTGGCCCAGGACGGTGTGCGCCGCCGGGTACGGGTCGCCGACTTCGTCACCGGCGCCGGGCGCACGGCCCGCGCCGAGGGCGAGCTGCTGCGCTCGGTGACCCTGCCCGCGCGCGCCCTGGCCTGCCGTACGGCGTTCCGGCAGGCGTCGCTGTACGGACTCGGCCGCTCCGGTGTGCTGGTCATCGGCGCCCTCGACCCGTCCGACGGCTCGCTCGCCCTCACCGTCACGGCGTCCACCGTCCGGCCGGTACGGCTGTGGTTCCCGCTGCCCCCGTCCGCTCCGGCGCTGCGCGCGGCGATCGTGGCGGCCGTCGCGGACGAGGAGTGGTTCGACGACATCCACGGGCTGCCCGCGTGGCGGCGCCACATGACGCTCCGGTACGCGGAGGAGATCCGCCGCGAACTGGGAGAGCCGTCGGAACGGGAGGGCGACGATGAAGGTTGAGGTCAACGGCCGTACCCACGGCGAGGATCCACGTCCCGGGCAGTGCCTGCGCACGTACTTGCGCGAGCGCGGCTGGTTCGGCGTGAAGAAGGGCTGCGACGCCGGGGACTGCGGCGCCTGCACCGTCCATGTGGACGGCGAGCCGGTGCACAGCTGCCTCTATCCGGCCTTCCGCGCCGACGGCCGCGCGGTCACCACGGTCGAGGGCCTGGCGTCGCCGGACGGCGAACTCCACCCCGTGCAGCAGAGGTTCCTCGACGCGCAGGGCTTCCAGTGCGGCTTCTGCACCGCCGGTTTCCTGATGACGACGGCGGCCCTGGACGAGGAGCAGCTCACCGACCTGCCCCGGGCGTTCAAGGGGAATCTGTGCCGGTGCACCGGCTACCGGGCCATCGAGGACGCCGTGCGCGGGGTCAAGCACGTGGAGGAGCCGTGCGCGGGCGAGGCCGTGGGCCGCAATCTGCCCGCTCCGGCCGGCCCCCAGGTCGTCACCGGCACCGCCCGCTACACCTTCGACCTGGACTTCTCCGCCGGTCCCGGCCTGCTGCACATGAAGCTGCTGCGCTCCCCGCACGCCCACGCGCGGATCACCGCCATCGACACCGCGGCCGCGCTGCGCGTCCCGGGCGTCCACCTGGTCCTCACCCACCACGACGCCCCCGAGCGGCACTTCTCCACCGCCCGCCACGAGCACCCGGAGGAGGACCCGGCCGACACACGCGTCCTCGACGACACGGTGCGCCACATCGGCCAGCGGGTCGCGGCGGTCGTCGCCGACAGCGAGGCGGCCGCCGAGGAGGGCTGCCGGCGGATCGAGGTGACGTACGAGGTGCTGCCCGCCGTACTGGACCCGGAGGAGGCGATGCGGCCGGGCGCCCCGGTGGTCCACGACAAGGACGCGGCCACCGCCCGGATCGCCCGCCCCCGCGCCAATGTGGTCGGTGAGGCGCACGGCGAGACCGGCGACGTCGAGGCCGGGTTCGCCGCGGCCGACGTGGTCCACGAGGCCACGTACCGCACCCAGCGCGTCCAGCACGCCAGCCTGGAGACGCACGGCGCGGTCGCCTGGTTCGACGAGGACGACCGGCTGACCGTGCGGACCAGTTCGCAGACCCCGTTCCTGACCCGCCGCGCCCTGTGCGACCTGTACGACCTGCCGCACGAGAAGGTGCGGGTGGTCGCGGGCCGGGTCGGCGGCGGCTTCGGCGGCAAGCAGGAGATGCTCGTCGAGGACATCGTGGCGCTCGCCGTGCTCCGGCTGCGCCGCCCGGTGAAGCTGGAGTACACGCGCGCCGAGCAGTTCTTCGGTGCCACGACCCGGCACCCCTTCACCATCGGCGTGAAGGCGGGCGCGCGCCGCGACGGCACGCTCACCGCGCTCCAGCTGCGGGTGGTGTCCAACACGGGGGCGTACGGGAATCACGGCCCGGCGGTGATGTTCCACAGCGTCGGCGAGTCCATGGCGGTCTACCGCGCCCCCAACAAGAAGGTCGACGCCTACTCCGTCTATACGCACACCGTCCCGGCCGGCGCCTTCCGCGGCTACGGCCTGGGCCAGGTGATGTTCGCCGTCGAGTCGGCCTTCGACGAACTGGCCCGGGAACTGGGCCTGGATCCGCTGGAGTTCAAGGCCCGCAACGTCATCGGCGCGGACGAGCCCATGGTCACTCCCGGCGGCCACGAGGAGGATCTGCACATCGCCAGCTACGGCCTCGACCAATGCGTCGACATCGTGCGCCGGGCCCGTACCGAGGCGGCCGGGGTGCCCGCTCCCCCGGACTGGCTGGTCGGCGAGGGCGCGGCCCTCGCGATGATCGCGACCGGTCCGCCCGGCGGGCACATCGCCGACGCGGCGGCCACGCTGCTCCCGGACGGCTCCTTCGATCTGGCCGTCGGCACCGCCGAGTTCGGCAACGGCACGACGACCGTGCACCGCCAGATCGCGGCCGGTGAGCTGGGCACCACCGTCGACCGGATCACCGTCCGCCAGTCCGACACCGACGTCGTCCGCCACGACACCGGAGCCTTCGCCTCCACCGGCACCGTCGTCGCGGGCAAGGCCACCCTGCGCGCCGCGCGCGCCCTCGCGGACCTGCTCCTCGACTTCGCCGCCGCCCGGCTGCGGGTCCCGCGCGCCGACTGCCGGCTCACGGAGGAGGCGGTCCTGCACCCGGGCGGCCGCCTCCCGCTCAAGGAGGTGTACGCGGCCGCGCGCGCCGTCGGCGTCGAGTGCACCGCCGACGGCCACTTCGGCGGCACCCCGCGCTCGGTCGCCTTCAACGCCCAGTGGTTCAGGGTCGCCGTCGACCCGGGCACCGGCGAGATCCGCATCCTGCGCAGCGTGCACGCGGCCGACGCCGGGCAGGTCATGAACCCGATGCAGTGCCGCGGCCAGATCGAGGGCGGGGTCGCCCAGGCGCTCGGCGCCACCCTCTTCGAGAACGTACGCCTCGATGAACGCGGCGCCGTCGACACGGCCGCCTTCCGCCGCTACCGGCTCCCCCAGTACGCCGACGTCCCGCGCACCGAGGTCCACTTCATCGGCACCACGGACACCATCGGGCCGCTCGGCGCCAAGTCGATGAGCGAGAGCCCCTTCAACCCGGTGGCGCCCGCCTTCGCCAACGCGCTGCGCGACGCGACCGGCATCCGCTTCACCGAGGTGCCGCTGACCCGGGACCGGGTGTGGCGGGCGCTGGCGGAGCACGGGGTGCCCGGTGCCTCGTAGCGCCGCCCGGGACCGGTGCTCACGGCCAGGAGCGGTAGCCGCCGTCCACGCGGATGGCGGTGATCCCGCTGACGTAGCGGGCCCCGCAGCGGTCCTGCGGCAGCACCAGCTGGGGTCCCGCGCGGTCCAGCGGGGCGCCGTCGGCGGTGGCGGCGAGCAGGACCGGGGCCCGCCCGAAGTCGGGGTCGATCTCGGCCCAGGACATGAGGCTGTGGTGGCCGTCCGTGCCGGTCACGGCGATGAGGAAGCGCAGCCGGTCCTTGCGCCGGGCGGGGTCGAAGCCGGGCCCGGCGGCGCTGAGCACGTCGTGCAGGAGCGGACCGGTGAAGCGGTGGCGCTGAGTGCCGCTGGTGGCGCACTCGAAGGCGACCGTCGCCCCGTGCTGGGGCCAGTCCAGCAGATCGGCGACGGTCAGCCGGGACGGCCGGGCGAGATCGCCGGCGAGAACCACTTCCGCCATCGGGGCGGCGGTCGTACGGGCAGCTGCGCGGATTCGGCTCACGGGCTACCACCTCCCGGGGGACGGTACCCGGCCGGGCCACCTGGACAAACGCATATACCATCTGTCGGATCATCCAGTCTGGCTCATGCGATTCAACTATGCACTTACACCTCGTATTTGCGGCAGTATGCTCAGCGCATGCGCAGAACGAAGCAGAACGAACAGGAGTAGAAACGTGACGACCCCCTCCGTGCGCCGGAACCGCCGCACCACCCGGATACTGCAGGTGACCGGGGCGAGCGCCGCCGCGCTGCTGGCGGTGAGCGCGTGCTCCTCGTCCGACGACTCGTCCGGCGCCTCCGACTCGGCCTCCTCGTCGTCGTCCTCGGACAAGCTGTCCGGCACGGTCACCGTCTTCGCCGCGGCCTCGCTCCAGGAGAGCTTCACGAAGCTGGGCAAGCAGTTCGAGAAGCAGCACCCCGGCACCAAGGTGACCTTCAGCTTCGGCGGCAGCGACTCGCTGGCCGCGAGCATCACGGGCGGCGCCCCGGCGGACGTGTTCGCCGCCGCCAGCCCCAAGACCATGAAGATCGTGACGGACAAGGGCGACGCCGCGGGCACCCCGGCGACCTTCGTCCGCAACCAGCTGGAGATCGCCACCCTGCCGGGCAACCCCGACAAGGTCTCCTCCCTGAAGGACCTGACGAACAAGGACCTGAAGGTCGTGCTCTGCGCGAAGGAGGTGCCGTGCGGCGCCGCCGCCGAGAAGGCCCTCGAAGGCAGCAAGCTCAAGCTCACGCCGGTCTCCTACGAGCAGGACGTCAAGGCCGCGCTGACGAAGGTGGAGCTGAAGGAGGCCGACGCGGCCGTCGTGTACAAGACCGACGTGCACGCCGCGGGTGACAAGGTGGAGGGCGTGGAGTTCCCCGAGTCGACCGGCGCCATCAACGACTACCCGATCGCGCAGCTCAAGGAGTCGAAGAACTCCGCGGCCGCCAAGGCGTTCATCGCCCTGGTCCAGTCCGCGGAGGGCCAGAAGGTGCTGACCTCGGCCGGGTTCCTCCAGCCGTGACCCCGCTGGACGACCCCGGCGCCGCGGTCCGCCCCCGCACGGGTGGGCCGCGGCGTCGGCGCGCGGGCCGGAACTTCCGGGGCGCGCCGCTGCCGCTCCTCGTGCCCGCGCTGATCGGCCTGGCGTTCCTGGTCCTGCCGCTGATCGCCCTGCTCGTGCGGACCCCGTGGTCCGAGCTGCCCGACCAGCTGACCAGCGCGTCGGTGTGGCAGGCGCTGCGCCTGTCGCTGCTGTGCGCGACCGCCGCGACCGTGGTCAGCCTGGTGATCGGCGTGCCGCTGGCCTGGCTGCTGGCCCGCGTCGAGTTCCCCGGGCGCGGTGTCGTCCGGGCCCTGGTCACCCTGCCGTTGGTGCTGCCCCCGGTGGTCGGCGGTGTTGCGCTGCTCTCCGCGCTGGGCCGCAACGGCGTGGTGGGCCAGTGGCTGGACGCGTGGTTCGGGATCACCCTGCCCTTCACCACCGCCGGAGTCGTGGTCGCCGAGGCGTTCGTCGCCATGCCGTTCCTGGTGATCAGTGTCGAGGGCACGCTGCGCGCGGCCGACCCGCGCTTCGAGGAGGCGGCCACCACGCTGGGCGCCTCCCGGTTCACCGCCTTCCGCCGGGTCACCCTGCCGCTGATCGCGCCGGGCATCGCGGCGGGCGCGGTGCTCGCCTGGGCGCGGGCGCTCGGCGAGTTCGGCGCGACGATCACCTTCGCGGGCAACTTCCCGGGCCGGACCCAGACCATGCCCCTCGCCGTCTACCTCGCCCTGCAGAGCGATCCGGAGGCGGCGATCGCCCTCAGCCTCGTCCTGCTGGCCGTCTCGATCGCCGTACTGGCGGGACTGCGCGACCGTTGGATGACCGCCTCATGACCGACACCGACAAGACCGTCCAGGACCCGGCCGCGCGGGAGGAGCAGGGCCCCTCCGGTGCCGGGCTCGACGCCCGGCTGGTCGTCGAGCGGCCGCCGTTCCGGCTCGACGTGACCCTGGCGGCCGCTCCCGGCGACGTCGTCGCGCTGCTCGGTCCCAACGGCGCCGGGAAGACGACGGCGCTGCGCGCGCTGGCCGGTCTCGTCCCGCTGACCGACGGTCACCTGCGGCTGGACGGCGCGGAGCTGGAGCGCACTCCGCCGGAGCGCCGCCCGGTCGGCGTCGTCTTCCAGGACTACCTGCTCTTCCCGCACCTCACGGCGCTGGACAACGTCGCCTTCGGGCCGCGCTGCCACGGCGTGTCCAAGGCGAAGGCGCGGGAGCAGGCCGCGGGCTGGCTGGACCGGATGGGCCTGGCCGGGCACGCGGGCGCGAAGCCCCGCCGGCTCTCCGGCGGGCAGGCCCAGCGCGTCGCCCTCGCCCGCGCCCTGGCCACCCGTCCCCGGCTGCTGCTGCTCGACGAGCCGCTGGCCGCGCTCGACGCCCGTACCCGGCTGGAGGTCCGCGCCCAGCTCCGGCGCCATCTGGCCGAGTTCGAGGCGGTGGCGGTCCTCGTCACGCACGATCCGCTCGACGCGATGGTCCTCGCCGACCGGCTGGTCGTCATCGAGGACGGCCAGGTGGTGCAGGAGGGCACTCCGGGGCACATCGCCCGTCATCCGCGGACGGACTACATCGCCCACCTCATCGGCCTGAACCTGTACCAGGGGCAGGCCGAGGGACACACCGTGCGGCTGCCGTCCGGGCCCGAGATCACCACGACCGAGGAGCTGACGGGGCCGGTCTTCGTCACGTTCCCGCCGACGGCGGTGACCCTGTACCGCGACCGCCCCGCAGGGACCAGCGCGCGCAATCTCTGGCGCTGCGAGGTCGCGGGCATGGAGACCCACGGCGACCAGATCCGCGCCGACCTCACCGGCGAGCTCCCCCTCGCCGCCGGGCTGACGACGGTGGCCGCCGCCGAACTCGGGCTGCACCCGGGTGCGGAGGTCTGGGCCACGGTGAAGGCGGCGCAGACGCACGCCTATCCCGCCTGACGGGTGAACCGCGGGACGCCCCGAGCCGGAGATGCGACCCGGGGCGCGCCCCGTCCCTGGCACCTGCGAAGGGACCGGCGCGGCCGTTCTCCGTGCTCGTTACGGTGGCCTCACCGTGGCCGATCCCCGGCCCGTCACCGCACATCCCTGTGAGGCGTTCCGCATGTCCCTGAGCATCCGCAACCAGATCCCCGGCACCGTCACGGCGGTCACCGCCGGCGAGGCGATGGCCACCGTCAGGGTCCGGCTCGACGGCGGTCAGCAGCTCACCTCGGCCATCACCGTCGACGCCGTCAAGGAGCTCGGCCTCGCCGAGGGCTCCGCGGTGAGCGCCCTGGTCAAGTCGACGGAGGTGTCGCTCGCCACGGGCGCGGTGGAGGGCCTGTCGATCCGCAACCGGCTGCCCGGCACGGTCCGGGACATCGTCGCCGGAGCCGCGATGGCCACCGTCAAGGTCGCCGTCGAGGGCGGCGAGCTGACGGCCGCCGTCACCAAGGACGCCGTCACCGATCTCGGCCTGGCCGTCGGTTCCTCCGTCACCGCCCTGATCAAGGCCACCGAGGTCTCCCTCACCACCGCCTGACCGGCCCGCACCCCCGCTACTCCGCGCGCAGGGCCACCACCGTCCGCCCCCGGGCCGTCCGGACGCCCGGGAGGAGGGCGCCGAGGACCGCGATGAGCAGTCCGCCCAGGACGAGCAGGGCGAGGCCGGCCGGAGCGTAGACGTCCATGACGGCGGCGGGCAGGCCGATGCCCGCGCTGTCGCCCATGGCCGGGACGATCACGTGGTGCAGGGCGACGCCGAGCGGTACGCCGAGGGCGCCGCCCAGCAGGCCGGTGACGACGACCGAGGTGGCGACCGTGACGACGGTCTGCCGCGGGGTCATGCCGAGCGCCTTGTGGATGCCGGTCTCGCGGGCACGCTCACGGGTGTCGAGCAGGACGCCGTTCAGGACGCCCAGGGCGGCGACCGCGACGAGGAGCGCGGTGAGCAGGGCGGTCAGGGAGCCGAGGGCGACGGCCTGGTCACCGCCGTTCGCCGGCGCAGGTGCGTCGGCGGTGAGGTGGAGCGGCGCGAGATCGGCGTTGAGCGCGTCGAGGTAGGCGGTGCGGTCGGTGCCGGGCCGCAGGGCGACGAAGTGGCTGGTCGGTGTCAGGTCGACGCCGGCCGTGGTGAACGTGGTGAGGTCGGTGAAGACCTCCATGCCGTCGTTGTGGGTCTCCAGGATGGTGCCGACGATCCGGATGCGGACCGGTGTCCCCCCGTGGTCGAGGGTGAGCGTGTCCCCGACGGCGGCGCCGGTGGCGGTCAGGAACGCGGTCGGGACGACCGCCTCGCCGGACGCACGGATCCAGCGGCCGGTGACCTGTGCGTAGCCGGCCCAGGAGGCGTCGCCGTCGAAGGCGATGACATCGGTGGCGCCGCTGATCCCGGCGACGGTCGCCTGTCCGGTCGCCTGCCCGTACTGGGCACGGGTGCCCGGCTGTCGCGCGATCGCCGCGCGCAGGGCGGCGGGGTCGGCCTTCGCGAGCGCTTCGGCCGCTGCCCGGTCCCGCGCCTCCCGCCGGGGATCGGGGCCCGGGGGAAGGCCCGCGGGCGGGGCGTGCGGGTCGATGGTCACGTCGGCGGCGTCGTGCGCACGCGCCTCGCTCACCTCGGCGAGCGACGAGCCCAGGCCGACCGCGAAGGTCACGGCGGCGGTGCCGAAGAGCACGGCCGCCGCCATCGCGGCGGCGCGGGCGGGCCGGGCGAAGGGCCGGGCGAGCCCCAGGCCGACCGGCCTCGGCAGCGGGAGCCGTGCGGCGAGGCGGGCGGCCCGCCGGCCGCGCGCCGAGCCGGGTCCGCGGCCGAGGGCGAGGGCGTCGACGGTGCGCAGCCGTCCGGCCCGCCAGGCGCCCGCCCACGCGGTCAGGGCGACCGTGCCGAGGGTCCCCGCGATCACCGCGGCGTCCACCGCGGGCGCGACGCCGGACGGGGTCGTGCCGTACGCGTCGGCGGCCTCCGACAGGACCGGGATCACCAGCAGGTGCCCGGCGACGACACCCAGGGCCGTGCCGATCGCCGCCGGGACCGACGCCTGGGCGACGTAGGCCCGTACGACCTGGCCGGGGGTGAATCCGACCGCCTTGAGGATGCCGACGCGCCGCCGTCCCGCGCCGACCGCTCCGGTCACCACATGACCGACGATCAGCACCGACATCACCAGGCCGAGCACGCCGAACGCGACGAGGAACGGCACGAACAGCGCGGTGTCCCGCTCGGCGTCGGCGCGCACGGTCAGCCAGGACCGCGCTCCGGTCAGTGCCCCGCGGGGTACGGCGGCGGCGATCGCGGCGCGGCCCGCGGTCAGCCGCGCCGCGGTGTCCGCCGCGGTGAGGCGGTACAGCATCTGGTAGCCGGCCGTCGGATCCCCGGCCGTCGGCGCGGTCAGGGCGGCGGGCAGCACCCAGGCGTCGGCGGTCCGGGTCGCCGACCGGGCCACGCCGACGATCGTGAGCGCCGGGCTGCCGGGCAGGGCCGTGAAGGTGAGCCTTCCGCCCAGGTCCGGGAAGAGTCCGCCGTCCGCGGAGAGCACGATCTCACCGGGCCGCTCGGCCCAGCGCCCCGCGGTCAGGGCGAGTGCGTCGACCGCTCCGCGGGGAGTGGCCCGGCCGACGATCGACAGCGTTGACAGCTCCTGGCCCTTCGCGGTCGTCGGGGTCGCGGTCACCGTACGGAACGGTCCGGAGGCCGTCTCGACGCCGTCGGCCCGCGCCGTCCGGGCCAGTTGCCCCTTCGTGGCGGCGTCCGCGTCGAACTGTGCGGACAGATGGGCGCCGTGCTGCCGCGCGAAGGCGTCGTCGAAGGGGGCTCCCGAGGCCTCGACGAGGGAGCCGCCGAGGATCGCGGAGGCCACCGACGCCATCGTGGCCAGCACGATCACCAGCGTCTGTACGCGTCGGCGGCCCGTCCCGGAGCGCACCACCCGGCCGAGCGCGCCGCCCGCGCGTCGTTCCCTAGCGGTCATCGGACCGGCTCCGGCTCGCTCGGCACGGTCGTCGTGCCGTCCGTGATGCGGACGGTCCGGGTCGCGCACGCCCGGGCGAGCGCCAGGTCGTGCGTCACCAGGACCACGGTCTGGCCGTCCCGGTTGAGTTCGGTGAGCAGCCGGCCCACGTCCTCGCCGGACGCGCTGTCGAGCGCTCCCGTGGGTTCGTCGGCGAGCAGCAGGGGCGGCCGGTTCATCAGGGCGCGGGCCACGGCGACGCGTTGCCGTTCGCCGCCGGAGAGGCGGCCGGGGTACGTGCGGGCGTGCCGGTCGATCCCGAGGCGCTCCAGCAGTCCGGCGGCGCGCCGGCGGGCCTCGGCGCGCGGCAGGGTTCCCGACAGCTGGGCCGGGAGCAGCACGTTGTCGACGACGGTCAGATCGTCGAGGAGGTGGAAGAACTGGAAGATCATGCCGACCTTGGCGCGCCGGTAACGCGCGGCCGCCGCCTCGCCGAGCCGGTCCACCCGGGTGCCGTCGACCGTGACCGTGCCGTCGTCCGGCCGGTCGAGGCCCGCGAGCAGGTTGAGCAGCGTGGACTTGCCGCTGCCCGACGGTCCGAGGAGGGCGACGCTCTCCCCCGCCGCGACGGTCAGCGACGCGTCGCGCAGGGCGGGCGGCCCCTCGTCGTACCGGCGGCTCACCCCGCGCACTTCGATCAACGGCGTGGTCATGTACGTACTCCCTGGGGGTCGGCCGAGGCCGGTGCGTCCGGCCCCGGCCGACGCTAGGCGGGGTCCGACGGCGGGCGCCTCGGCCGCCGGACCCCCTTGCGGTACTGCTCCGGGACCATCGCGCGCCGGGTCCTCCGTGAGAAGTAGTCGTGAGGTGTACGGGGTTCGGGAGGTGGGGCGGTGAGGAGGAGGTGCCGAAGCGGTCCGGGCCGTGACAATGAGCCGGTGACGCACGAACCACCGTCGAACCGCACCCGGATACGGGCCCTGCTGCCGATCCGGCCCGAGCAGGTGGCCGGGGTGCTCCGGCGGGCGTCGGGTCCGCTTCCGCGCCCCGGCCGGCTCAGCCTGGCCTTCGACGCGGTCCTCGCGGCCGTCGTCACGGTGACCATGACCTTCTACGCGGCCAACGCCCCCGGCGGCACCGAGGTCGTCGTGGTCGTGGACGGGGTGGGCCGGCTGGTGAGCCCCATCGGCTCGAACCGGTGGATCGGGTGGGTGGCCGTCGCCCTCTGCACGTCGGCCGTGCTCGTGCTGCGCCGCCGCTACCCGCTGGCCGTGCTGTGGACGGTGACCGCGGGGGCCGGGCTGTTCGCGCAGGAGGCACCGTCCCGGCTGGTCATCTACCAGGGCGTCATCGCCGCCTACAGCGCCGCCGCGTACAGCCCGTACCGCACCGCCACGCTGGCCAGTCTGCCGGTGGCGATCACGGTGTTCAGCAGCACCGGGAACACCCAACTCCCCATCATCCCGGACAAGTACGTGGCGCTGTGGGTGCTCGTCCCGCTGGTCTTCGCGGCCAACGGGCTGCGCTCCTGGCGGCTGCGCGCCGACACCAGCCTCGACCGGCTCGCCGCCCTCGAACGCGAGCGGGCCGCGGAGCTGCGCCGCGCGGCCGAACGCGAACGCGCCCGTATCGCGGCCGAGTTGCACGACGTGGTCACCCACAACGTCAGCATGATGACGATCCAGGCGGGCGCCGCCCGCACGGTCATGGACACCTCCCCCGAGCTCGCCCGCGAGGCACTGCTCGCCGTCGAGGCCGGCGGGCGGGCCGCGATGGCCGAACTCCGGCACACCATGGGCCTGCTGACCATGAACGCCGAGGGGCCCGACCCGGCCGGCACCGCGGACCTCGCGCCGCAGCCCGGCCTGGAGCGGATCCCCGAGCTGGTCGCCGGTGTACGGGACACGGGTCTCGACGTCACCCTCACCTCCACCGGGCAGGCCGCCCACGTCCCGTCCGGGATGGGCCTCGCCGCCTACCGGATCGTGCAGGAGGCCCTGACCAACACCGTCAAGCACGCCCGCGGCGCCACCGCGACCGTGCGCGTCGACCACACCCCCGACACCCTGCGCATCGAGATCGCCGACACCGGCGGCGCCGCCGACGCCTCCGCCGCGACCGGCAACGGCCACGGGCTGATCGGTCTGCGCGAACGACTCGCCGTCTACGGTGGCACCCTGAACGCCGGCCCGCGCCCCGCCGGCGGCTATCGCGTCGAAGCCCTCATCCCCCTGGCCCGTACGGAGAGTTCATGACCGCCCCGCTCCGCGTCGTCGTCGCCGACGACCAGGCCCTGGTCCGCACCGGCTTCCGGATGATCCTCACCGCCGACGGCATCGACGTGGTCGCCGAGGCCGCCGACGGCCACGAGGCCGTGGAGGCCGTCCGCCGCACCCGCCCCGACGTCGTCCTCATGGACATCCGGATGCCGGACCTCGACGGCCTGGAGGCCACCCGCCGCATCCTCACCGGCGCCCCCGGCGAACCCCGGGTGATCATCCTGACCACCTTCGACCTCGATCACCTCGTGTACGGGGCCCTGTCCGCCGGAGCCAGCGGCTTCCTCCTCAAGGACGTCACCCCCGAGCACCTGACCGCGGCCGTCCGCCTGGTCCGCACCGGGGACGCGCTCCTCGCCCCGGCCATCACCCGGCGCCTGGTCGAGCGCCACGCGCGCCGCGACGCCGAGACCGCCACCGTCCACCGCGACCTGGCCACCCTCACCCCCCGCGAACTCGACGTGCTGCGCCTGCTCGCGCAGGGCCTGAGCAACGCCGAACTCGCCGCCCGCCTCCACCTCGCCGAGACCACCGTCAAGACCCACGTCACCCGCGTCCTCGCCAAGCTGCAGCTCCGCGACCGCGTCCAGGCCGTCGTCGCCGCCTACGAGACCGGCCTGGTCAGCGCGGGCGAGCGGCGGCCCGTTCCGTAGTCCGCCCGTCGGCCGCGCCGGTCCGGAGGCAGGATGTCCCCCAGCGCCCGGCGTGTTCGCCGTGCGCACCGTGTCATCGGCCGCATCGGACCAGAAGGAGCCGCATGTCCCAGCCCACGCCCGTGCTCTCAGGATTCGCGTTCACCGAGTCGCCGCGCTGGCGCGACGGCCGGCTGTGGTTCTCGGACTTCTACCAGGACCAGGTGTTCTCGGCCGCCGAGGACGGCTCGGACCTGCGCGTGGAGGCGGCCGTCCCCCGACAGCCGTCCGGTCTCGGCTGGTTGCCCGACGGCCGGTTGCTGATCGTGTCCATGCGCGACGCGCGGATCCTGCGCCGCGAGCCGGACGGCGAGCTCACGGTGCACGCCGACCTCGGTGACCGGATGAGCGGTCACGCCAACGACATGGTGGTCGACGCCGACGGCCGGGCCTGGATAGGCAGTTTCGGGTTCGACCTGATGGGCGGCGCGCCGCTGGCCCCCGCCGCCCTCTACCGCGTGGACCCGGACGGCCGTGTCACCGAGGCGGCGACGGACCTGTGGTTCCCCAACGGCATGGCGATCACCCCGGAGCGGGTGCTGCTCGTGACCGAGACGTTCGGCAACCGGGTCACCGCCTTCGACATCGGCGCGGACGGACAGCTCGAGAACCGGCGCGTCTGGGCCGAGTTCGGCGCGGTGCCGACCGAGCGCGAGTTCGCCGGGGTGGTGCCGCAGCTCGTCGTCAGCGGCGACGGGGCCTGCCTGGACGCCGAGGGCGCCCTGTGGATCGCGGACGCCACCGGGGCGCGGCTGCTGCGGGTGACGGAGGGCGGGACGGTCACGGACGAGATCAGGCCCGGCACCAATGTGTACGCGTGCGCGCTCGGCGGCGCGCAGGGCACGACCTTGTTCGCCTGCGCGGCACCCGACTTCTTCGAAGAGGCCCGGCGCCCCGTCCGGGAGGCCACGATCCTGGCGCTGCCGGTGACGGTGCCGGGCCTCTGAACCCCGTACGTACGAAGGGATCGACGATGCCCCCGTGGGGAACGACGGCCGTGCTGGCGCTGGTCCCACAGGCACAGCCACTGCTGGACCTGGCCGCCGCGGCGGACCCCCGCGTGGTGCGGCCCGGTGTGCCCGCGCACGCCGCGCTGCTCTACCCGTGGCTGCCCGCCGACCAGGTCGACGACCGGGCGCTGGAACGGTTGCGGTCCGCGTTGCCGGCCGGCCGGATCACGGCCCGGCTGGCCGAGGTGGAACGGCGTGCCGGGTTCGTGGCGGTCGCGGTGCCCGAGCTGGGGGCGGCGGCGACGGCCGTGCGGTCGGCGTTCGCGGACCAGGTCCCCTACGGGGGCCGGTTCGGACCGAATCCGCCGGTGCACCTCACGGTGGCCCTGGGCGCCGAGGCGTCCGTGGCGGCGTCCGTCGCCGACCGCGCCCGCGCCCTGCTGCCGATCGTCGCGGAGCTGACGGCGCTGCACGTGGTCGCTCTGACGGCCACGGGCTGGAGGGAATTGAGGGAGTTTCCGCTCAGTCCATGAGGCCGTTTTCTCTGTACCAATCGCCTCGGTTCCCTGTGACAGAACGAAGACCTGGCAGCTGACCGCCTGTGACTCGGTGCGCGATACAAATATTTCCGACAGCGCAGCACAGGCACAGCACAGACTTTCCTCTGGGGGAACATCGTGAAGTCCATCCGCATCACCGCCATCGCCGCCGTCAGCGTCGCCGCCGCCTTCTCGCTCACCGCCTGCGGCGGCGACGACTCGGGGACCAGCGCGTCGGCCAAGGACTCCGCCGCCGCCTCGCAGTCGACCGGTTCGTCCTCGTCGCAGGCGTCGGAGGGCTCGGGCTCGAAGGGCTCGGAGGCGGGCAGCAGCACGAAGTCGGACTCCGGGAAGGGCACCGGAACCCTCACGAACGACTCGGCGCAGACCGGCGGCAAGGTCACGTTCTGCAAGGCGGAGGACCTGGCCATCGACGCCACGGACGCCTCGCCCGGCGCGAACGAGGGCCGGATCAACATCACCATGGTCAACCGGGCCGCGACCACCTGCTCGGCCACCGGCTTCGCGGGCGTCGACATCAAGGACGCCGACCACACCTCGAACCCGATCGAGCGCGGCTCGGCCCAGCCCCGCGTCACCACCCTGAAGCCCGGCGACGCCGCCGTCTTCGACCTCGCCTACACGGTCGACAACAGCGGCGACAGCCTCTCGAACCCGACCAACATCATCGTGACGCCCCCGAACGACACCCACTCCGTGACCCTGAACTGGCCCGCGGGTGCTCCCGGCATCAAGGGCGCCTACACCGACGTCCAGCTGTACCCCACGCACAACGCCAACTGACGCCCGCGCGCCGGTCCGGAACGGCTGGGGCTACCCGAGGGTCTTGGCGAACCAGTGATCGGCCCTGCCGTGGCCTTCGTACGGCGGGGTCTCCTGATACCCGTACCGTGCGTACAGGGCCCGCGCCTCGGTGAGTTGGCTGTTGGTCTCGCACACGACGCGTACGGCTCCGAGCCGCCGGGCCGCGTCCTCCACGGCGAGCAGCAGTCCCCGGCCGAGCCCTGCGCCCCGCCCGGCGGGACGCACGTACATCCGCTTGAGTTCGGCCGTCCTCGGGTCGGAGCCCAGCAGCCTGATCCCCGCGCACCCCAGGAACTCCGCTTCCACACCCCGCGCGACGAGGAACTCCCCGCCGGGCGGACCGAGTTCCCGATGCGGGTCCCTGGCGAGCACCGCCCGCAGTTCGGCGTCGGTGCCGGAGCGGCCCAGCACCCGCCGTCCCATCTCGGTGAAGTACTCCCGCATGACGTCGTCGACGGCGGCGGTGGCGACCGGCTCGGGGCCGATGGTCCAGGCAGGCATGCGGGACATGGTCGCCGACCGACCGCCCGCAGTCCAGGGCGGGGCCCGGTCAGGCGACGTCCGCCGTCACGCGGGGCTCGTTCGCCGGGTGGGTGAGGCGGATGACCAGGGCCGCGAGCAGCCCGCCGACCAGCGGCGCCACGATGAACAGCCACAGCTGCGACAGCGCCTGCCCGCCCGCGAAGATCGCCGGGCCGAGCGAACGCGCCGGGTTCACCGAGGTGCCGGTCAGCGGGATGCCGACGATGTGGATGACGCCGAGCGCGAGACCGATCGGCAGCCCGTCGAAGCCCACCACCGCGACCCTGCTGGTCACGGCCAGGACGACGTAGGCGAGGAGGAAGGTGAGCACGGTCTCGGCGAGGAACGCGCCGCCCCCGCTCAGGCCGACGTCGGAACGGCTGCCGTAGCCGTTCGAGCCGAAGGCCCCGCTGGTCTCCAGGCCCGGGATCGACTGGACCAGCCAGTACAGCAGCGCCGCCCCGGCGATCGCGCCCGCGAACTGGGCGACCCAGTACAGCACCGCCCGCCGCACGTTGATCCGGCCCGCCGCGAGCATCGCGAGGGTCACCGCCGGATTGACGTGGCAGCCCGAGATCGGGCCGATGGCGTAGGCGAGGGCGAGCAGGGTGAACCCGAAGGCGAGGGCGACGCCCAGGGCGCCCATGAACTTCAGGCCGATGACGGCCGAGCCGACGGCGAAGAAGACCAGCAGAAGGGTGCCGAGGAACTCGGCGACGACAGCACGTTGCTCGGATCGCTCCATGACCACATCAGCCTCCCAGCGGTTCTTTGGGCTGGTTTGACACCTTTCTGAACCCATGGTGCGGCCAGACGGGCGATCTCTCATGTCGAGCGGCCCCGGACCGGTCCTGTTTGCCCGCCGGAGCGCAGGGCAAGCGGAGCGGAGTGCTTGGGACCACAGGCGCAGCCGCGGGAGCGGTGCGCCCGGTTGCCGGTCCACGTGCTCCTCGACGGCCGATTCGTTGGCAGCAAGTCTTGAGGAGCACTCTCTGATGGCGACTCGCCACGCGCACGACGACGCACCTGACACCCGGCAGACCTTCGAACGCCTCGCCGGGACGGAGTCCGGACCCGAGCACGACCTGCTGAACGAGGAACTGGTCGAAGCGTGGCTGCCCATGGCCCACCGCATCGCCGGCCGCTTCCGCAACAAGGGCGAGAACCTGGACGATCTCCGGCAGGTCGCGGCGGTCGGGCTGGTCAAGGCGGTCGACCGCTACGACCCCGAGCGCGGCGCCTTCGAGTCGTACGCAGTGCCGACCATCACCGGCGAGCTGCGCCGCCACTTCCGCGACCACACCTGGGACGTCCGCGTGCCCCGCCGCGTGCAGGAGTTGCGCAACCAGGTGCGCGCCGCCCGCCGCGAGCTGCTGGACCGGCCCGGCCGGACCACCGAACCCGGCGTCGAGGAGATAGCCGCCGGGACCGGTCTGACCCCCGACGAGGTCCGTGCCGGACTGGAGGCCCTGGAGAGCTACAGCGCGCTGTCCCTGGACGCCGAAGTCAGCGGCTCGGACGACGAGTTCAGCCTCACCGACACCCTCGGCGAGAACGAGGCCGGCTACGACCTCGTGACCGACCGCGAAGCGGCCAGGAAGGGCCTGGGCCGCCTCGCGGAACGCGAACGCACCATCTTGTACCTGCGCTTCTTCGAGGACATGACCCAGGCGAACATCGCGGAGCGGCTGGGCATCTCGCAGATGCACGTGTCCCGCCTGATCACCCGCAGCTGCACCCAGGTCCGCGACTACGCCATGAGCCCGGCGGCGGAGCGCCGAGCGGCCTGATCCGCCGGCGGGGCCCCCGGCGGCTCAGGAGGCCTTGGCGGCCGGCTCCAGAATCGCCACGCACTCCACGTGATGTGTCATCGGGAACAGATCGAACGCCCGGAGCGTCCGCACCCGGTACCCGCCCTCGCGGAAGTAGCCCAGGTCCCGGGCCAGCGCGGCCGGGTCGCAGGCCACGTAGGCGACACGTCGGGCGCCGAGGGCGGTCAGCTGGGCGACCGTCTTCTTGCCGGCGCCGGCCCGCGGCGGGTCCAGGACGATGAGGTCGACCTCGGTGATGCCGGTGCGCGGCAGGACCGCCTCGACCTTGCCCTGCTCGATGCGGACGCGGTCGAACGAGGCCAGGTTGTGCCGGGCGTCCTCCACCGCGCGCTTGCCGGACTCGATGCCGAGCACCGCGCCCTTGTCGCCGACGCGGTCCGCGATGGCGCCCGCGAAGAGGCCGACGCCGCAGTAGAGGTCGAGGGCCATGTCGCCCTTGCGGGGCAGCAGGCCCTGCATGACGGCGCGCATGAGCGTGTCGGCCGCCTGCGGGTGGACCTGCCAGAAGCCGCCGTTGCCGACCCGGTAGGTGCGGTCGTCGGCGCGCTCGCGCACGAAGGCGCGGCCGTGCACCCGGTGGATGCCGCCGTCGTGCTCCTCGACCCGCAGCACGGAGACGGGCTTGTCCAGCTCGACCAGCGGAAGGCGGGCCCCGGGCCGGGGGGCGAGGATCACCTGGCGGTCGTTCGAGCCGGTGGCCGCGATCGCCTCGACCGACTCCATCCCGGCCCAGTCCCGCTTCTCGATGCCCAGCTCGGAGACGCCCTCGGCGGCGATCATGCAGTGCTCGACCGGTTCGACCTCGTGGGAGCGGTGGCGGCGCAGCCCCGCGTTGCCGTCCGCGTCGATCGCGTACTGGACGCGCGTGCGCCACTGCGGCACCTGGCCCGCCGGGAGCTTGTCGCCCTCGGCCGGCATGACCGTGCCGTCCCAGCCGGCCTCCTCGGGCGTGAGGCCCGCGAGCCGCTGCAACTGCTCGGCGATGACATCGCCCTTCAGACGGCGCTGCGCGCCCGGCTTGGCGTGCTGCCAGTCGCAGCCGCCGCAGCAGCCGGGACCGGCGTACGGGCAGGGCGCCTCGACGCGGTCCTTGGAGGCGTCGACGATCTGTACGGCGTCCGCGCGCAGGAAGCGGTCGCCCTCCTCGCCGTCCGTCACCCGCGCCACGACCCGCTCGCCGGGCAGCGTGTGCCGGACGAACAGGACCTGGCCCTCGGCCGTGCGCGCGATGCAGTGACCGCCGTGCGCGACGGGGCCGACCTCGACCTCGTACTCCTCCCCCACCAGTGACTTCTTCGGTTCTGCCTGCATGGCGGGGGCTCCAGTACGTAAGGGGGAACACGACCACGTGAAAGCGGCCGGACAACAGCCCACCAGTCTACGTGGCTGTCACCCGGCCGCTCACCACGAGCCGATACCGCAGGCCCTACTTGTTGCTCGGCTCCTTGGGACGCTTCTCGACCGGGCCACGCCGGACGGCACCCGGCGCGTTCCACTCCGAGCGCCTGCGGGCCCGCTTCTTGGCGGCCTCGGAGGACTCCAGCTGGTAGGGGACCGACGTCACCATGATCCCCGGGGTGAACAGCAGCCGCCCCTTCAGCCTGAGCGCGCTCTGGTTGTGCAGCAGGTGCTCGTACCAGTGGCCGACCACGTACTCGGGGATGATCACGCTGACCGCGTCGCGCGGCGACTCACGGCGCAGGCTCTTCACGTACTCGATGATCGGCCGGGTGATCTCGCGGTACGGCGAGTCGAGGACCTTCAGCGGGACGTCGATGCCGCGCCGCTCCCACTCCTCGCGCAGTGCCTTCGTCTCGGCCGGGTCGACGTTGACGCTCAGCGCTTCGAGGGTGTCCGTGCGCATCAGCCTGGCGTAGGCCAGGGCCCGCAGCGTCGGCCGGTGGATCTTCGAGACGAGGACGATGGAGTGGACGCGGGACGGACGCACGCTGTCGTCGGACGGCGTCTCCGGCGCGGCGATCTCCTCGGCGACCCGGTCGTAGTGCTTCCGGATCGCGGTCATCGTCGCGTAGAAGATGCACATGCCGAGCAGCGCGACCCAGGCGCCGTGGGTGAACTTCGTGACGAGGACGACCACGAGGACCAGGCCGGTGAAGAAGGCGCCGAAGGCGTTGATCGCGCGGGAGCGGATCATGTGGCGCCGCTTGTCGGCGTCGCGCTCGGTGCGCAGGTGCCGGTTCCAGTGCCGGACCATGCCCGTCTGGCTGAGCGTGAAGGACACGAACACGCCGACGATGTACAGCTGGATCAGGCGGGTGGAGTCGGCGCCGTAGATGACGACCAGGAGCATCGCCGCGCCCGCGAGCAGCACGATGCCGTTCGAGAAGGCGAGGCGGTCGCCGCGGGTGTGCAGCTGGCGCGGCAGGTAGCGGTCCTGGGCGAGGATCGAGCCGAGCAGCGGGAAGCCGTTGTACGCGGTGTTGGCGGCCAGGAAGAGGACCAGTGCCGTCGCCGCCGCCAGGATGACGAAGAGGAAGCTGCCCTTGCCGAAGACGGCCTCGGCGACCTGGGAGATCACCGGGTTCTGGACGTAGGCGCCGCCGACGGCCACACCGTTGTGGATCAGGTCGGTCGCCGGGTGCTCGGCCATCCGCACCTTGGTGGTCATGGCGAGCGCGATGATGCCGCAGAACATGGTCACGGCGAGCGCGCCCATGAGTGCGAGCGTGGACGCCGCGTTCTTCGACTTCGGCTTGCGGAACGCCGGTACGCCGTTGGAGATCGCCTCGACGCCCGTGAGCGCCGCGCATCCGGAGGAGAAGGCGCGCAGGAGGAGGAAGACCAGGGCGAATCCGGCGAGGCCCTGGTGCTCCGCCTTGATGTGGAAGTCGGAGGTGGGGGCCCGCATGGTGTCGCCGAGGACGATCCCGCGGAAGGCGCCCCAGGCGATCATGATGAAGACGCCGGCGACGAAGACGTACGTCGGGATGGCGAAGAGCTTCCCGGACTCCTTCACCCCTCGCAGGTTCATCAGCGTCAGCAGGACGATGACGGCGCAGGCGCAGAGCACCTTGTGCTCGACCACGAAGGGGACCGCCGAGCCGAGGTTCTCGATGCCGGAGGCGATGGAGACGGCGACGGTCAGGACATAGTCGACGAGCAGGGCGCTGGCGACGGTGAGCCCGGCCTTCGGGCCGAGGTTGGTGTTGGCCACCTCGTAGTCGCCGCCGCCGCTCGGGTAGGCGTGCACGTTCTGCCGGTACGAGGCGACGACCGTGAACATCAGCACGACGACCGCGACCGCGATCCAGGGGCTGAAGTGGTACGCCGACACGCCCGCGATGGACAGGACCAGCAGCACCTCGCCGGGCGCGTACGCGACGGAGGAGAGCGGGTCGGAGGCGAAAACGGGGAGTGCGATGCGCTTCGGCAGGAGCGTTTCTCCGAGCCGATCACTGCGCAGTGCGCGCCCGATCAAGATCCGTTTGGGCACGTCGGTCAGTTTGGACACGCAGAGGATCGTAAGCGTTCGAACGGGGGGCCGCCCACCCGCCACCCCCATTCGTCCTCAGCCCTCCCCCGGGGCCCACAAGATCTGGTGTCCCCACGCGAAGGTCGAGTTCGCGCCCATTGCGGATACGGTGGTCCCGAGCGCGAGCCGCAACACAAGCCCGCACCGTGCCCGAGATCGAGCCACACCGGCTGGACCGAGCCGCGAGAGAGAGACATGAGCAGGACGTTTACGCAGGTCAGTAGGCCTATGAGGAGTGCGGGGTAGGGCCGTGCATATCGTGATCATGGGCTGTGGCCGGGTAGGGTCCCAGCTTGCCCAGACCCTGGAACAGCAGGGCCACACGGTCGCCGTGGTCGACCAGGACCCGACGGCCTTCCGCCGCCTGGGCTCCGGGTTCGGCGGCCGCCGCGTCACCGGCGTCGGTTTCGACCAGGACACCCTGCGCGAGGCGGGCATCGAGGAGGCCGGCGCCTTCGCCGCCGTCTCCAGCGGTGACAACTCGAACATCATCGCCGCCCGCGTGGCCCGCGAGATGTTCGGGATCGAGAACGTGGCGGCGCGGATCTACGACCCCCGCCGCGCCGAGGTCTACCAGCGCCTGGGCATTCCGACGGTCGCCACGGTCCGCTGGACCGCCGACCAGATGCTGCGCCGCCTGCTGCCGTCCGGCGCGGAGCCGCTGTGGCGCGACCCCACCGGCGGGGTCCAGCTCGCCGAGGTGCATGCCTCGGAGTCCTGGGTGGGCCAGAGGATCAGCCGCCTCCAGGAGGAGACGGGCGTCCGTGTCGCCTTCCTGACCCGGCTCGGCGAGGCGATCCTGCCCACGTCGCAGACGGTGCTCCAGGAGGGCGACCTCGTCCACGTGATGATGCGCACGGACGACGTCGAGAAGGTCGAGGCGGCGTTCGCCGAAGGCCCTGAAGGGGAGGGCGGTCACTGATGAGGGTCGCCATTGCCGGAGCCGGAGCCGTCGGCCGTTCGATCGCGGGCGAGCTGCTGGAGAACGGGCACGAGGTCCTGCTCATCGACAAGGCGCCGACCGCGATCTCGGTCGAGCGCGTCCCGCAGGCGGAGTGGCTGCTCGCCGACGCCTGCGAGATCACGTCCCTGGACGAGGCGGCGCTCCAGCGCTGCAACGTGGTCATCGCGGCCACCGGCGACGACAAGGTCAACCTGGTCGTCTCCCTGCTCGCGAAGACCGAGTACGGGGTCCCGCGCGTCGTCGCCCGGGTCAACAACCCCAAGAACGAATGGCTGTTCAACGAGTCGTGGGGCGTCGACGTCGCCGTCTCCACCCCGCGCCTCATGTCGGCCCTGGTCGAAGAGGCCGTCAGCGTGGGCGACCTGGTGCGCCTGCTGCGCTTCAGCCACGGTGACGCGAACCTGGTGGAGCTGACGCTGCCGCCCGAGTCGGCGCTCGCCGGCACGCGCGTGGGGGACGTCCAGTGGCCGGAGGACACGTCCCTGGTGACGATCATCCGCGGCACCCGTGTCCTGGCCCCCAGCCAGGAGGACTCCCTGGAGGCGGGCGACGAACTGCTGTTCGTGGCCGCCCAGGCCCGCGAGGAACAACTGGAGGACCTGCTCTCGGTCCGCCGCGAAGGCGCGTAAGAAGCAGGAAGGCGCCCCCTGAGCTTTGCTCAGGGGCTCGCGCCACGGCTGGACGTGTGGCGGGCGCCGACCGACAACGACAACGGGGCGAGCTGGC
>NZ_JBEYYU010000058.1:0-56060 GCF_040645755.1 Streptomyces sp. NPDC046716
CCGCGCCCCTGGAAGCGAGCTTCGCTCGCCCAGGGGCAGGGGAAGGCTGCGCGCAGCGCATGCCTTCAGGGGCGCGGGGAACTGCGCGACCAGCCACGACGAGAGCCGCGGCCGGGAGACGTCAGCGGAGTTCTTCGGGGCACGGGGTGCCCCGCGACCACTGGTACGGCGCCGCGAGGTGGTAGGTGCCGGACCTGGGCGCCAGCAGCACCGTCCACTGGTCACCCGAGTCGTCCTTCTCGGTCTCCATCAGGCACCCGTGCACATTGTCGAACGACCGCGGAAGACTGTCGTCCGCCTCCCGGTCCCGCTTCGACGCCTCGGTCTCCTGCGGCGTCCCGAGACTCTTGCCGTCGGCGTCCACGACGGACAGCCACGGCGAGTAGGGAATCCGGATCAGCACCCGCCCCGGCTGCGTGACCTCGATGGTCAGCTCCCCCTGCTCGGCGGCGTCGACCACGGCATGCGGCTCGGCCAGCGGCGTCGGATCGGTGACGGCGAACAGCTGCCAGTTCGCGTCGCCCCACACCTGCTTCAGATAGGGCAGCCCGCGCTGCACCAGCTCCCGCTCGCGCTCCCCGCCGGAACCGTCCGGCTCCCCCTTCGGCAGCACCACATAGTGCACGGCCCAGCGCTTGAGCCATTCGTGATAGTTCGCGGAGTTCAGGGTGTCGTCGTAGAAGAGGGGGTTGCGTTCCATGTCGGCCTGCCGGTTCCAGCCGCGCGCCAGGTTCACGTACGGCGCGAGCGCGGACGCCTCCCGGTGCGAACGGGCGGGCACGACCTCGACACGGCCGCGCTCGGCGCTGACCTGCTGGAGCTCGTTGACCAGCGGCGCCAGCTCGCGGGCCCAGGACGCGGCGGGCGTGGTGTGCACGACGTCGTCGACGGACTTGAAGCCGATCCACCCGTTGAACCCGACGAACGCGATGACCGTGACGTACCACTTGCGCGAGCGCGGCACGGTGAACGGCAGCGCGGCCAGCAGCGCGACGCCCGCGAACAGCATCGGGAGCCGGGTGACGTTGGAGCCGATCTGCGAACTGATCAGCCACACGAGGAGAACGGCGAGCGTGTAGACGGCGGAGGTGATCCGGACCGTCACCCATTCCTTGGGGACGAGGACGAAACAGAAGACGCCGTAGACCATCGGCAGCAGCGCCGACCAGAACGACATCGGCTGCGTCCCCGAGAACGGGAACAGCCAGGCCGAGAGACCGACGACGGCGGCGGGCGCGAGCCCGAGCGCGTACGCTCCCGGCCGTCTCTTCTGGAGGAAGAGCGCCACGGCGACGAGCCCCACGAACAGCCCCGCCACCGGCGAGCAGGCGGTCGCGACACCGGCGAGCGGCGCGGCGACGGCGGCCTTCGCCCACCGCTTGTAGCGCCAGCGGTACGGCCAGCAGAAGACGGCGGCGACGGCACCGAGCCCGAACATCATGCCGAGCCCGAACGTGACCCGGCCGGACGCGGCGTTGCACAGCAGCGCGAAGACCCCGGCGAACGCGGGCCACAGCGGTTTGGCGACGGCCCGCGAACGGATCAGGATCATCGTCAGCAGGGTGGCGGAGAGCGTCCCCGCGATCATCATCGTGGTCCGCACGCCGAGCACGGACATCAGATAGGGCGACACCACGCTGTACGAGACCGGGTGCATCCCGCCGTACCAGGCGAGGTTGTACGCGGAGTCGGGGTGCCGGCCGACGAACTCGGCCCAGGCGTCCTGCGCGGCGAGGTCACCGCCGCTGTTCGCGAACGTGAAGAACCAGATGAGGTGCAGGATCCCGGCGACCGCGGTGACGACCAGGACCGGATGGCGTGCGGCGAACACCGCCGACGCCTCCCGCGCCGCGCCGCGCGCGCCGTCCCCGGACCGTATTCGGACGCGCTTCGAGCCGCCCGGCTCCCCGCCCGCGTCGTCGGCACGCGTCGGCTCCGCTGTGGCCACTGCTGACACTCCCCGTACGTACCGTTGTGACGACCGAGGGGAACGTCCCGAACGCCCCGGTCCTGCCCCGGTCTCGCGACGCTAGCACGGCACCTGTGAACGGGCGCCGCGGGAGGCCGGTGGCACCAGCCTCCCGCGGCGGACTCACCCGACGCGCTTGATTTTCGCTCCGAAGCCGGGCTCGGCGAGGTCGCTCTGGAGCGCGACGGGCACCTCGACGGCCCCGCCCTCCCCGTCGCCCACCTTGAGCACGCCCACCTTCGTCCCGGCGTCGGCGGTGTGCGGAACGGTTTTTCCGCTCTGGTCGGCGATCTCCAGCCTGACGGTCTTGCCGGCCCAGCCGACGGCCGTGACGTTCTTGGTCAGCACGACCGGCGTGTGCCCGCCGAGGCCGTCGTCCACGTACCCGACGACGTCGCCCTTCTTCAGGATGGTCGACGACTTCAGTTCGCCCTGGGCGGCGATCATCGCCGTCTTGCTGACCGCGTTGACGGTGTCGATGATCGGCGCCTTGTGCTGGCCGAGGATCGCGCCGACGACGGTGACGCTCTCGCCGCCGACCTCCTTGGTGGCGGCGAACAGCAGGTTGCCGCCCGCCTTCGTCGTCGTGCCCGTCTTGATGCCGATGGCACCGTCGTACGGGACGAGGCGGTTGTAGTTGGTCCACGTCTTGCCCGACGGGTCCTTCCACGACGGCAGCTTGGTGATGTCGGTGAGGGCCTTGATCTGCACCAGCTCGTTGCCGAGCTTCACCTGGTCCTCGGCGGTGGAGACGGTGCTCTCCTTCAGGCCCGAGGGGTCGGTGTACGTGGTGTTCTTCATGCCGAGCTGCTTGGCGGTGGCGTTCATCTTCTTGACGAACGCCTCCTCGGAACCGGCGTCCCAGCGGGCGAGCAGCCGTGCGATGTTGTTGGCCGACGGGATCATGACGGCCGACAGCGCGTCCTTCTCGGAGAGCTTGTCGCCCTCCTTGACGGTGTTCAGCGTCGACTCGTTCTGCCCGTCGGCGTCGTAGCCGCCCTCCTTCTCGGCGGTCTTGTCGACGCTGATCTCGGGCCCGGCCGCGCCCGCCTTCAGCGGGTGGTCGCGCAGGATGATGTACGAGGTCATGGACTTGGCGACCGAGCCGATCGGCACCGGCGTCTGCTTGCCGAAGTTGTCCATGGTCCCGATGCCCTGGACGTCCATCCAGCCCTGGCCCTCGCCCGGCCACGGCAGCTTCGCGCTGTCGCCGTCGAAGGAGTACGAGTCGTCGGCGGTCAGCGCGAGCGTCGGCGTCGGCAGCGGGCGCACGGCCTGCACGATCGCAAACGCGACGATGAGGAGCAGGACGATCGGCGTCCACACCTTGACCCGGCGGACCGCGGTGCGGGTGCGGGTCTCCGGCGGGGGCGGGGTGTTGGTCAGCTCGGCGAGCAGGTCCAGCGGCGGCTTCGGCGGCAACGGCTGCTGCCGGGTCCGCTCGGGCTCGGCGACGGCGGGCGCCTCCGCGTCCCCCTTCGCCTTCGCGGCCCCGTCGTCCAGCGGCTTGAGCGGCACGAACCGACTGCTCCGCTCAGCCTCGGACTCCTCCCCGGCCCCACCCTTCCCGCCCCCGGCGGCAGGCGACTTCAGCATCGTGGTCGGCTGATCCACGGGCGCCTGCACGGCCTTGAAGACAGCGGTGGGCTGGTCTACGGCGGGGGTCTTGGGGCTGGCGGGCTTGGGGTCGGTGGCGGGCTTGCCGTCGGCCCCCGGCTTGGAGCCGGTGACGGGCTTACCGTCGGCCCCCGGCTTGGAGCCGGTGGCTGCCTTGCCGTCGGCCCCCGGCTTGGAGCCGGTGACTGCCTTGCCGTCGGCCCCCGGCTTGGCGTCGCCCTCGGGCTTGCCGTCCGCGGCGGGCTTGCCGTCGGCACCCGGCTTGGGGCCGGTGGCGGCCTTGCCGTCGGCGGCCTTGCCGTCGGCGACGGGCTTGGCGTCACCCTCGGGCTTGCCGTCCTCGGCGGGCTTACCGTCAGCCCCCGGCTTGGAGTCGGTGGCGGGCTTGCCACTGGCGGCCTTGCCGTCGGCGACGGGCTTGGCGTCGGCGACGGGCTTGGCGTCGGCGACGGGCTTGGCGTCGCTCTCGGGCTTGGAGCCCTCGGCGGGCTTGCCCTCGTCCCCGGGCTTGGGATCCGTGGCGGGCTTGCCGCTGGCGGACTTGCCGTCGGCGCCGGGCTTGGCGCCCGCGGCGAGCTTGGCGTCGTCCCCGGGCTTGCCGCCCGCGGCGGGCTTGCCCTCGTCCCCGGACTTGGCGTCAGCGACGGGCTTGGCGTCGGCAGCGGAGTTGTCCTCGGCGGCGGACGTGGAGGCGTCCCCGGGCTTGGAGCCCTCGGCGGACTTGCCGTCGGCGCCGGGCTTGGCGTCAGCGACAGGTGCGGCGGCCGCTGCGGGCTTACCGGTGTCCCCGGACTCGGAGCCGCCTTCAGGCTTGGCGTCAGCGGCCGGCTTGCCGTCGTCCCCGGGCTCGGGGTCGTCGGCATCCTCCGCCGAGGCGTCCGTCCCGGCGGGCTCGGCGCCCGGGGCGACCAGCTTGGCCTCGGCCGCGTCGGCCTCGGCTTCCAGGGCGGCCGCCCTGGCCACGGCCTCCGCCACGGCGGGCTCGGCCTCGCCGTCAGCGGCCGCAGGCTCCGCATCGGCGGGCTCAGCGGCCCCGCCCTCGGAGCCGGCACTCTTCGCGCCCGCGGCCCCCGGCCCGGCATCAGCGGACCCGGCAGCCGACCCCTCGGCACCGGAACCCGCACCGCCATCAGCGCCCTCGGCGCCCTCCGCACCGGCGGAGCCACTCGTACCGCCGCCCGAGACCCACGCGGCCACGGCGGCGCGCAACCGCGCGTCGCCGGGTTCGTCCGCGCCGGATCCCGTCCCGGAGGACGACCCGGCCTCCACGTCCGCGGAACCGGATCCGGAACCGGACCCCTTCCCCGTCGCGTCACGGACCGAGAAGACCGCCGTAGCGCGATCCACCTCCGGGCTCGTCTCCCGCGCCACAGCGAGGCGCGGATCGCGCTCCTGCGAGCCCGGGCCTCCCGACGCCTGCTGCTCTCCCGACCTGTCGGGGGTCCCCGCCACCGATGCCTCCTCGACCGCTAACCACTAGACGCCGACGCAAACCAGCGCTGTCCGAACCATGTACCAGTGTCCTGTGTGGGGGCTTAACCCACGTGGTAGACGAGAACGACATACCTACTGGTTCCCGCCCAAAGCCCCCACGCACTCTCGACAGACCAATGTGAGAGGGGTCACCCTGTCAGACATCCACGCGGGGAGGCATGGATGGGCAGGAGCCGCAGAACACTTCCGGAGGAGCTTCTGCTGCTGGCGCTGGACCCGACCACGGGTACCACCGCACAGCCGCAGTCGCTCGACCTAGGTCTGGCCGGAGCACAGCTAGTAGAGCTGGCGCTGGCCGGACGGATAGCCCCAGACGGGGATCGTATCGCCGTGGTGGCACCACGGCCGACCGGAGATCCGACTCTGGACTGCGCGTTGGAGTTGCTGCGAAGGCGTGGCGCTCCCGTGCGGGCAGTCCACTGGATTGGCGGGCCACGACTGGGGCTCCGCCAGACCTACCTCTCGCACCTGGAGCGGTGCGGCATGGTGCATGCCGTGGCCGGCCAGATGTGCGGGGTACTGCCGACGACTCGCTACCAGGCGACGGACACGGCGATCAGCCGGGAGATCAGGTCCCGGCTGGACAGTGCGATCCGTACCGGCGTCCCGCCGGACCCACGGACCGCGGCGCTCGCCGCACTGGCCCACGCGGTCGGACTCGGCAAGCACCTGTACCCGGGCAACGAGGGACGATCGTCCCGCTCCCGGTTGCGGGATCTGATCAGGCACGACCCGATGGGCGGCCTCGTGGCGCACGCCGTGATGGACGTCCAGAACGGAGTGGCCGCGCAGCCACGCCGTTCGCCCGCCACACCGGCGGGCCGGGGAGCACCGGAGCCCGCACGGGGCGTTCCGATGCAACAGGCGCACCGTGGCCCCATGGCGCGCGTCGCGGCCCACTGAGGAGACTCAGGAGCCGCCGGCACAGCACCACACGCACCATGGGCACCTGACGCACCAACCGCACAGCGCCGCACCGCAGTCCCCAAGACCCGGTTCGGGAGCCGCTGTACCGCGCGGGGTGATGCACCGGACGTCCGCTTCCGCACCGCGGAGCGGGCCCCGGGGCATCGCCCCGCGCGGTCGCGTGTCGGGTGCGCACCCCTCACATATCCGCTGTTTGGCAGCGGTGACGGCCCGTTGGTGGCAATCTGCTGAACAGCAGATACGCAACGTACAAAAAAATGCACGCAGCCGGAGGTGCACGTCCCGTGGCGTCCAACGTCAATCCCACCGTCAGGCGACGCCGGTTGGGCCAGGAGCTGCGGAGGCTCCGGGAGCTCAAGGGCATGACCGCCGAAGAGGTCGCCGAGCGCCTGCTGGTGTCGCAGTCGAAGATCAGCCGCCTGGAGAACGGGCGGCGCAGCATCAGCCAGCGCGATGTGCGCGACCTCTGCGGGGTCTACGAGGTCGAGGACCACCGCATCGTGGACTCGCTGATGCAGATGGCCAAGGACTCGCGCCAGCAGGGCTGGTGGCACTCCTTCGGCGACATCCCGTACAGCGTCTACATCGGCCTGGAGACGGACGCGGCGAGCCTGCGCGTCTACGACCCCCAGGTCGTCCCCGGACTGCTCCAGACGCGCGGCTACGCCGAGTCGCTCATCAACGGCGCGCTGCCGGAGACGACGCCGTCGGACATCGACAAGCGCGTCCAGGTCCGGATGCGGCGCCAGGAGCGCATCCAGGCGCCCGACAACCCGCTGCGGCTGTGGACGGTGCTCGACGAAGCCGCGCTGCGCCGCACGGTCGGCGGCCGGGGCATCATGCGCGAGCAGTTGGAGCACCTGGTCGAGCAGTCCCAGCTGCCGCACGTCACGGTGCAGGTGATCCCGTTCGAGATGGGCGCACACCCGGGGCTGAACGGGCAGTACGCGATCCTGGAATTCCCCGACGCGGCGGATTCCAGCGTGGTCTACATCGAGGGCGTCACCAGCGACCTGTACCTGGAGAAGGCCAACGACGTACAGAAGTACAGCGTCATGTACGAGCATTTGCGGGCACAGGCGCTGAACGTGGACCAATCGCGACAGTTCATCTCCGAGATCGCGAAGGAGTACGCCCGCTGACGATCTTCGGGAGTCTCTCCGGAAGATCGAATATCGGACGGATTCGGCATTCTCCGCGACTTCGGGACAAAGGCGCCGCACGGTACACCTTCGCCTCTGACCAATGGAAGACCCCGGTGGAATATGCCATCCGGTCGAGTGAATGCCCGCTTCACGCACCCGAGTTGGCGAGTAGCGTCGATCACGCCACCAAGACACGATCGTTGGCGAGAACCGCTCTGGATCACTGAGCGGGGATGTAATTCGACCACTGGCTAAACCGGAGCGAACATGGCAATCCAGCAAGGCGGCACCGACTCCTGGATCAAGTCCTCGTATTCCACGGGCAACGGCGCGTGCGTCGAGGTCAAGTCCCCCGTGGTGCACGCGATCGCGGTACGGGACTCGAAGGTCGTGGAAGGGCCTTCGATCGGCTTCACGCCCGGCTCGTGGACCGCGTTCGTGCACGAGGTGAGCACGGGCACGTTCTGACCGGGCCGAGAGGCCCACGGCACCGAGCGTGCCACAGCACCACGGCTCAACAACCGCATATGCACAGCGAGTATCACTGTGGGAGCCCTCTCGACTGGTTCGCCGTCCTGGCCGAGGGGGCTCGGCCGTGTCCGCGCACCGCGTCAGCGCAGCCGGTCCACGTACGTGTCCGTCCCGGGCACGGTCGGGACGAACGGCGCCATCAGCTCCACCCGCGCCCCGAGCCCCGCCCCCGCCACCCGCTCGCCGAGCCCCGCGAAGTGCTCCTGCCAGCAGTCGCGCGGATCCGCCTCCAGGAACCACAGCAGCGTCAGCCGGGTGTCGACGCCCTCGACCTGCTTCACGTACGTCATCCTGTCGCCCGGCAGCGGCGTCGGCCGGAAGAGCGTGACCATGGCCGCCGGTGACCCCGCGAGCGCCTTCGGCAGATGCCGCGCCCGCAGCCACTCCACCAGCTCGGCCCGCCGCTCCGCCCGCTCGACGTCGATGACCTCCAGGACCAGCCCCGCGTACGGGTGGTCGAGCGCGTGGAAGTCCCGAGGGCCGGCCGCCCCGTCCCGGTAGACGGTCGCCTCGTGGTCCTGGAAGGCCGTGAAGACATGGGTGCGGTCCTGATAGACCCGGCCGTCCCGGTTGAGCCGCTTGTTGATGCCGACGGTCCACTTCATGTGCTCGTCGTAGCGGCCCTCGGTGACCCAGTACGTGGAGAGGTAGCAGCCCGCCGCGACCGGCTCGGCGACCGCCGACTTCTCCGGGTAGCGCAGGAGCTGGAGGTCGCGGGTGGCGACCCAGCGGCGCCCGGCGAACATCCAGGGCATGGCCATCGCCCCGGCGTAGTAGTGGTCGTCCTCGTACCAGCGGTTGTACGCGTACTCGTGCCCCGGATGCGGTTCGACCATGGTGATCAGGGCGTGCCCGGGGCGCACCCCGTACGGCCCGACCGCGGCCAGTTCCGCGTACGTCTCGCTGTGGGTGTCCATGCCGGTCCCCTTCCGTCCGCCGTGCGACGCCCCTACTCTGACGCTCCGTCAGAAAGATGGCCAGAGCCAGGAGGCGACCGATGGGGAATGGTGAGCTGCTCGCCGGGAAGACCGTGATCGTCTCCGGGGTCGGCGCCGGGCTCGGGCACCAGGTGGCCGCGGCCGTGGTGCGCGACGGCGGCAACGCGGTGCTCGGGGCGCGCACCGAGGCCAATCTGGCCAAGGCCGCGGCCGAGCTGGACCCGGACGGCGCCCGGACCGCGTACCGGGCCACGGACATCACCGACGAGGGCCAGTGCGCGGCCCTGGCCGAGCTGGCGCGCGAGCGGTTCGGCGGGGTGGACGCGGTGGTCCATGTCGCCGCCTGGGACAGCTACTTCGGGGGCCTGGAGGACGCCGACTTCGAGACCTGGCGCCAGGTGATCGACGTGAACCTGCTCGGCACGCTGCGGATGACCCGGGCCTGCCTGCCCGCCCTCAAGGAGCGCGGCGGCTCGGTCGTCATCATCGGGACGCAGTCGGCGGTGGCCGCGCCGACCCAGGTGTGGCAGGCGGCGTACGCGGCGTCCAAGGGTGCGCTGACGAGCGCGATGTACTCCCTGGCGCGGGAGCTGGGGCCGCACCGGATCCGGGTGAACACGGTGCTGCCGGGCTGGATGTGGGGCCCGCCGGTGCAGGCGTTCGTCCAGTTCACGGCGCAGACCGAGAAGGTGCCGGAGGAGGAGGTCCTGGGGCGGCTCACCGAGCGGATGGCCCTGCCCGAACTCGCCACGGACGGCGATGTGGCGGACGCGGCGGTCTTCTTCGCCTCCGACCGGGCCCGCGCGATCACCGGCCAGCAACTCCTGGTGAACGCGGGCGAACTCATGCATTGAGCACGTCGCTCGACACTCCCTTCACGCGACCGCACGGGACCCGCATCCCGTGCGGTCGTTCGCGTCTGTGCCCGGATTCCGGGCTTCCGGCTACTGACGAAGCGCCCGCTCATGGTGTGGCCCCGGTCACGTTCACGACAACTCCCCGCCCGGTCACGAAAGAGCAAAATCGTTCGACTTGCTGATCTCGGTTCACATCCATGACCGCGCAGACCCTTGACCGGCTCCCCGGACAAGGGGTTCAATCCCCCAAGTCCCCACTCCCGCACGGGGGCGCCCGCTGAGACGGACGTACTGACGAAGAGCCGCAACGTTCACAAGGCGGACCCCTGGAGGGGGCACATGAACAGTCTCGACTGGGTCGTGCTCATCGGCTATTTCGGCATCATGGTCGCGATCGGCATCTGGTCCCACAAACGCGTGGACAACGTCTCCGACTTCTTCACGGCCGGCGGCAAGATGCCGTGGTGGCTGTCGGGCATCTCGCACCACATGTCCGGATACAGCGCGGTGATGTTCACCGGGTACGCCGGCATCGCGTACACGTACGGCGTGACGTCCTTCGTCACCTGGTCCTTCCCGATCGCGATCGGGATCGCCATCGGCGCCAACCTGTTCGCGCCGCGCATCAACCGGCTGCGCTCCCGGCTCCACGTGGCGTCGCCCCTCGAATACCTGAAGAACCGCTACAACCTGCCGACCCAGCAGGCGCTCGCGTGGTCCGGGATGCTGCTGAAGATCGTGGACGTGGCGGCGAAGTGGGCGGCCATCGCCACCCTGCTCTCCGTGTTCACCGGTATCTCCCTCAACCAGGGCATCCTGATCACCGGCGCCATCACCGCCGTCTACTGCACCATCGGCGGTCTGTGGGCCGACGCGCTCACCGAGCTGGGCCAGTTCATCATCCAGCTCCTGGCCGGCGTCTCGATGTTCGTCGCCGTCGTGGTGGAGCTCAACGACAAGAACATCGGCTTCCTCGACGCCTGGAACCAGCCCGAGCTCCAGGGCCACGGCAAGCCGCTGGTCGGCCAGTACGGCGCGGTGTTCCTGCTCGCGTTCCTGTTCATCAAGCTCTTCGAGTACAACGGCGGCATGCTCAACCAGGCCCAGCGCTACATGGCCACCGCCTCTCCCCGTGAGGCCACGCGTTCGGCCCGGCTGTCCGCCGTGCTGTGGCTGGTGTGGCCCGTGGTCCTCTTCTTCCCCATGTGGATGTCGCCGCTGCTCGTCCAGGCGCAGAAGCCGGACGGCTCCGACTCCTACGGCCTGATGACCGAACAGCTGCTGCCGCACGGTCTGCTGGGCCTCGTCATCGTCGGCTTCTTCTCGCACACCATGGCCATGTGCTCCTCGGACGCCAACGCCATCGCGGCCGTCTTCACCCGGGACGTCGCGCCGGTGCTCTCCGCCAAGGCGCGCTCCTGGAACGAGCGGCGGGGCCTGATCGCGGCCCGGCTCACCACCGTCGTCTTCCTCGCCCTGTCGATGGCCGTCGCCACGCAGGTCAACTCGCCCACCTTCAAGGACATCATCACCGTCGTCATCAAGTGGGTCGCCGGTCTGATGGGGCCGATCGCGATTCCGATGATGCTGGGGCTGCTGCGGCCGTTCCGCAAATCCGGGCCCACCGCCGCGCTCACCAGTTGGGCCATGGGTCTGCTGGCCTTCTGGCTGGTCAACTATCCGATCAGCTGGAACGTCGACGGGGGCGTCCCGCTCCAGTACCAGGTCTCCATCCCGCTGGCGGTGTCCCTCGTCCTGTACATCGCCCTCGGCTTCATCAAGCCCGAGGACACTCCCGAGCGCGATGCCATCATCGAACGCATCAACACGGACGACGACGACAGCGCGGGCGCATCCGCTCCGATCCCGGCCCCCGCCGGCGCCCAGGACGACATCCAACGCTTGTAGCCCGCAGTTCCCCGCGCCCCTGAAACCAGTTGTCACGCGCGGCTCTCGTCGTGGCTGGTCGCGCAGTTCCCCGCGCCCCTGAGATGCGCACTGCGTGCGCCATCTCATCAAGAGAGGCGCGCCCCGCCCGGACCTCGACAGAGAGGCGCACCCCGTCCGGACCTCGGCTGAGAGGCGCACCCCGTCCGGCACCTCGGCTGAGAGGCGCCCCCCTGCGGCACCTCAGCGGGGAGGCGCGGCGGAGCCGCAGCCTCAAGGGGAGGCTGCGCGCAGCGCATGCCTCATGGGCGCGGGGAACTGCGCGACCAGCCACGACGGTGGCGCGCGTGAAAAAACCACCCAGGGGCGCGGGGAACTGCGCGACCAGCCACGACGGTGGCGCGCGTGAAAGAACCGGGCCGCAGCCGAGGACGAGACCCCTGTCTAGGCCCGGGGATACCTGGCCAGCCAGCCCTCCGACGCGCCGGCCGGCCCGTGGAGGGCGGCTCCCTGCGTCATCTCCATCGCGAAATCATCGGCCAGTTCGAGAATGGTGGACCTCCCCTCAAGCTCCACCACCCACGCCGGAGGCAACGCGGTCTCCCCGTGCAACGCCCCCAACAACCCCCCGCACAAAGCCCCCACAGCCGCCGAAGGCCCATCGTGGTGGACGGCGAGCCCGAGCCCGTGCCGAATGTCCTCACCGACCAGCGCGCAGTACACGGCCCCGGCAAGCGCCCCGACGGCCCCGCCCTCGCCGACGAGTTCACCGACCCGCGCCGCGTTCGGCATCCCCTGCCGTACGGCGCCCAGCGCGTGCTTCAGCGCGTCGGCGACCGGCGGATGCCCGGGCCGGGCCGCGAGCAGGGCGAGCGCGCGCTGCACGGCGGCGTCCAGCGAGTCCCCGCGGGCAAGGGCGTGCACGATCACGGCGTACGCGCCCGCCGACAGATAGGCCTCGGGCGCGCCGTGCGTGTGGACGGCGCACTCGACGGCCAGCTGGAGGACGAGCTGCGGCTCCCAGCCGACCAGCAGCCCGAACCCGGCGGAGCGCGTCGCGGCCTCGGGACCGTCCGCGTCGGGGTTCTTGGGCTTGTCCAGGGTGCCCATGACGTCGTTGCCGAGCCCGAGCAGACACGCGGAGGCGGCCCCGCGACGCGAGTACAGCCACTCCTCACGGGCGAGCCAGCCGTCCTCCTTGCGCCGCTCGTCGGGCCCCCAGTCGCGCTGGGTGGCGGCCCACCGCAGATAGGCGCGGTGCACATCGGTGGGCGGGTGCCAGGCCCCGGTGTCGCGGCGCACCTGGGCGCGGATCAGCCCGTCGACGGTGAACAGCGCGAGCTGGGTGGCGGCGGTGACGGCGCCGGTGCGGCCGAAGGCGGGCAGCAGCTCGGCGCCGCGCGCGGGCGGGGCGCCCTCCGGCGCCTTCTCGTCGAGCGGGCCACCCAGCGCGTCGCCGAGCGCGGAACCGAGCAGCGCGCCGCGCACCCGGCTGCGGAAGTCCTGCTGTTCGGCGCGGCCCCAGACGGCCCCGGCGGCGGGTGGTGCGCCCATGGCTCTCCTTCGCTGCCCTGCGGCCCTCGACTCGCAGCACTGTAATCGACCGGGAACGTTCGCTTCAGTGATCCCAGCGACCTCAACTGGTATGGGAAGAGACGCCCTTGTGGTCACATCGGCACGTATTTGCCCAGTTCGCGAAGGTACAGAGGATTCCGCTGTCCGAGGTTCCCGCGCCGTTCACCGCACCGTCGCGCGCCGCTCTCCGACGGGCCGAAACATCCGCCCCATGACGCACTCGAAGCAGCAGATGACGCGTGTCAGGGGCACGGTCACCGCTCTGTCGGCCGCCGCCTTCCTGGCCACTCTCGCAGCCCCGGCCGCCTCCGCGCACCCCGCACACGCCGGGCACCACGCATCGTCCGCCCGGATCCCCTTCACGCAGGCCGTCGTCACGGCGGCGGCGACCCCGGGCACGTACGAGATCACCTGGAAGGCGCCCGGCACCCGGCACGTCACCGTCAGGGCCGGCGGCCGCACCGTGGCGAGCGGCGGCTCCACCGGCACGGTGAAGGTCACCGGCCTGCCCGCGCACGCCGACCGCCAGTGGTTCGACCTCGTCCCCGACCACGGCAAGGGCCTGCACCTGGCCGACCGCCTCGTCAAGCTGGACGGGACGGTGAACTTCCGCGACGCCGGCGGCTACCGGACCGCCGACGGCCACTGGGTGAAGATGGGCGAGATCTACCGCTCGGACGCGCTCGACAAGCTGACCGCCGCCGACCTCGCGAAGCTGAAGCGGCTCGGCATCGACACCGACTTCGACCTGCGGATGGCGTCGGAGCGCTCGGCCGCGCCCGACCGCGTCCCGAGCGGCACCTCGTACGTGGTCGCGGACGTCCTCGGGGGCCAGGACACCGGCACCACGCTGCCCACGACCGAGGCCGCGGCCGTCGCGATGATGACCGACGGCGAGAAGTTCATGGTCAGCGGCGCCTCCGCGAAGGCCGCCTACCAGAAGGTCTTCTCGGGCATCACCGACGGCGACAGCGTGCTGTTCCACTGCACGGCGGGCAAGGACCGCACGGGCTGGGCGAACGCCGCGCTGCTCACCGCCCTAGGCGTCCCCCGCGAGACGGTGATGGCCGACTACCTCGCCTCCAACGACTACCGCGCCGAGGCCAACGCGGCGGCCCTCGCCTCGATGCCCCCGGAGCAGGCGAAGGTGTACAAGCCGCTCCTGGACGTCCGCGCGGAGTACCTGAACTCCGGTTTCGACGAGGTCGAGAAGACCTTCGGCTCGTTCCGCGCGTACGAGCAGCGGGGCCTCGGCCTGGACCCGGCCGAACTGCGCACGCTGAAGGCCGAGCTGCTGGTCTGACGCGCGCCTCACGCGGCCGGAGCCGAACAGCCCCCGCACTTCCCCGCCCCGGACGAGCGGAACGCCCGGTCGCAGCCGTCGCGGTTCTGGAGCGGCAGCGGGCGGGGGACGTGCTGCAGCAGCAACGAACCCGACTCGGACTGCGTCGAGGTCGCCACCTCCCCCGGCACCGTCCACGTACGCGGCTCCAAGCGCCCGGAGGACGGCCGGTCCACCGTCCCCGCCGCCTCCTGGAAGACCTTCGTCTCCTTCGTCGATCACAGCTGAGGCCGGGCGGACGCACCGCGACCGGTACGTCCGCCCTTCAGCCCGTCCTCAGCAGAGGGAGGGTTAGGTGCCGAAGCCGAGACCGAGGATGCCGGACTCGTCCAGCGCGCCGGAGAAGGCGTGCACCTCGTCGACCGAGCCGCGCAGGTACTCGCCCCACCCGTCGTCGACCTGCCCACGGCCCACCTGGAGACCACCGTCGCTGTGCCAGGCGCCGTGGAAGTCCGCGGTCGCCTCGGCGTTCGTGTAGCCGTTGACGTAGAGCTTGATCTGGTCGGTCGCGTCGTCGTAGACGACCGCCAGCCGCCGGCCCCGGCCCTGGCCACCGTCGGCGGCCTCCGCCGTCCCGACGACGGTCTCCTTCGCCCCGGACTCGTCGGAGCCGGTCACCACCAGCTGCCACTGGTGGCTCGCCGGGTCGTACCGCACCTTGAACGCGTCCGCGTGCTCACCGCCCTGGGAGAGCACCGTCATCGGGTGCTCGGGCTCGGTGTCCGCGAGACGGACCACCACGCCGATGGTGAAGCTGTCGCCCGTGTCCACGACGGGCTGGTCCGTGGCCGCGTGTCCGGTCGTGCCGTCCAGCGTCAGGTCTCCGTCGCCCACGAGCGCGTAGTCGGTCGCCGGAGTGCAGTCCGGGTCCAGCCCGCAGCCGTCGTCGACGTTGCGGCGGATCGTCGCGCCGTCGGACAGCTTCAGCGGCGCGCCCCCGTTCAGCTCGGGGCTCACCCCGCCGTCCGCGTTCTCCAGCGACCAGTGCCCCTTCAATTCCGGTGTGCGGGCGCCCAGTTCAGCGGCCTCTTCGGGGACGACCACACGGTCGTAGACCCGTACGTCGCCCACCTCGCCGTGCCAGCGGTCGCGGTATCCGGCCGCGCCGCGCGCCCGCCCGATCTGGAAGGCGCCCGCGGCCTCGGCCGGCGTCGCCTTCTGGGGCGTACCGACCTCGTGGCCGTTCACGTACAGCGTGGCGAGGCCCGTCTCGGCGTCGTAGCGGCCGAGGACGTGGGCCCACTCGCCGGTCTCGGGAGTGCCGCCGGAGACCTGGGCGCCGCCGATCCGGAAGGACCACACCGGCGCCGAGTCGCCGCCCGGCCGCAGGCCGAGGGTGAAGCCGGGAGCGCCGTCGGCGTCCTGGCTCGCCACGGTGCGCACCGCGTCCGTGGCGGCCGGGCGTACCCAGCCGCCCACCGCGAACGTCCGCCGGGTGTCGGTCACCGCAGCGCCGGGGGACAGGAATCCGTGACCGGTGCCGTCCAGGCCGGCGGTGGACTTCAGGTCGGTGCCGCGCGGCACCTCCGCTCCGAAAGTCACTCCGGTCCCGGCCCGCGCGGCCGGGCCCGTCTCGGCTGCGGCCGACGTCGTACCCGCCGGGTCGGCGAGGTTCCAGTGCGCGACGGGTCCACGGCCGTCCGTGACGTAGAACCTGTGGTCCACAGTGCCGCTGATGCGGCCTGAGTGGTCGATGGCCTGGACGCTCAACGTCTCCGGACCGATCTCCACCGGCAGGAAGCGGATGCCGACCGGCCCGCCGGGCTTCTCCGGCGACGCGGTCTCATAGGTGCTGCCGATGTACGAGTAGCGGTACTTGACGACGTCGTCCGACGGGGAGTCCACCGTGAAGGTGCCGTACTCCCCGACGCGCGCGGTCCGGCTGCCCTCGGGGAAGTCCGTCGAGGACACGACCGGCTTCTCCGGGTTCTTGTCGTCGACGACGAACTCACAGACGGAGCCGCCGTCCTCGGAGCTCCACGCCGAGACGGCCTCGCCGTCGTTCGCCCGGACCCGCCAGGACACGACGGTGTTCGGCGGCACGTCGTCAGGCAGCTGCCAGTACGCCGCCCGGCCCGAGTCCAACGGGTACGAGGTATGGGTCCGGCGCTGCTCCGCGCCGTCGGCATCCGTCCACCAGGCCTCGAACTCGCCCTGTACGAAGTTGCCCTCGGCGGGCTGGTCGTCGCTCTCGGGGTCGTAGAGCACGGCGGTCACCCGCGGCGACTCCGAGACGTACGGCCGCTCCGCCCCCGTGGCGCACGCCTTGCGGTCGGTCTCCAGATCCTGCACGAGCGGCTTCAACGGCGGCAGGTTGTCGGCCGCCAGGGCCGCCGACGGCGCCGCGACGACCGTCAGTGTCGCCGAGCCGACGACGGCCGCCCGTCTGAGCCTGCTCCAAGTCCTTTTACTGCGTGGCACGTTGGCCCCTCCCCTGTCGTCCCGCTCCGATCACGGGTCGCAGGAGGCTAACAGCAGGCACTGACACGAGTGAGCCATTAAAAGAGGGCGGGGCCCGGGCTCGGCCGCCCCGGGTCCCGCCCGCCGTCAGTCCTCCAACACCGGCAGCAGCTCCGGCAGATGCCCGTCCGACGCGGCCGCCGCCCGCACCCGCTCCTCCGGGACGGACCCGTACAGCGTCGTCCGCGGCTTCGCCGGGCGGCCCGCCGCGTCCGCCACCGCCACCAGGTCCTTGACCGACTTGTAGGAGCCGTACGACGAGCCCGCCATCCGCGAGATCGTCTCCTCCATCAGCGTGCCGCCGAGGTCGTTGGCGCCGGAGCGCAGCATCTCGGCGGCGCCCTCCGTGCCCAGCTTCACCCAGCTGGTCTGGATGTTGGGGATGTGCGGGTGCAGGAGGATCCGGGCCATGGCCGTGACCGCGCGGTTGTCGCGGGTGGTCGGGCCGGGGCGGGCGATGCCCGCCAGGTAGACCGGCGCGTTGGTGTGGATGAAGGGCAGCGTCACGAACTCCGTGAAGCCGCCGGTCTCCTGCTGGATGCCGGCCAGGGTCCGCAGGTGGCCGAGCCAGTGGCGGGGCTGGTCCACATGCCCGTACATCATCGTGGACGAGGACCGGATGCCCAGTTCGTGGGCGGTCTTGATGACCTCGATCCACGTCGCCGTGGGCAGTTTGCCCTTGGTGAGGATCCAGCGGACCTCGTCGTCGAGGATCTCGGCGGCCGTGCCGGGGATCGAGTCGAGGCCCGCTTCCCTGGCGGCGGTCAGCCACTCGCGGATGGACATCCCGGTGCGCGTCGCACCGTTCACGACCTCCATCGGGGAGAAGGCGTGGACGTGCATGCCGGGCACGCGTTCCTTCACGGCCTTCGCGATGTCGAAGTAGGCCGTGCCGGGCAGGTCCGGGTGGATGCCTCCCTGCATGCAGACCTCGACCGCGCCGACGTCCCAGGCCTGCTGGGCGCGGTCGGCGACCTGGTCCAGGGAGAGGGTGTACGCGTCGGCGTCGGTGCGGCGCTGCGCGAAGGCGCAGAAGCGGCAGCCGGTGTAGCAGACGTTCGTGAAGTTGATGTTCCGCGTGACGATGTACGTGACGTCGTCGCCGTTGACCGTTTTACGGATGTCGTCGGCGATCTTGCAGAGCGCGTCGAGGGCCGGGCCGTCCGCGTGCAGCAGGGCGAGGGCCTGGTCGTCGGTGAGCCGGGTGGGGTCGTCGGCGGCGACCGCCAGCGCCTCCCGCACGTCGCCGTCGATCCGGGACGGGACCATGCCGGGCGCCGCCTGCTCGCGCAGCGCCTCCCAGTCGCCGTACACCTCGTCGAAGTCGTCACGGCGGTCCGACGTACGGCCGTCGGTGTCGATGGTGCGGTGCAGGTCGGTGCGGCCGGAGGAGGCGACGTAGCCCTCGTCGGGCTCCTGCCAGGGGCGGCCCACGACCGGGGCGTCCGCGATCGCCAGGCCCGTCTCCGGGTCGGCGAGCGCGCGCACGTGCGGGAGCAGGCGCGGGTCGAGCCACGGCTCGCCGCGCGTCACGAACTCCGGGTACACGCACAGCCGTTCGCGCAGCTCGAAGCCGGCGGCCGCGGACTGCTCGGCCAGCTCCTCCAGCTTCGGCCACGGCTTCTCGGGGTTCACGTGGTCGATGGTCACCGGGGAGACGCCGCCCCAGTCGTCGATGCCCGCGCCGATGAGCCGCGTGTACTCGCCGTCGACCAGGTTCGGCGGCGCCTGGAGATTGCCCGACGGGCCCATGATGTGCCGGGCGACGGCCACCGTGGCGACCAGGTCGTCGAGCTCGGCGTCGGGCATCCCGCGCATCGCCGTGTCCGGCTTCGCGCGGAAGTTCTGGATGATCAATTCCTGGATGCCGTGGTACGAGCGTGCGGTGCGGCGCAGCGCGAACAGCGACTCGGCGCGCTCCTCGTAGGTCTCGCCGATGCCGATGAGCAGCCCGCTGGTGAAGGGGACGGACGAACGCCCCGCGTCCTCAAGGACCCGCAGCCGCACGGCCGGCTCCTTGTCCGGGGAGCCGTAGTGCGGCATGCCCGGCTCGGACCACAGGCGCTCGGCGGTCGTCTCCAGCATCATGCCCATGGACGGTGCCACGGGCTTCAGGCGCTGGAAGTCGGTCCAGGACAGCACCCCGGGGTTGAGGTGCGGGAGCAGGCCCGTCTCCTCCAGGATGCGGATGGATATGGCCCGTACGTAGGCGATCGTGTCGTCGTAGCCGTGCGCGTCCAGCCACTCGCGCGCCTCGGGCCAGCGGTCCTCCGGCTTGTCGCCGAGGGTGATCAGGGCTTCCTTGCAGCCGAGTTCGGCGCCCTTGCGTGCGACGTCCAGGACCTCGTCCGGCGACATGAACATCCCGTGGCCCGCGCGGCGCAGCTTGCCGGGGACGGTCACGAACGTGCAGTAGTGGCACTTGTCCCGGCACAGCCGGGTGAGCGGGATGAACACGCTCTTCGAGTACGTGATGACGCCCGGCCGGCCCGCGGCGTCCAGGCCCGCGTCGCGCACCCGGGCCGCCGATGCCGTGAGGTCGTCCAGGTCGGCGCCGCGTGCCTGGAGCAGCACGGCGGCCTCCGTGACGTCGAGCGCGACACCGTCCCTGGCCCGTTTCAGGGCGCGGCGCATCGCGTTGGCCGTGGGCCGGTCGGGCTGCTGCGTCTGGGGTGCGGCGTCCTGATCACTCATGAATTGAGCATACGAGCGGTGCCCCGCGGCCCACGAGAGCGCCTGTGGTGACACATGCCTCGCGGGGAGTCCGGGTCCGCCCGCACGGCCTCCTCACAGGTACGGGGCGTACTCGTCCAGCGTCTTCAGCACGGTCCCGGTGTCCCCCGGCGGCAGTTGCAGCACGACCTCCCCGAAGCCCTGCTCGGCGTAGTGCGCGAGTTTGCCCGGGGTCGGCAGCACCGCGTACGGCACGATCGTCAGCGCGCCGGGATCGCGGCCCGCCTCCGCCCACCGCTCCTTCAGCTCGGGCACGGTCCGGCTCAGCCCGGCGCCTCCGATGGGCATCCAGCCGTCGGCGTAGTCGCAGATGTGGGAGAAGAGCTTGGGTCCCGCGGCGCCGCCGACGAGGACGCGCGGCGCACCGCCCCGCACCGGCTTGGGGAAGGCGTGGCTGGCGCGGACGCCCGGGCCGAACTCGCCCGCGTACGCCGTGGGTCCGTCCGCCCACAGCGCCCGCATCACCCCCATCCGCTCGCGGACGAGGTCCCGGCGGGTGCGCCAGTCGGCGACGCCGTGGTCGGCGGCCTCCTCACGGTTCCAGCCGAAGCCGACGCCGAGCGTGAAGCGGCCGCCGGAGAGGTGGTCGAGGGTGGCGATCTGCTTGGCCAGGGCGATCGGGTCGTGCTCCATGGGGAGGGTGACGCCGGTGCCGAGCGCGAGGTCCTCGGTGACGGCGGCGGCCTGGGCGAGGGCGACGAGCGGGTCGAGGGTGCGGGTGTACTCGCGGGGCAGGTCACCGCCGTTGGGGTACGGGCTGGTGCGCTCCACGGGGATGTGGGTGTGCTCGGGGAGGTAGAGGCCGCCGAAGCCGCGCTGTTCGAGCTCGCGGGCGAGGCGCACGGGAGTGATGGTCTCGTCGGTCAGGAAGATCGTGGTCGAGATCCGCATGCGGCTTTCCTACCGGCGGGGGTTCCAGGAGTCCATGGGCGCGGCTACGCTCCCCTGATCGCATTCGCCGAAAGCTCTTTACCGGGCTTTTGCGAAAGGCGTCATGGAGTTCCGTACAGGCATTCTTCACAGGACATTCTTCACGGGGGTTCAGATGGCGGTCCGTTCACGTCCCGCGGCGGTACTCGTGCTGCTGGGAGCGCTGCTGTTCGGGGCCGTACCGGCGACGGCGGCCCCGCGCACCGGGGCCACGACGGTGTCGGCGGCCGCGGTCGCGGCGGGGCACGGGCCGTCGTCGGCGTCGGCGCCGCGCAAGGTCACCGAGGCCAAGTCGGTGACGCGGATCGGCAAATCGAAGCGGCGGCACAAATCGCGGCACGGCAGTTCGCTCGGCAAAGTCGGCCTGATCGTGATCATTCTGCTCGTGCTCGTGGTGCTGGTGGTCGTCGGCCTGTTCCGCAAACGCTCCCGGTCGTAATCCGCCGCTCCCCTTCCATTGGCGGGCGGTTAACGGCTCAATACCAGAGTTGCCCGGGCCACACCCTGGCCGCATCCGACACTCTGGGGAGCCGCGACATGTGCACCGACGCCGACCACGGAGACGACAGAGACCCCAGAGGCCCGGGCAGGCGGGCGCTGCTGGTGACCGGAGCGGCCGGCGCGCTTACGCTCGGGACCATGAGCTTCGCCGGCGCCGCCGAGGGGACGCAGTCGACCCGTACGCTCACGGGCACGCTGCCGCCGGGCGCGCCCGACTTCGTGTACCTGCCGGTCGAGGTGCCGCGCGGGGTACGGGAGATCAGGGTCGCGTACACGTACACGAAGGCCACGGTGCCGGCCGGCACCCAGAACAACGCGCTGGACATCGGCGTCTTCGACGAGCGCGGCACGGCGCTCGGCGGCGAGGGCTTCCGCGGCTGGTCGGGCGGGGCCCGCACCGAGTTCTTCCTGCGGGCCGACGACGCGACGCCCGGCTATCTGCCGGGCCCGGTACGGACCGGCACCTGGCACATCGCGCTCGGCCCGTACACGGTGGCGCCGGACGGCCTGCCGTACTCGGTGACGGTGACGCTGACCCACGGCGCGCCCGGCGAGACGCCCGCGCCGTCCTATCCGCCGGAGCGGGCACGCGGGCGCGGCCGGGCCTGGTACCGCGGCGACTGCCATCTGCACTCCTGGTACTCGGACGGCAGGCGCACGCCCGCCGAGATCGGCGCCCTCGCGCGGGCGGCGGGCCTGGACTTCATCAACACCTCGGACCACAACACCCAGTCCGCCCATGCCCATTGGGCGGACGTGGCGGGCGACGACCTGCTGGTGATGCTCGGCGAGGAGATCACGACGCGCAACGGCCACGTGGTCGCCCTCGGCACCGACCCGGGCACCTTCGTCGACTGGCGCTACCGGGCCCGGGACAACCGCTGGGCGAAGTACGCCGACCGGATCCGGCGGGCGGGCGGTCTGGTCGTCCCCGCGCATCCGCACGCGACGTGCATCGGCTGCGGCTGGAAGTTCGGCTTCGGCGAGGCGGACGCGGTGGAGGTGTGGAACGGGCCGTACACGCCGGACGACGAGGTGTCGCTGGCCGACTGGGACAACACCCTGGTCTCCTACGCCCGTTCGCGCGGCAGCGGCGGCCGCGGCTCCTGGCTGCCCGCGATGGGCAACAGCGACGCCCACCGCGATCCGGACCGGGTGGGCGGCCCCCAGACGGTGGTCCTCGCCGACGATCTGACGCGGGACGCGATCCAGGCGGGCATCAGGGCGGGCCACGCCTACGTCGCCGAGACCAAGGACGTCGAGGTCGCTTTCACGGCGAGCGGCGGCCGGGGCCGGACGGCGGGCCTCGGCGAACGCCTCGCGGTCGCCGCCGACACCCCGGTGACGGTGACCCTGGAGGTGAAGGGCGCGCCCGGCTGCACCCTGCACATCGTCACGGACGAGGGCACCCTGTTCACCTCGGCCCCGCTGTCCGACTCCGGCACGGGAACGGCGACCTGGCACACGACCCCGTCCTACGCGGCCTACGTCCGCGCCGAGGTCCGCCACCCGGCGACGGCCCCGGGCCTGCCGGGCGCCCTGACCGCGTTCACGAACCCGATCTTCCTGGGGGCGTGAGCGACTACTCCTCCACCACCAGCACCGCGGTCTCCCGGTTCAGCACCTCGCCCCGGAAGAACGCCGGGCTCCGGCGGCCCATCACCAGCATGATCACGAAGCCGACGAGCAGCAGGCCGACCCCGATGACGAAGACCGAGCCCACTCCGAAGACCGAGGAGCCGCTGCCGTACTCCGGGTTCCACATGTCGACCAGGGTCTTCACGAAGACCGCCGACAGGAGCAGGCCGCCCAAGGCCGGGAAGAGTCCCTTGAAGGTGAAGTCGCGGAGCGAGGAGCGCAGCTCCGCCTTGAAGTACCAGGCGCAGGCGAACGCCGTCAGCGCGTAGTAGAAGCAGATCATGAGGCCGAGGGCGTAGATCGTGTCGACGAGGACGTGCTCGGAGACCAGCGTCATGACCGTGTAGAAGACGGCCGTGGCGACGCCCGCGGTGACCGTGGCGCGGCCCGGCGTCCTGAAGCGCGGGTGGACGCGGGCGTACGAGGCCGGGAGCGCCTCGTAGGTCGACATGGCGAGGACGGTGCGGGCGACGGGGATGAACGTCGTCTGGAGGCTGGCCGCCGCCGAGGCGAGGACCGCGACGAAGAGCAGGATGCCGAGGGTGGGGCCCATCACCGGGCCGGCCAGGGCGGCGAAGACGTTGTCGGAGGTGTCCGGGTTGGCGAGGCCGAGGCCCTTGCCCCCGGAACCGACGATCATCTGGGCGGCGACGCCCGTGGCCAGGTAGGAGCCGACGAGGACGACCATGGCGATGAGCGCGGCGCGCCCCGGTGTCCGGTCGGAGCCGATCGTCTCCTCGTTGGCGGTCAGGCAGGTGTCCCAGCCCCAGTACATGAAGATCGACAGGGACAGACCGGCGGTGAACGCGCCGAAGGACTGCACCGAGAACGGGTTCAGCCACGACCAGGAGAAGGGCACCGAGGTCGGGAAGTCCGCCGAGCCCGCCTTGGACACGGCCATCACGACGAAGACGCCGAGCACCACCAGCTGGAGGCCGACCAGGGTGTACTGCACGCCCTTCGTGGCGGTCATCCCGCGGTAGCTGATGGCGGTCGCCGCCGCGATCAGCGCCAGGCACGTGAGGATGTGGACGGCCTTGTCGCCGTCCAGGGCCGCCACCGAGTCGCTGTTGGTGATCTCTCCGGCGAGCAGCCAGAAGTACGAGGTCGCGACCCCGGCCAGATTCGACAGCACGATGATCGTCGCGATCACCAGGCCCCAGCCGCACATCCAGCCCACGCGCGGCCCGAACGCCTTCACGGTCCAGGTGAAGGACGTACCGCAGTCCGGCATGACCTTGTTCAGCTCCCGGTACGCGAACGCGACCAGCAGCATGGGCAGGAACCCGGCCAGGAACACCGCGGGCATCTGCAGACCGACCTCGCCGGCCGTGGAGCCGAGGGTCGAGGTGAGGCAGTAGACGGGCGCGACCGTGGAGATGCCGATGACGGCACTGCCGAGCAGCCCGACGGAGTTCCCGCCGAGGCCCTTGCCCTCGCCCTTCCCTGTGCCCTCCTGGGGCCGCACGTCCAGCTGAGTCATGAACAGGACGTTAAATCCTGCGGTTTCCACATCTGGCGGGATTCGTCACCCCATGACCTCTTAATGATCCATGGGCAATTCGGGCAACCACCTAAGAGTCAGCAACCCATCCCCGCACTCTAGCCGCACTTTGCAAGGCGATCGGCCCGGCGTCCGCTATTCGGTAATCGCAGCCGGGTCCGATTTACCCCATTCCAAAATTTCCCGTGAGGGGTGGGTCACGTCGCCCGGATCACGTCACCCGGGCCACACGATCGACTGCAGCTCGCTGTACGCGTGCAGCGCGTACGAGCCGACGTCCCGCCCCACGCCGCTCTTCTTGAACCCGCCGAACGGCGCCTCCATGTTCCGTCCGACCGTGTTCACCCCGACCCCGCCGGCCCGCAGCCGCCGCGCGACCCGGAAGGCGCGGGCGACGTCGCCAGACCAGACGTAGTCGATGAGCCCGTAGTCGGAGTCGTTGGCCAGCGCCACCGCCTCGTCCTCGTCGCCCGGCCCCTCCCCGTCGAAGGGGACGACCGTGACGACGGGACCGAAGATCTCCTCGCGCACCACCCGCATGTCGTTGGTGCAGTCGGCGAGCAGGGTGGGCGCGACGTAGAAGCCCGTGTCCGTGCCGGGCACGGCGGGCCGCTCCCCGCCCGCGACGACCGTCGCGCCCTCCTTGCGCCCGAGCTCCACGTAGGACTCGATCCGGTCGCGGTGCGCCGCCGAGATGACCGGCCCGACGACCGTGCCCCGCTCCCTCGGGTCGCCGACCTTCATGAACCCGATGTACGCGGTGAGCTTGTCGACGAACGCGTCGTACACCGAGCGGTGCACCAGCGCCCGGGTCGGCGCCGTGCAGATCTGCCCGCTGTAGAAGGCGTACGTCGTGCCGATCCCGGCGACGGCCGAGTCCAGGTCGGCGTCGCCGAAGACGATCGCGGCGCCCTTGCCGCCCAGCTCCATCAGCTGCCGCTTCATGGAACGCCCGCACACCTCGCCGATGCGCTGCCCGACGGCGGTGGACCCGGTGAAGCTCACCATGTCCACATCCGGGGAGTCGACGGCCGCCTCCCCCACGTCGACCGAGGCGCCGCTGACGACGTTCACCACCCCCTGCGGCGCTCCGGCCTCCGCGAGGGCGGCCGCCATCCGGAACACGGAGAGCGGGTCCTGCGGGGCAGGCTTGACGACGACGGTGTTGCCCATGGCGAGTGCGGGCGCGACCTTGCCCGCCGGGTTGGCCCAGGGGTTGTTGTACGAGGTGATGCAGGTGACGACGCCGACCGGCTGCCGCACGGCGAGCGCGCCCATCACCCCGGCCTTGCCCATCGGCCCGGCCTCGTTGATCTGCGGGGGGAGTCCCTCCTCCACGGGTTCCAGGGCGCCGGCCGCGTACCGCCGGAAGCGGGTGACGCCGACGCCGACCTGCATCCCGCGGGCCGTCCCGGTCGTGGCGCCGCTCTCGGCCTGCGCCAGCTCGGCGTGGGACGCGAAGTCGCGCTGCATGAGGTCGGCGGCCCGGTCGAGGATCGCGGCCCGCTCCCGGGGCGTCGTCCGCGACCAGGGCCCGAAGGCGTCGCGGGCGGCGCGCGCGGCGTCGTGCACCTGCTGCCGCGTGGCCTCGGGGGCGGCGCCGACGACCCGCTCGGTCGCCGGGTCGATCACGTCGTAGGTCCCGCCCCCGGGCTCGACCCACTCGCCCCCGATGAACAACCTGCCGTCCACAGCGCTCACTTGGTGCTCACCGTCCGGGTGTCCTGCCCCGAGCGGAGCACCTTGCCGGGCACGGCGCCGCTGACGACGTCGCCGCGGATGGCCTCGACGCCGTTGACCCACACCGCGGTGATGCCGATGGCCTTGGAGTCCAGTCGGGGGCTGTCGCCGGGCAGGTCGTGGACCAGCGTGGCCTTGCCCGCGTCGATGGCCTCCGGGTCGAAGAGCACCAGGTCGGCGTGGAAGCCCTCCTGCACCGTCCCGCGCTCGCGCAGCCCGAACAGCTCGGCCGGGTCCGAGGTCAGCATCTTCACGGCCTGCTCCAGACCGACCAGCTTGCGCCCGCGCAGACAGTCCCCGATGAACCGGGTCGTGTAGGGCGCCCCGCACATCCGGTCCAGGTGCGCTCCAGCGTCGGAGCCGCCCAGCATGACGTCGTCGTGGCCCCAGGCCTCGGCGCGCAGCGCCCACGAGTCGGGGTCGTTGTCGGTCGGCATCGGCCACAGGACCGTACGCAGCCGGTCGTTGGCGCAGATCTCGACGAGGCACTCGAAGGGCTCCTGCCCGCGCTCGGCCGCGATGTCCTTCACCACACGCCCGGTCAGCCCCTCGTTCGCCTCCGAGTAGGTGTCGCCGATGACGTACCGCCCGAAGTCGGCGAGCCTGCGGAAGACGCCGGCCTCCTTGCTGTCGGCGCGGCGCAGCATCTCGGTGCGCACCTCCGGGTCGCGCAGCCTCGCGATCCGTTCGTCGACGGGCAGCCCCAGCACCTCGCCCCACCCGGGGATCAGGTTGAGCGCGCAGAAGGTGCCCAGCGACATGTTCATCGGGGTCAGGATCGGCATGGTCAGGGCGACGATCCGGCCGCCGGACTTCCGAGCCCGTTCACTTGCCGAGAGCTGCCGCGGCACGCGTTCGGGGACGGCGGCGTCGATGGTCAGCACGTTCCAGTTGAGGGGCCGCCCGGCGGCGGCGCTCATCTCGACGAACAGGTCGATCTCGTCGTCGCTGAACTGGTCGAGGCACCCGGCGACGATGGCCTCGATCTGCGTCCCCTCGTGCTCGCCGACCGCCCGGCTCAGCGCGATGAGTTCGGCGGGCAGCGCGTGCCGGGAGGCGACCGGCTCGCCGTCGCCGTCCGAGTGGGTGGAGGACTGGGTGGTGGACAGCCCCCAGGCCCCGGCGTCCATGGCCTGGTGGAACAGCGCCAGCATGTCGGCCAGCTGCTGCTCGCTGGGCTGCCCGCCGACGGCGTCCGCTCCCATCACGTACCGGCGCAGCGCGCAGTGCCCCACCATGAAACCGGCGTTGACCGCGATCCGTCCGTCGAGCGCTTCGAGGTACTCCCCGAAGGAGTTCCAACTCCAGGGCGCCCCTTCCTCCAGGGCGACCAGCGACATCCCCTCGACCTTGGACATCATCCGCCGCGTGTAGTCGGCGTCGTCCGGCCGCCCGGGGTTCAGCGGGGCGAGCGTGAAGCCGCAGTTGCCACCCGCGACCGTGGTCACGCCGTGGTTGAGGGAGGGCGTGGCGTACGGGTCCCAGAACAGCTGCGCGTCGTAGTGCGTGTGCGGATCGACGAACCCGGGAGCGAGTACGAGCCCCGAGGCGTCCTCGCTCGTCCGCGCCTCCTCGGCGACGGCTCCGCTCTCGGCGATGACGGCGATGCGCCCGTCACGGATGCCGACATCGGCGACGTAGGCGGGGGCACCGGTCCCGTCGACGACGGTGGCGCCCTTGATCAGGTGGTCGAGCATGCCTGCTCCTAAGGAATCGAGCTCAGCAACATCAAGCCCCTCCGACGATCGAGGAGCGGGATCCGGGACGAAGCCCCAAATCAAGCCCCTCCGACGATCGAGAAGCGGGATCCGGGACGAAGCCCCAAATCAAGCCCCTCCGACGATCGAGGAGCAGGGTCCGAGGCAGAGCCCCAGATCAAGCCCCTCCGGCGTTTGAGGAGCGGGGTCCGGGGCGGAGCCCCAAATCAAGCCCCTCCGACGATCGAGGAGCGGGTCCGAGGCGAAGCCCCAAATCAAGCCCCTCCGGCGTTTGAGGAGCGGGGTCCGGGGCGGAGCCCCGTGACAGCGGCTACGACAGGGCCCCGGCTCTCCTTGTCCGGGAAGGAGGAGAACCGGGGCGGCACGGAGTGCTACGCGGCGGACCGGAACCGGCTCGTCCGATGCACCGGATCCGTGTCGATCTTGGGAATGACGTGCTCCCCGATGAGCTTGATCGAGTTCAGGGTGTCCTCGTGCGAGATCCCGATCGGCAGCCCGAAGGAGAGCTGGTCGGCCCCGGCCTGCTCCCAGCGCTTGCACTGCTGGAGCACCTCGCCCGGGTCACCGCAGATCATCAGCTCCTCGGCGATGAGGAGTTCGATGATCTCCCGGTTGTACTCGGGAAGGACCTCCGGCCACTCGGGGATGCCCTCGGGCCGCGGGAAGGTGTCGTGGTACCGGAAGACCAGCGACTGGAGGTAGTTGAGCCCGCCGCTCACGGCGATGTCGACGGCTTTGTCGTGGGTCTCGGCGCAGATGGCCGTCGAGGTCACCATGACGTTGTCGTTGACGAAGCCACCGATCGGCTCGGCCTCGGTGATCGCGGTCTTGTACTGCTCCAGGACCCACTCCATGTCGGAGACCTTCTGCACGGAGAACCCGAGCACGCCCAGCCCCTTCCTGGCGGCCATGGCGTACGAGGGCGGGGACCCGGCGGCGTACCACATGGCCGGGTGGGACTTCCCGTGCGGCTTGGGGAAGATCTTGCGCGGCGGCAGCGACCAGTGCTTGCCCTGGAACCCGACGTACTCGTCCTGGAGCCACATCTTCGGGAACTCGGCGATGGTCTCTTCCCAGATCTCCTTGGTGTAGTTCATGTCCGTCACACCAGGGATGAAGCCGAGGATCTCGTGGCTGCCGGCCCCGCGCCCGCTGCCGAACTCGAACCGCCCCTCGCTGAGGTGGTCCATCATGGCGACCTTCTCGGCGACCTTCACCGGATGGTTCACCTGGGCCAGCGGGTTGAAGATGCCGGAGCCGAGGTGGATGCGCTCGGTGGCGTGCGCCAGGTACCCGAGGAACACGTCGTTCGCCGACAGATGCGAGTACTCCTCCAGGAAGTGGTGCTCGGACGCCCAGGCGTACTTGAAGCCGGACTTGTCCGCCTGGATGACGTACTCGGTCTCGTTCATGAGCGCGCGGTGCTCGGCGGTGGGGTCGGTCAGCGCCTGCTTGCCCACGTATCCCTGTACAAAGAGCCCGAATTCCAAGGAGGTTCACCGTCCTCGTCAGTTTCTGACGATCCGTCAGATTGGATGGGATGACTGTTCCACTGCGACCTGCGACCGTCAATACCTGATACACCGTCAGACAGGCCCTGGGGGGCTAGAGAATGCTGACCCCGGCGAGCCAGCCGCCGTCGACCACGAACGGCTGCCCGGTGATGTACGCGGAGTCCTCCTCCGCGGTGAGGAACAGCGCGAGCCGCGCGACCTCCTCGGGCCTGCCGACCCGGCCGAGCGGCACCAGCTTGCGGTAGAGCTCGTCCAGCGCCTCGGTGCCGGCCTGGATGTCGCCGCCCGGGTCGAGTTGGGCGGGGTTGCTCATCGCGGTGTCGATGGCGCCCGGGCAGACGGCGTTGACGCGTATCTTCTTCCCCGCGAGTTCCAGGGCGGCGACGCGGGTCAGACCGAGAATCGCGTGCTTGCTCGCGGCGTACGCGCCGACCAGCGCCATGCCCGTGATCCCCGTGAACGACGAGGTGTTCACGATCGACCCGCCGCCCGCCTCGGCGATCTCCGGGGCGATGGTCTTGATGCCGAGGAAGGCGCCGACCTGGTTGACGTTCACGATCTGCTGGAACTCCTCCAGCGGCGTGCCGGTCAGTTCGTTGAAGCGCAGGATGCCCGCGTTGTTGACCAGCCCGTCGATCTTCCCGAAGGCGTCCTTGGCGGCGCGCGCGGCGGCCTCCCAGTCCTCTTCCCGGCTCACGTCCAGGTGCACGAAGCGGCCGCCGATCTCCTTCGCGACGGCCTCCCCCTGATCGTCGAGCACATCGGCGACGACGACCTTCGCGCCCTCGGCGGCGAACAGCCGCGCCTCCTGCTCGCCCTGCCCGCGCGCCGCGCCCGTGATGAGAACGACGCGCCCGTCCAGCTTGCCCATGCCCTGTGCTCCTCAGGTGAGTTGGGGTGCGACACCGGCCGCGAAGGCCGCGATCTGGTCGACGAGTTCGGTCCGGCCGCGGCTGCGGAAGCGCACCTGGATCTGGTCCACGCCCATCGCCGCGTACGCGCGCAGCGACTCGGCCAGTTCGTCGGGCGAGCCGGTGAGCGTGCGCCGCCCGACGTGCCAGGAGGGATCGCCGATGTACAGCGGCTCGGCGATGGCCCCGACGGTCAGGGGCGCCTCGATCCCGGCGTCGGCCCGCAGCCGCTTGATGGTCCGGATCTTCCCGGCCAGCTCGTCCCGCGGGTCGCCCTGCGGCAGCCAGCCGTCGCCCTTGAGCGCGGCGCGGCGCACGGCGGGTGCCGAGGAGCCGCCGACCCATACGGGGACGTGCGCCTGGGCGGGCCTGGGCTTCTGCCCCAGCCCCTCGAACTGGAACAGCTCCCCCTTGTACGAGGGGAACTCCTCCTGCGTGAGCGCCGCCTTGAGCGCGTCCACGGTCTCGTCGAGCACCGCCCCGCGCCGCGCGAAGTCGACGCCGAGCGCCTCGAACTCCTCCTGTACGTGGCCGGCCCCGACCCCGAGGATCAGGCGTCCGCCGCTGAGGTGGTCGAGGGTCGCGTAGCTCTTCGCGGAGAGCAGCGGATGGCGCAGGGCGACGACGGCGACGTGGCTGAGCAGCCGGGCCCGTTCGGTCACCCCGGCCAGGAAGGAGAGCGTGGCGACCGGGTCGTACCAGGTCGTGGACATGGCGTCGGCGAGCCGGCGCGGGATGCCCACGTGGTCGCAGACCGCGATGTAGTCGAACCCGCCCCGGTCGGCGGCGCGCGCGATCTCCACCAGGTCGGCGACGCCCGCGTCCGCCTCCCAGGTCTCGGCGTACATGGTGCTCTGGGACTGAATGGGGAGCTGAATCCCGTAAGCGAGCCGCGCCATACCCGGTTCCCCTCGATCTGACGATCCGTCACATACTGGCGCCCCCATCCTCGTACCTGACACACCGTCAGACAAGAGGTGGGAAGGGGGTCGTCGACCACGCGCGGCCCGGTGGGGCTTCCCGCGCAGTTCCCCGCGCCCCTGAGAGGCACACTGCGTGCGCCATCCCACCGAGGCCCCACAGAGACACCCCTCGCGCGGCGAAGCCGCAGCCTCATGAGGGGAACGCGCAAAGCGCGGCCCCAAGAAGAGGCTGCGCGCAGCGCACGCCTCAGGGGCGCGGGGAACTGCGCGAGAAGAGGCCACCGGCCGACACTGAACGAACCCCCCAGGGGCGCGAGGAACTGCGCGAGAAGCCCCACGGACCGCCACCCGACCGACAACCCCACAGGGGCGCGGGGAACTGCGCAAAAAACGACCACCGGCCCGCACGCAACAAACCACCCAGGGCCGCGAGGAACCGCACGAGAAGCCCCACCGACCGGCAACCCCGCAGGGGCGCGGGGAACTGCGCGACCAGCCCCCACGCACCCCCAGCCGAAGCCCCCCACCCCGACCGGCAAGGTCAAGCCGCCCAGAGCCCCTCCGAAGTCAACCCGAGCAGATCAATGGCATTGCCCCGCACAATGCGCTCCACGACATCCCCCGCAAGATGCCCCATCTGCGCCTCCCCGACCTCCCGAGACTTCGGCCAGGTCGAGTCGGAGTGCGGATAGTCGGTCTCGTAGAGGACATTGGCGACCCCGATCGAGTCCAGGTTCCGCAACCCGAAGGCATCGTCGAAGAAGCACCCGTACACGTGCTCCGCGAAATACTCGCTCGGCGGCTTGCGCACCTTGTCGGCGACCCCGCCCCACCCCCGGTTCTCCTCCCACACCACGTCGGCGCGCTCCAGGATGTAGGGGATCCAGCCGATCTGCCCCTCCGCGTACATGATCTTCAGGTTCGGGAACCGCTCGAACTTGCCGCTCATCAGCCAGTCGACCATCGAGAAACAGCAGTTGGCGAAGGTGATGGTGGACCCGACGGCGGGCGGCGCGTCGGGGGACGTCGACGGCATCTTGCTGCTGGAGCCGATGTGCATGGCGATGACGGTCCCGGTCTCGTCGCACGCGGCGAGGAACGGATCCCACTCGTCGCCGTGGATGGACGGCAGCCCGAGATGCGGCGGAATCTCGGAGAAGGCGACCGCCCGCACCCCGCGCGCGGCATTGCGCCGCACCTCGGCGGCGGCCAGCCCGGCGTCCCAGAGCGGGACGAGGGTGAGCGGTATCAGGCGCCCGGCGGCAGCCGGCCCGCACCACTCGTCCACCATCCAGTCGTTGTACGCGCGCACCCCGAGCAGCCCCAGCTCCCGGTCCTTGGCCTCGGTGAAGGTCTGCCCGCAGAAGCGCGGGAAGGTGGGGAAGCAGAGGGCGGACTGGACGTGGTTGACGTCCATGTCGGCGAGCCGGGCGGGGACGTCGAAGGATCCCGGCCGCATCTGCTCGTAGGTGATGACCTCCAGCTTGATCTCGTCCCGGTCGTAGCCGACGGCGGTGTCGAGCCGGGTGAGGGGCCGGTGGAGGTCCTCGTACACCCACCAGTCGCCGATCGGCCCGTCGTCCCCGGGCCGGCCCATGACGGGCGCGAACTTTCCGCCCAGAAAGGTCATTTCCTTCAGGGGTGCGCGGACGATGCGCGGCCCCACGTCGGCGTACTTCTTCGGCAGCCGGTCGGACCACACCGTGGGCGGCTCGACGGTGTGGTCGTCGACGGAGATGATGCGCGGCAAGTCGACTGATTCCGGGGCACTTTGGGCGTTTGTGGTCTCCGTGGTCTCCATGGATTCACGGTAGCGCCGATCTGACGACCCGTCAGCTAGTGGGCACCCGACGGATTTGCGCGGATGGTGAGGGTCGTACGCGTGAGATGTCTGTGATGACAGTCTCCCGCGGCTGACGTATCTGCCATGAACAAGGCAAACTGACGGAGTTGCCTCAGGGGGCACGTGCCGACAGCGGCGCGCCGCCTGGACAGCGAGGGCAGAGGCGTCGGACCACCGGCGTGGAGTACGGGACGTACAGGTGCTGGTGCGGCGGCAGGGGGGCGGCGACGATGGACGGTGGACCGCGGGTTCCGGAGCAGCGACGGTCCGGCACACCTGAGGACGCCCTGCCCGAACCCGGCACACCCGCGACACCCGCGTCCGGCACGACCGGCACCACCACGCCCGCGACGCCCGCGTCCGGCACCACCACGCCCGGACCCGGCACGACCGACACCACCGCACCCGCAACACCCGGACCCGGCACCACCGCACCCGGATCCGGCACCACCGACACCACCACGCCCGCCGCACCCGAATCCGGCACGCCCGACACCACCACGCCCGCCGCACCCGGACCCGGCACCGCCGACACCACCGCACCCGCAACACCCGGACCCGGCACCGCCGACACCACCGCACCCGCAACACCCGGACCCGGCACCGCCGACACCACCGCACCCGGATCCGGCCTGCGCTTCAGTGTCCTCGGCCCGGTCCACGCCTGGCGCGGCGCCGAACCGCTGGCCGCCGGATCCCCGCAGCAGCGCGCCCTGCTGGCCGCCCTGCTGCTGCGCGAGGGCCGCACCGCGACCGCGTCCGAGCTGATCGACGCGCTCTGGGGCGAGGAATCCCCGTCGCAGGCCCTCGCGGCGCTGCGCACCTACGCGTCCCGGCTGCGCAAGATCCTGGACCCGGGCGTGCTCGCCAGCGACTCCGGCGGCTACGCGATCCGGCTCCCCCGGCGCGACGCCCTGGACCTGGCGGCGGCCGAGGAGCTGTCGTCGGACGCCGAGAAGGCCCGCCAGTCCGGCGACCTCTGCCAGGCGCGGGCCCTGCTGCGCAAGGCCCTCGGCCTGTGGGACGGCGAACCGCTCGCCGGCGTCCCCGGCCCCTACGCGGAGACCCAGCGCGCCCGCCTGGAGGAATGGCGCCTGCAACTCCTCGAGGCCCGCCTCGACATGGACCTGGAGCAGGGCTGCCACGCGGAGGCGGTCTCCGAACTCACCGCCCTCACCGCGTCCCACCCGCTGCGCGAGCGGCTGCGCGAGCTGCTGATGCTGGCGCTGTACCGCTCGGGCCGCCAGGCGGAGGCCCTCGCCGTGTACGCGGACACCCGCCGCCTCCTCGCCGACGAGCTGGGCGTCGACCCGCGCCCCGGCCTGTCCGAACTCCAGCAGCGCATCCTGCGCGCCGACCCCGGCCTCGCCGAACCCTCGGCGCCGCCCGCCGAACCCGCCGCGGCCCCGGTCCGCCCGGCCCAGCTGCCCGCGACCGTGCCCGACTTCACCGGCCGCGCCGACTTCGTCCGCGAACTCAGCGAGGCGCTGGCCGCCGCCTCGTCGGAGACCGGCGCGGGCGGCGTGATGGCGGTCTCGGCGGTGGCCGGCATCGGCGGCGTCGGCAAGACGACGCTGGCGGTGCACGTGGCCCACGCGGCCCGCGCCGCCTTCCCCGACGGCCAGTTGTACGTGGACCTCCAGGGCGCGGGCCCGCACGCGGCCGAGCCGGAGGCGGTCCTCGGCTCGTTCCTGCGGGCGCTCGGCACCGCCGACTCCGCGATCCCCGACTCCCCGGACGAGCGGGCGGCGCTGTACCGCTCGACGCTGGACGGCCGCCGCGTCCTGGTCCTGCTGGACAACGCGCGGGACGCGGCCCAGGTCCGCCCGCTGCTCCCCGGCACCGAGGGCTGCGCGGCGCTGATCACCGGCCGGGTCCGGATGGTCGGCCTGGCCGGCGCCCACCTGGTGGACCTGGACGTCATGTCCCCGGAAGAGGCCCTGCTGCTGTTCACCCGCATCGTCGGCGAGGAGCGGGTCGCCGCCGAGCGCGAGGCGGCCCTGGACGTGGTGGCCGCGTGCGGCTTCCTGCCGCTGGCCATCCGGATCGCCGCGTCCCGCCTCGCGGCCCGCCGCACCTGGACCGTCTCGGTCCTCGCCGCGAAGCTGGCCGACGGACGGCGCCGCCTCGACGAACTCCAGGCCGGTGACCTCGCGGTGAAGGCGACCTTCGAGCTGGGCTACGGCCAGCTGGAGCCCGCCCAGGCCCGCGCGTTCCGCCTCCTGGGCCTCGCGGACGGGCCGGACATCTCCCTCTCCGCGGCCGCGGCCACGCTGGATCTGGACCCCGACGAGGCCGAGGACCTCCTTGAGCAGCTGGTCGACATGTCCCTGCTGGAGTCGGCGGCTCCGGGCCGCTACCGCTACCACGATCTCGTACGGCTCTACGCGCGTGCGTGCGCCGAGCGCGACGAGGAGCCGGCGTCCGGCCGGGACGCCGCGCTCTCCCGGCTCCTGGACTTCTACCTCTCCACCGTCGCCGGGGTCTATCTCATCGACCGCCCCGGCGACCGGCTCGTCGACCACCTCACCCCGTCCGCGTACCCGGGCCTGAAGTTCGAGAGCCGGCGCGCCGCGCAGGACTGGCTGTACGCCGAGGCCGTCAGCCTGCTCGCCTGCGTCCGCCAGTCGGCGCGGCCCGGGACCCTGCGCCGCGCCGTCGACACCCTGTGGGCAGCCATCGACCTGGCCGAGTCCGGGGCCAACTCCAAGGAGTACGAGGCCGTCGCCGCCCTCCTGCGCGACGCCGCGCAGGAACACGGAGCGCTCCACGTGGAGGCCCGCGCACTCACCGCGCTGGCCTTCGTGCACCACATCTCCGGAAGCCGGTTCGACGTGGCGCTCCAAGAGGCCCAGCGGGCGGCCGAGTTGGCGGCCGCGGCCAACGACCCGCTGACCGGCTGCTGGGCCTCCAACATCAGCGGCGTCGTCTCCCTCTACCAGAACCGCCACCAGGAGGGCGAGGCCCACTTCACCCGCGCCATCGCCGACTTCCGCGCCCTCGGCGACCGTCCGGGCGAGGCCAGCGCCCTGTGCAACCTCTCCCGCATCCACCTGGCGGCCTCCCGCACCGCACAGGCCGTCGCCCTCGCCCGGCAGGGCACCGCGATGTACGACGAGATGGGCCACGACCTGAAGGGCGCCAACGGCCGCTACGCGCTCGGGCTCGCCCTCACCCAGAGCGGCCGGCTCACCGAAGCCGCCGACTGCCTGTACCAGGCCCTGGGCGTCTTCCGGGACAGCCGGCAGCGGCTGTGGGAGGGCATGACCCTGTTCCGGCTGGCCGAGGTCGACATCGCGGCGGGCCGCCCGGGGCAGGCGGCCGCCCACTCCGAGACGGCGCTGACCCTGCTGCGCGGCATCGGCGGGGACTGGCGGCGGGGCAACGTCCTCACCGTGCTGGGCCGCGCCCTCGACAGCATCGGCCAGCTCGACCGCGCCCAGGTCTGCTGGCGCGAGGCCCTGGACATCTTCCGGTCGCTCGACGCGCCCGAGGCGGCCGAGGTCAGCGCGCTGCTGGCGCCGACGGCCGCCTGACGGGGCCCGGCGGGAGCGCTCGTTCATCGTTCGTTTATCGCGGCCCGGCACTCTTCAACATATGCCGGGCCGTCGCGTCGGGGGGCAGACGGAACGGCGAACGGCCGGGCCCTTTAGGGTGATCCGGCCCGCGAGATCCGTCCGGCCGCCCACGGGGGAGCTGCCGGGCGGATCTCGCTCTTCACCGAGCAAGCCGTTCGTACCTTCTGCAGGGGAGCCAGGAAGATGACCGACCAGATCAAGCCCACCAACGTCCACGCCACCGACGAGCCCACCGGCGACGCCACCACGGACAACGTCCACGCCACCGGCGAGCCCACCGTCGCGCCTCTGAACGTGCACGCCACCAGCGAGCCGCTGAAGGCGACCGCCAAGTCCACCGGCGACGCCACCACGGACAACGTCCACGCCACGGACGAGCCCGCCTGAGACCTTCATTTCGCACGGGGATCGGCCGCGGCGGCGCGGAGGGGGAGCCGCCGCGGCCGAGTCATGTCTTCTGCCGGGTGCACAGACACCCCGCGCTCCGAGGCCGTCGCCCAGGCGCGCCCCCGTCGTGGCTGCCCTGAAGGCATGCGCTACGCGCGCCTCCCCTGAGCAAGCGCAGCTCGCCTCAGGGGCGCGGGGAACTGCGCGAGAAGCCCCCACCGGCCCACACCCGACCGACAACCCCACAAGGGGCGCGGGGAACTGCGCGAGAAGCGGCCACCGGCCCGCACCCGAAGAACGACCCAGGGGCGCGGGGAACTGCGCGACCAGCCACGACGGCGCCGCACCCGACACCACCCCCGTCACCCCAACACCCGCACCTCCACCACCGGCAACCCCTTCTCCCACCAGTGATCAAAGCGCCGGTAAGCCCCCACATCCCGCCCCACCAGCAACGCGCAAACCCCCCGAGCCTCCCCCCGAAGCACCCCCCACTCCCCCTCGGTCAACGGCCGGAAGACAGACACCTCGACCCCACCCCCCTCAGGCGCCATCCGCCACACCCCGGCGACATACCCGTCCACCAGCACCGTGGGCAGCACATCCCCGTTCACCCGCGTCACGACCTTCCGGTACTCGGGAGGCAGCACCCGCCCCCGATCCGCGTAGGCAAGCAGCACGCTGTCCCACATCCCCAGCAACCGCGGCGGCGCAGCCACCCCCTCATCGGGCCGCACCCCGTCGGCCACGTCGTACAGCACCTCGCCACCGGGCCCCACGAGCTCCACCAGATCGGCGCCGAGCGCCTCCCGCACACGCCCCTTCTGCACCAGTCCGAACTGCGCCATGTCCGCCACGGAAGCGGGCCCGAACCCCGCCAGATAGCGCCGGACCAGCACCCGCATCCCCTCCGCCACGACCGCCGGATCCGCCAGCTCCGGCCGCCGCTCCCGCTCCGCCGAGACGAAGAGCTGCCGCCCCGCCGAGACGTACCCCCACGGCGCGTCCGCCACCGGCGCGTGCCACAGCGGCGCCCACTGCCGCAACATCCGCCACGCGGGCCGCGCCACCTCCGGCGCGATGCCCCCGCCCCGCCCGGCCAGCCACTCCCCCAACTCCCCCGCCCCGCGCGGCACACCGGCCAGCTCGAGCAGCTCCGGCAGCAGCCGCGCCGCGTCCGCCTCCGTGAGCCCCGACGCCGTGAACCGCCGGTCCCGCAGCCGCGCACCCCGTACGGTCGGCTCCACGGCCGCCCGCAGCGCCGGATAGTCGTCGACGTGCACCGCGTGCAGCGTGATCCGCATCAGCGTCGACTTCACCACCCGGAAAGCGGCGAACGCGGCGTCCAGATCCGCCGCCCGGAACCCCGCCACCCGGTTCCACAGCGCCACATACGGCGAAGCGGGCTGCTGCGCCTGGAGCGCCACAACCCGCCGTACCGCGTCCTCGACCCCGATGTCCGCCCGCTCCAGCAGCAACTGCCGTGCGAGAGTGGCCCGGTTGAGAGCGAGAGCACTGATCTTCATGCCGGGCATTGTCACCCGGCCCGCATCGGACCTACAGCTTCCGCGCCACCTCGGTCGCCCAGTACGTGAGAATCATGCTCGCGCCCGCCCGCTTGATCCCGGTCAGCGACTCCATGATCGCCTGGTCCCGGTCGATCCAGCCGCGCTGCGCCGCCGCCTCGATCATCGCGTACTCACCGCTGATCTGGTACGCGGCGACCGGCACGTCCGACGCCTCCGCGACCTTCGCGAGGATGTCGAGGTAGGGCCCGGCCGGCTTGACCATCACCATGTCGGCGCCCTCCTCCAGGTCGAGCGCCAACTCCCGCAGCGACTCCCGGGCGTTGGCCGGGTCCTGCTGGTACGTCTTGCGGTCGCCCCGGAGCGACGACGCCACGGCCTCGCGGAACGGGCCGAAGAAGGCCGAGGAGTACTTCACCGAGTACGCGAGCACGCCCACGTCCTCGCGCCCGATCTGGTCCAACGCATCGCGGATGACGCCGATCTGACCGTCCATCATGCCGCTCGGGCCGACCACGTGCGCGCCCGCGTCGGCCTGCACCTGCGCCATCTCGGCGTACCGCTCGAGGGTGGCGTCGTTGTCGACGCGCCCCTGCTCGTCGAGGACGCCGCAGTGCCCGTGGTCGGTGAACTCGTCCAGGCACAGGTCGGACATGACGATGAGGTCGTCGCCCACCTCGGCCCGCACATCGCGCAGCGCGACCTGGAGGATCCCGTCGGCGTCGGTGCCCACGGTGCCCGCCGCGTCCTTCTTCTCGTCCAGCGGCACACCGAACAGCATGATCGCGGAGACGCCCGCCTCGACGGCCTCGGCGGCCGCCTTCTTCAGGGAGTCACGGGTGTGCTGGTAGACACCCGGCATCGAGCCGATCTCCTGCGGCGCGTCGATCCCCTCGCGCACGAAAGCGGGCAGGATCAGATCGGCCGGATGCAGCCGCGTCTCGGCGACCATGCGCCGCATGACGGGGGTCGTCCGCAGCCGCCGGGGCCGGGAACCGGGAAAAGAGCCGTACCGAGTCACTGCACTGTCACCTCGTACCTACACGTACCAACACGTACTCATGAAAACGAAGCGGGGCGAGCCCCCGGCCGAAACCGGGCACCCGCCCCTCACCTCTGCCCTACGGCGCGGCCCGCCGCCTGCGCGCCCCCGGCCGCCGCTCGCTCGGCCGCGTCACCGGATCGCCCGCCTCGATGGCGGCGAGCCGGCGCCGGGCGCCGAAGTCGGCCAGCGCGGCGGCCAGCTTGGTGACGGACGGCTCGGGAGCCATCACGTCCACCCGCAGACCGTGCTCCTCGGCCGTCTTGGCGGTGGCCGGACCGATGCAGGCGATGACCGTCACGTTGTGCGGCTTGCCCGCGATGCCCACCAGGTTCCGCACGGTGGACGACGACGTGAACAGCACCGCGTCGAAGCCACCGCCCTTGATGGCCTCCCGCGTCTCGGCGGGCGGCGGCGAGGCACGCACCGTCCGGTACGCGGTGACGTCGTCGACCTCCCAGCCCAGCTCGATGAGACCGGCGACCAGCGTCTCGGTCGCGATGTCGGCGCGCGGCAGGAAGACGCGGTCGATCGGGTCGAAGACCGGGTCGTACGGCGGCCAGTCCTCCAGGAGACCGGCGGCCGACTGCTCACCGCTCGGCACCAGGTCCGGCTTCACGCCGAACGCGATCAGCGCGTTCGCCGTCTGCTCGCCCACCGCGGCGACCTTGATCCCGGCGAAGGCCCGCGCGTCGAGCCCGTACTCCTCGAACTTCTCGCGGACGGCCTTCACCGCGTTCACCGAGGTGAAGGCGATCCACTCGTAGCGGCCCGTGACCAGGCCCTTGACCGCGCGCTCCATCTGCTGCGGGGTGCGCGGCGGCTCGACGGCGATCGTCGGGACCTCGTGCGGCACCGCGCCGTAGGAGCGGAGCTGGTCGGAGAGCGACGCCGCCTGCTCCTTCGTCCGGGGCACGAGCACCCGCCAGCCGAACAGCGGCTTCGACTCGAACCAGGACAGCTGGTCGCGCTGGGCGGTGGCGCTGCGCTCACCGACCACGGCTATCACCGGCCGGTTGCCCTCCGGCGACGGCAGCACCTTGGCCTGCTTGAAGGTCTGCGCGATGGTGCCGAGCGTGGCGGACCACGTCTTCTGCCGCGTCGTCGTGCCCGCGACCGTCACCGACAGCGGGGTGTCCGGCTTGCGGCCCGCGGCGACCAGCTCACCCGCGGCCGCGGCCACGGAGTCGAGCGTCGTCGACACGACGACCGTGCAGTCGGACGCGCCGACCTCGGTCCAGCAGCGGTCGGAGGCGGTCCTGGCGTCGACGAACCGCACGTCGGTGCCCTCGGCGTCCCGCAGCGGCACACCGGCGTACGCGGGCACGCCCACGGCCGCGGCGATGCCCGGGACGACCTCGAAGCCGATGCCCTGCGCGGCGCACGCGAGCATCTCCTCGGCCGCGTACGTGTCGAGCCCGGGGTCCCCCGTGACCGCACGCACGACCCGCTTGCCGCCCCGCGCGGCCTCCATGACAAGATTGGCCCAGTCCCTCAGAGCCGGGACCGCGACGGCAGTTGACGCCTCGTCAGCGAGCCCCGTCTGCCCCTGCGCGCCCGTGGCGTCGAGGACGGTCACGCCTGCCCTGGCATGCGTGCGCACGACGTCGAGCACTTCGGGCTCGGCGATCAGCACATCCGCTCGGGTCAGGGCTTCCACGGCCCGTAGGGTCAGCAGTCCTGGATCACCGGGACCGGCACCCAGGAAGGTGACGTGCCCAGGTGTACAGGCGGTCGTTGATGCGGTGGTGGGGCTCAAAGTGCTCGCTCCCCCATCAGACCGGCCGCACCCTTGGCCAGCATCTCGGCGGCGAGTTCCCGCCCGAGAGCCAGCGCCTCGTCCTCCGACGAGGGCACGGGACCGGTGGTGGTCAGCTGCACCAGCTCGGAGCCGTCGGTGGTGCCGACGACGCCGCGCAGGCGCATTTCCTTGGCAATCTGCCCGTCGGCCAGCAGGTCGGCCAGCGCACCCACAGGTGCGCTGCAGCCGGCCTCCAGGGCGGCGAGCAGGGACCGCTCGGCGGTCACGGCGGCCCGGGTGAACGGGTCGTCGAGTTCTCCGAGCGCGGCGACGAGTTCACCGTTGGTCGCGGTGCACTCGACTGCCAGAGCCCCCTGGCCGGGGGCGGGCAGGACGATGTCGGTGGAGAGGAAGTCGCTGACCTCCGCGCTCCGACCGATGCGGTTGAGCCCGGCGGCCGCCAGCACGACGGCGTCCAGCTCACCCTTCTCTACGTAACCGATGCGGGTGTCGATGTTCCCGCGGATCGGCACGGTCTCGATCCGCATGCCGTGGCTGCGGGCGTACGCGTTCAGCTGCGCCATCCGGCGCGGCGAACCGGTACCCACCCGCGCACCGGCCGGCAGCTCGGTGAACGTCAGGCCGTCGCGGGCTATGAGCACGTCGCGCGGGTCCTCGCGCAGCGGCAGCGCCGCCAGCACGAGCCCCTCGGGCTGCGCGGTCGGCAGATCCTTGAGCGAGTGCACGGCGAAGTCGACCTCGCCGCGCTCCAGCGCGTCGCGCAGCGCCGTCACGAAGACGCCGGTGCCGCCGATCTGCGCGAGGTGCTCACGGGACGTGTCGCCGTACGTCGTGATCTCGACCAGCTCGACCTCGCGGCCGGTCAACTGCCGTACGGCTTCGGCTACATGCCCCGACTGGGACATGGCGAGCTTGCTGCGCCGGGTGCCCAGCCGCAGTGCTCTCTCGGCGGTCATGCCGGGCCTCGATTCTTGCCTGCCGTGCCGGTAGCGGATTCACGGTCTTGGGGGATTGCCCGGGAGACGGAGTCGACCGTCTCCTGGTCCAGGTCGAAAAGGGTGCGCAGCGCGTCCGCGTACCCGGCGCCACCGGGCTCGGCCGCGAGCTGCTTGACCCGCACGGTCGGTGCGTGGAGGAGTTTGTCCACCACGCGCCGCACGGTCTGGATGATCTCCGCGCGCTCCTTGCCGTCGAGCCCGGGCAGCCGTCCGTCGAGCCGCGCGATCTCACCGGCGACCACGTCCGCGGCCATCGTGCGCAGCGCGACGACGGTCGGCGTGATGGTCGCCGCCCGCTGCGCCGCGCCGAACGCGGTGACCTCCTCGGCCACCAGCGACCGCACCTGGTCCACGTCGGCCGCCATCGGGGCGTCGGCGGAGGCGTCGGCGAGCGACTCGATGTCGACGAGGCGGACCCCGTCGATCCGGTGCGCGGCCGCGTCGATGTCCCGCGGCATCGCGAGGTCGAGCAGGGCCAGCGCGACATCGCGCACGGGCTCGGGAGCCCGCTCGCGGCGCATCTCCGGTACGCGGCCGACGGCGGCCAGCGCCGCGATGGCGTCCGCCTCCGAGGCCTCGGGGGCCTGCGCCCGGCGGCCCGGAGCGTTGTCCACCCAGGCGCCGTGCTGCTCCAGCTCGGCGGCGTCGAACCCGGCGACGGCGGCCTCGCCCTCGACGGAGAACCCGCCGCGCACCACCTCGACCGGACAGGCGTCGGTGGCGGTCCTGCCGCTGCCGGACGTCGTGGGGGCGGGCACGTCGGCGCCCGCGGTGGGGGTGCGCCCGGCGACGGCCGCGCGCACCGCGTCGGCGGTCAGCACCAGGCCGGTGGCGCCGGTGCAGGAGATGGCGACGTCGGCACGTGTCAGTTCGTCCGCCACGGCGTCCATCGCGACGGCCCGGGCGGCCGCACCGCCTTCGCGCAAGATCTCGACCAGCCGCTCGGCCCGCTCGGCGGTGCGGTTGGCGACGACGACCTCGGCGACCCCGGCCCGCGCGAGCGTGGCGGCGGCCAGCGACGACATCGATCCGGCGCCGATGACCAGGGCGCGCTTCCCGGCCGCCCAGGCCTCCACCGGCTGTGCCAGGGCGAGCTGTTCGAGGCCGAAGGTGACGAGCGACTGACCGGCGCGGTCGATGCCGGTCTCGGAGTGGGCCCGCTTGCCGACGCGCAGCGCCTGCTGGAAGAGATCGTTGAGGAGCTTGCCCGCGGAGTGCAGCTCCTGGGCGCGCGCCAGGGTGTCCTTGATCTGGCCGAGGATCTGGCCCTCGCCCACGACCATCGAGTCGAGCCCGCACGCCACCGAGAACAGGTGGTGCACCGCCCGGTCCTCGTAGTGCACGTACAGGTAGGGGGTGAGCTCCTCGAGCCCCACACCGCTGTGCTGCGCGAGCAGCGTCGACAGCTCGGCGACACCTGCGTGGAACTTGTCCACGTCCGCGTACAGCTCGATGCGGTTGCAGGTGGCGAGCACCGCGGCCTCGGCGGCCGGCTCGGCGGCGAGGGTGTCCTGGACCAGCTTGGCCTGGGTGTCCACGTGCAGCGCGGCCCGCTCCAGGACGCTGACCGGGGCGCTGCGGTGGCTCAGCCCGACGACGAGGAGGCTCATGCCGGCATCACGGCGGGCACGTCCCCGTCGGGTCCCTTGCGGTTCTTCTCCGCGCTCTGCGCGGCGGGCTTGGTGACCTTGGCGGCCGGGCCCTCGACCCCGACACCGCCCTCGGCGGGGCTCTCCCCGTCGAGCGCGCCCTCGCCGGCCTTGCGCTGCTCGTGGAAGGCGAGGATCTGGAGCTCGATGGAGAGGTCGACCTTGCGCACGTCGACCCCGTCCGGGACGGACAGCACGGTGGGCGCGAAGTTCAGGATGGAGGTGACGCCGGCGGCGACGAGCCGGTCGCAGACCTGCTGCGCGGCACCGGCCGGGGTCGCGATGACCCCGATGGAGACGCCGTTGTCGTCGATGATCTTCTCGAGCTCGTCGGTGTGCCGCACGGCCATCCCGGCGACCGGCTTGCCGGCCATCGCGGGGTCGGCGTCTATCAGCGCGGCGACCCGGAAGCCACGGGAGGCGAACCCGCCGTAATTGGCCAGCGCCGCACCGAGGTTACCGATACCGACGATCACAACCGGCCAGTCCTGGGTGAGGCCCAGCTCGCGCGAGATCTGGTAGACGAGATACTCGACGTCGTAGCCGACGCCACGGGTCCCGTACGAACCGAGGTACGAGAAATCCTTGCGCAGCTTCGCGGAGTTGACCCCCGCCGCGGCCGCGAGCTCCTCGGAGGAGACCGTGGGTACCGAGCGCTCCGACAGTGCGGTCAGCGCGCGGAGGTACAGCGGAAGCCTGGCGACGGTGGCCTCGGGAATTCCTCGGCTGCGGGTCGCCGGTCGGTGAGTTCGGCCAGTTGCCACGGTGCTCCTGCGGGTAGAGCGGGGCTGAAGGCGGCCGTTCGTTTCCAGACCGCCCCGTCGAATGCAGGCTATGTCTTTGTGAACGCGTGCACAAAGATGGTGTCCGATTTGCCCGGCCAACGTGACCGGGGTCACGCGCCCCCCGCGCGCTCTGGTGGAACCGGCGCGCAGGCAGCTTCGTTGCTCACCTGTGGGGGGCAAAACCGCACACACTCCTTAAGATCCACGCCCCCGAGACCAAAACCGCCCTCGATCCTAAGCGACATTCGGGCTTGTTTGGACTCGTCGGTCAGTGACGTGTGCGACGGCTGTGCACCCCCTCATCCCGTGAGCGCCCGCCGCAGCCGCTCCTCCTGCACGCGCCAGAAGTCGTGCTGCGCCCCGTCCACCAGGACGACCGGAATCTGCTCCCAGTACAAGCGGTGCAGTTCCGCGTCCTCGGTGATGTCCTTCCGCTCCCAGGACGCACCGACCTCGGCACACACCTTCTCGATCACCTCCTGTGCGTCGTCGCACAGATGACACCCGGGCTTCCCGATCAGCGTGACCACCCGGTCGGCTGGATTCTTCTTCTCGCTCCGGCGAAAGAGGGGACTCATACCGGCCATTCTGGCCCCACCTCCGAGCCCCTCACGACGCCTGGATTTCACAGAGCGACAGCTTCCCGAAATCCGCTCGACTCCGGAACCACCGAACAAACTGGCTATGCTCACGGCATGGCCGCTCTCGGATGGCTCACACCCCGTAGGCGCTCCGCCACCGCGCGGAGCGTGCTGGCAGGCGAGGCTTCGGCGGAGGCCGCGCGCAAGTCCTCCCTCGAACTGGAGGACGCCGACGACCTGAGGGATCAGGCACCGCCGGGCGAAGACGGACAGGGCCAGGACCCCGCACCCGACTTCCCCGTCGTCGGCGACGACAAGGCCGCGGCCTTCTTCGACCTGGACAACACCGTGATGCAGGGCGCCGCGATCTTCCACTTCGGTCGCGGCCTGTACAAGCGGAAGTTCTTCCAGCGCCGCGAGCTGACCCGGTTCGCCTGGCAGCAGGCGTGGTTCCGGATCGCCGGGATCGAGGATCCCGAGCACATGCAGGACGCGCAGAACAGCGCCCTGTCCATCGTCAAGGGCCACCGGGTCTCCGAGCTGATGTCCATCGGCGAGGAGATCTACGACGAGTACATGGCCGAGCGCATCTGGCCCGGCACCCGCGCCCTCGCCCAGGCCCACCTGGACGCCGGACAGAAGGTGTGGCTGGTCACGGCCGCCCCGGTGGAGATCGCCACGGTGATCGCCCGCCGCCTGGGCCTGACCGGCGCCCTCGGCACGGTCGCCGAGTCGATCGGCGGGGTCTACACGGGCCGGCTCGTCGGTGAGCCGCTGCACGGCCCCGCCAAGGCCGAGGCAGTCCGCGCGCTGGCCGCCGCCGAGGGCCTGGAGCTGGGCCGCTGCGCCGCCTACAGCGACTCCCACAACGACATCCCGATGCTCTCCCTCGTCGGGCACCCGTACGCGATCAACCCGGACGCCAAGCTCCGCACCTACGCCAAGGAGCGGGACTGGCGGCTGCGCGACTACCGCACCGGCCGCAAGGCGGCCAAGGTCGGCATCCCGGCGGCGGCCGGCGTGGGCGCCGTCGCGGGCGGCACGGCGGCCGTCATCGCCCTGCAGCGCCGCCGCCGCTGACCCTCCCCCGGAGCGCATTCCGAACGTCTTACCCGGCGCCGGGCGCGGCCAGTCGCGCGAGTACCACTCGGCCACAACGCGTCACGAGCACTGCCGGAACATGACCTAATCCGATCAACAAGTGGTCACTCTCTGGTGCTCGAACCATCGTCGATCAGCTACAGAAGTGACGTAATCGATGATTTGAGCAACTGGGTGTAGCGCTCCCTGCACGAAGCGTTATTCTCCTCAGACGCATTCCGGCACCCACTCGCCAGTACGACGAGTGAACAGTCCGGCACTGCACGTGATGGAAGCTCTGCCTCTGGGAGTCCCGTGTTTCAACACGTCGGGGTTGACGCCTCGGGCCTGGCTACGCTGCGCGCAACGGTCGTCGACCGTCTGCGCGGCTTCGTCCCCACCGCGTACGCCGTCCCCGCCCTCGCCGTCCCTGCGCCCGCACGCCCCTGCTTCGCCATGGCCGACAGCGGCGCGGCCACGGCGGGCAGACGCGCGCGCTCCGGCGCCGCCGGCACGTCCGGCACTTCCACCGCCCGCCGTCCCGCAGCGGACAGCGACAGCGCGCGCATGATGGACCTGGTCGAGCGCGCCCAGGGCGGGGAGGCCGACGCGTTCGGCCGCCTCTACGACCAGTACAGCGACACCGTGTACCGGTACATCTATTACCGCGTGGGCGGGAAGGCCACGGCCGAGGACCTCACCAGTGAGACCTTCCTGCGCGCCCTGCGCCGGATCGGCACCTTCACCTGGCAGGGCCGCGACTTCGGCGCCTGGCTCGTCACGATCGCCCGCAATCTCGTGGCCGACCACTTCAAGTCCAGCCGCTTCCGCCTCGAGGTCACCACCGGCGAGATGCTCGACGCCAATGAGGTGGAGCGCTCCCCCGAGGACTCGGTCCTGGAGTCCCTCTCGAACGCGGCACTCCTCGATGCCGTGCGCCGGCTGAACCCGCAGCAGCAGGAGTGCGTGACCCTGCGCTTCCTCCAGGGGCTGTCCGTCGCCGAGACCGCCCGCGTCATGGGGAAGAACGAGGGTGCGATCAAGACCCTCCAGTACCGGGCCGTCCGCACCCTCGCCCGGCTGCTCCCGGACGACGCACGCTGACCGACCGTCACGGTGGGCATCCTCCAACTCACCTTCTGTGAGGGAGAGATGCGATCGCGGTCGGATCATCCGTCGGTCCGTAACCCAAGTGCCGCGCCGATCGTTGTGCGGGATGCAGGCTCCCTGTGGTCACATCCGGACCGGTTTCACTCACTCGATCGTGTGCAAACTCTTCCGGTGTGCAACCCCAGGATCACCTGGGGAGTCGACCGTCATGACGAGAGGAGGTGCCGCCAGTGATCGCACATGTCTCGGCACACCGGCGGGCGAACGCCTTCGCCCAGGCCCTGGAGGACGAGTCCGCCCAGGACGCGATGGCGCAGCAGCCGGAAGAACCGGCCGCCCCGTCCGAGCAGTCCGAGCAGGGCAGACTTCTGACCCTGACCGAAGGCCTCGGCGAACTGCCGAAACCGGAGCTCGATCCCGAGGTCAAGGTGGTGCAGCGAGCCCAGCTCGTTGCCGCCATGGAGGCCATGTTCGCGGAGGGCGCGCCAGGCCCGGCCGTACCGGAACAGCGTTCGGCGAAGGCCAAGGGCGCACACCGCGCCAGTCCGTTGCGGAAGCTGCGGCCCCGCTCCCGCCTGACCAAGGGCATCGCCGCGGGCGGACTCACCGTCGGCGTGGCCGCGGGCGCGTTCGGCGGCGTGGCGGCCGCGAGTTCGAGCGCACTGCCCGGTGATCATCTCTACGGCCTCAAGCGGGGCATGGAGGATCTCAAGCTGGGCATGGCCGACGGTGATTCCGACCGCGGCCAGATCTATCTGGACCAGGCGTCGACGCGGCTGAACGAGGCCCGCCGGCTGATGGACCGCGGCCGCACCGGACACCTCGACCACGAGTCCGTCGGCGAGGTCCGCCGTGCCCTGTCGGGCATGCAGTACGACGCGTCGGAGGGCCACAAGCTGCTCAGCGCGGCCTACAAGCGGGACGGCTCCCTCGGACCGATCCAGGCCCTCTCCGCCTTCGCCGAGTCGCACCGCAAGAGCTGGTCCGCCCTGAGCGACAAGCTGCCGGTCCAGCTCGGCGACGTCCGCGACCAGGTCAGCTCGATCTTCGCCGCCATAGACGAAGAGGTCGGTCCGCTGCGCTCACTGTTGCCCCAGGCTCCCGGTCAGGGCAGCAAGGGCGGCGCGGACCAGGGCGGCGGCACCGCCACGGACACCCCCGGCACCGAGCACTCGGCCCCGTCCGGCACCACCGGCCACGACCGGCACTCGTCCTCGGCCAAGCCCAAGCCGTCCAGCTCCAGCAGCGGCAAGGACGACGGACTGCTCGGCGAGACCACGGGCGGCCTGCTCGACCCCCCGAAGGACGAGTCGACACCGACCCCGTCCGACGGCAAGTCCGGCGACGGCACCACGGGCCCGGCCAAGCCGGACGTGACCCTGCCCCCGCTCCTGCCGGGCCTGCTGCCGGGCCTCGGCATCGACAGCGAGGACGCCGGCTGACAGCAAGCCATCAGGGCCCGGGGCACACCACCCCGGGCCCTGACGCATGCACACTCAAAAACCCGCCCACAAACCCATCAGAAGAACACCGACCGCCGCTGCACCAGCAACTTGCCCCTCCGTCTGCCGCCCTCGCACCGCTCCGCGGGCTTCGGACAGCTGCGTCGGACTCCGTCCGCCGGCCACCCGCACCCGGCACCCGGCACCCGGCACCGTCAGAAGAACACCGACCGCCGCTGCACAAGCAACTTGTACAGCGTGTGCTGGATCTGCTCGCGTACCTGGTCGGTCAGGTTGAACATCAGCATCGGGTCCTCGGCCGCCTCCGGCGGATACCCGTCCGTCGGGATCGGCTCCCCGAACTGGATCGTCCACTTCGTCGGCAACGGCACCGCACCCAACGGCCCCAGCCACGGAAACGTCGGCGTGATCGGGAAGTACGGGAACCCCAGCACCCGGGCCAAGGTCTTGGCGTTGCCGACCATCGGATAGATCTCCTCCGCGCCGACGATCGAGCACGGCACGATCGGCGTCCCGGCGCGCAACGCGGTCGAGACGAAGCCGCCGCGGCCGAACCGCTGGAGCTTGTACCGCTCGCTGAACGGCTTGCCGATGCCCTTGAAGCCCTCCGGCATGACGCCGACCAGCTCCCCGCCCTCCAGCAGACGCTGCGCGTCCTCCGCGCAGGCCAGGGTGTGACCGGCCTTGCGGGCCAGCTCGTTGACGACCGGCAGCATGAAGACCAGGTCGGCCGCGAGCAGCCGCAGATGGCGTCCCTCGGGATGGTTGTCGTGCACGGCGACCTGCATCATCAGGCCGTCCAGCGGCAGCGTCCCCGAATGGTTGGAGACGATCAGCGCCCCGCCCTCGGACGGGATGTTCTCGATGCCCTTCACCTCGACCCGGAAGTACTTCTCCGCGATCGGCCGCAGCAGCGACATCAGGACCTGGTCGGTGAGTTCCTTGTCGTAGCCGAACTCGTCGACGTCGTAATCACCGGTGATGCGGCGCCGCAGAAAGGCGAGCCCGCCCGCGATCTTCCGGTCCCAGCCGCCCCGCTGCTCCCGGGCCGCCTCCGGCTCCGGGGCCGGGCTTGCACCTGGTCCGGGCTCGGTGTCGGGCGACGACTGCTGCTCCTGCACGGGCACGGCCGCCATCTCGCGTACGGCCACGGGCTCGCCCCTGCGCCGGCCGCCGGGCCCCCTGCGGCGTGCGGCAGCCTTGCCGGTCGCCCCCCGCGACCTGTCGTCGTCGAACGGAATGACCTTGGCATCCGCCATCGTTGATGCGCTCCTCAGTTGGCGCTCTGCGTCGGGGGCCGGCTCGGAGTACGCGCACCGCCCAGGAAGGGCAGCGCCGCCACCCTGTCCACGGCTGACGCCAGGGCCTGGGGTGGCAGCAGTCCCGGTCCCCGGCCGCGTACGAAGTCCGCGAAGGTCTCCGCGGTCGAGTACATGGGCCGGAACCCCAGGGTGTCGCGCATCTGGGCCGTCGACACCACCCGCCCGTGCGTGAGCAACCGGATCTGCTCGGGCGAGAAGTCCGTGGCACCCAGCGTACGCAGCGCGCCGCCCACCCACGTGACCGCCGGCAGCAGGACGGGCACGGTCGGCCGGCCGAGACGGCGCGAACACTGCGAGAGCAGCAGCACCCCGTCCCCGGCGATGTTGAAGGTCCCGCTGTTCAGGGTGGCGCGCCGCGGCTCGTGCGAGGCGATGCGCAGCACCTCGATGACATCGTCCTCGTGCACGAACTGCAGCCGCGGGTCGTAGCCGAACACGGTCGGCAGGACGGGCAGCGCGAAGTACTGGGCGAGCGGTGAATCGGCGGTCGGGCCGAGGATGTTGGCGAACCGGAGCACGCACACGGCGACATCGGGACGGCGCCGGGCGAACCCGCGCACATATCCCTCGACCTCGACGGTGTCCTTGGCGAACCCGCCGCTCGGCAGCGACTTGGGTGGCGTCGTCTCGGTGAAGACGGCCGGGTCGCGCGGCGCGGACCCGTACACGTTCGTACTGGACTTCACCACGAGCCGCTTCACACTGGGCGCCTTCTGGCAGGCGCCGAGCAGCTGCATCGTGCCGATGACGTTGGTCTCCTTGACCGAGCCGCGGCCGCCGCTGGCCAGCGGGGTCCCGGTGACGTCCATGTGCACGACGGTGTCCACGGAGTGCTCGGCGAGCACCCGCCCGATCGCCGGCTGCCGGATGTCGGCCTGGAGGAACTCCGCTCCGCCCAGATGGTGCGCGGGCGCCACGGCGTCCACCGCGATGACCCGGTCCACTTCGGGGTCCCGCTGGATGCGCCGCACGAACCGGCCCCCCAGCTGCCGGGCCGCCCCGGTCACGAGCACGACCTTGCCCAAGATCAGCGCCTACCTTCCGTCGCAGCCCCGCCGCGCTCCGCAATCACTGCTCGCGCCTCACGTTAGCGGTTCGATGTTGCGCTGTGATGACCGGACGATGCATGAAGTGACGACAGCCACAGCCGCACGTACATCGCCGGGGCGGCCGACGCACCCCGATCACCGTCGGCCAACGCACTGTGGCCCTCCCACCGAACGGTGAAAGGGCCACAGATGACGCGCTTGACGCAGCGGTCGCTTACTTCTTGTTGCGACGCTGCACGCGGGTGCGCTTCAGCAGCTTGCGGTGCTTCTTCTTCGCCATCCGCTTACGGCGCTTCTTGATAACAGAGCCCACGACTACCCTCGCTCACTTCTCGGACAAGCCCCGCAACGCGGGGACCATCACTCGGTGCGGGGCTGCATTGGGGCCCACACGACCTACGGGGGGCCAGCCTACCCCGCCCGAGTGCCGAGCCAGAAATCGAGGGCTTCGCCGGCTGCGGATCAGCCCGCATCCACCCCCACATAGGACTCGCGGAGGTACTCGTGAACCGCTTGCTCCGGGACGCGGAAACTCCGCCCGACCCGGATCGCGGGCAGATGACCGCTGTGCACCAGCCGGTACACGGTCATCTTGGACACTCGCATGACCGAGGCGACTTCCGCCACGGTCAGGAACTGCACCTCGTTCAGAGGCCTACTCTCACCAGCAGCCATGTCACACCTGAACCTTCCGCACTCGACGGCCACCGGCTTCCCCTTCCGGTGACTCAACGTCGTTGCGTGCTCACTCCCCAATGTAGGGGCGTGTGGTGCGAGTGGGGAAGAGGAGCAGCGATCGGCCGCCTACTGTGACAGACACGCTCGATTGAGTACATAGCGAGTAAGCGGTCGGTAGTAATCAGACCGCACAGCGTCATCAAGCGGAACGACGACGGACACCTGCCCCTCGGCCTCACCGACGAACAGGGCCGGATCATCCGTATCGGCCAGGCCGATGGCGTCGAACCCCAACTGACCTGCACCGCAGACCCATCCGTGGTCTCCCACGACAAGCCCGGGAAGCGGTTCACCGGCGTCCGCGAGAACGGTCAGAGCGGTACGAACCGGGAGGGGGGAGTGCGTGTGCGCGCCGGTCTCACTTCCGGGCGGCCACGCGTCCGGTTCCCGCACCAGCGCGACACCTCGTACGTAGTCAAGGTTGTACGTGCGTAGACCGAACCGGGTCGTTATGTCGACACTGAGACCCTGCGCGGGGGTGAGGACGGGACAGCCCGCCGCCGACAGGGCGCCCGCCAACGAGGCGTAGAAGCCGAGCAGCCGGTGCGGATGTCCCGTCCCGATGAGCACGGGAGTCCGGGCGTCGGCGGCCCTTCCGAGGCGGTCGCCGAAGGCGTCCAGAGCCGCCAGCGTACGTTCCGGATCGATGACGTCGTACCCCGAGGTGTGCCCCGGATCCGGCGAGACCCCGCACTTGTCGGCCATGAGGGCGAGCAGATCCCGCTGCCCCCAGGCCCATTCGGGATCGAGCCCGAGCAGGACACGCGGGTCCCGCGCCTCGAAGAGCCGGTAACTGCGCAGACTCTCCTCACGGGAGGTCGCCACGGGCCCGGCAAGCCGAGCCGCCAACAGATGCGCACGCAGGGCGCCGGTGCTCAACACCTTTGCGATGCTGGCCCATTGACCGCCCAAGCACCCCCCGAACCCCCAAAACACCCCACGGTCGGAGTAACCCAGCCTTGGGCAATCCGCCGCGCCCCCCGCCGCCCCGCCGCCTTGGGCAATCTGCCGCCAGGGGCGGCAGGGTGGGCAAGGCGGCACCCCAGCGCCGGGCAGGCGCCCGTCCGGCCCCCGCCACAGCCCCGCTAGGCCAACAGCCCCCGCAGCGGGAACGCAGCCTTCCGCGTAGCCAAGATCGCCTGATCCAGCCGATCGGCGGGGTCGTACCCCTCTTCCCACCCCCGGAACACCACGGGCCACCGCCCATCGGTCATCCGCGCGGGCGCCAACTGCCGCGTACGAGCGAAGACTTCCTGCCGCCACGACTCGGGAATCACGGTCTCGGCGTCGATGTCCCGCCCGGCCGCGACGGCCACGAGATGCGTCCAGGACCGCGGCACGACATCGACGACGGCGTACCCGCCACCCCCGAGGGCGACCCACTTCCCGTCGGCGTACGTGTGCGCCAGCTCATGACAGGCGACCTGCACCGCCCGCTGCGCGTCGAGCGACACCGCGAGATGCGCGAGCGGATCCTCGAAGTGCGTGTCGGCCCCGTGCTGGCTGACCAGTACCTGCGGCCGGAACTCCGCGAGCAGTTCCGGCACCACGGCGTGGAACGCCCGCAGCCAGCCGGCGTCCCCGGTCCCGGCGGGCAGCGCGACATTCACCGCGGAGCCTTCGGCGGCCCCGTCGGCCCCGGTCTCCTCGGGCCACCCGGTCTGCGGGAACAGCGTCCGGGGATGCTCGTGCAGCGAGACGGTCAGGACGCGCGGGTCCTCCCAGAAAGCGGCCTGGACCCCGTCCCCGTGGTGCACGTCCACATCGACGTACGCGACGCGCTCGACGCCCAGCTCCAGGAGCCGCGCGATGGCCAGCGCCGCGTCGTTGTACACACAGAACCCGGCCGCGGCACCCGGCATGGCGTGGTGCAGCCCGCCGGTGAAGTTCACCCCGTGCAGGGCCTCCCCGCGCCACACGGCCTCCGCGGCACCCACCGACTGCCCGGCGATCAGCGCGGACACCTCGTGCATCCCGGCGAACGCCGGGTCGTCGGTCGTCCCGAGTCCGTACGCGGGATCGGCGCCGGCCGGATCCAGGGAGGCTGCCTTGACCGCTTCCACGTAGTCCTCGCGGTGCACGAGCTGAAGCGTGGACTCACCGGCCCGGGCCGCGGCCACGACCTCGACGTCCTTCGCCCGGTCGAGCCCGAAGGCCCCCACCAGGCTCCGGGTCAGCTCAAGCCGGACGGGGTCCATCGGATGTCCGGGCCCGAAGTCATACCCCGCTACCGCTGGGTCCCACATCAACTGCACGCGGCCGCTCATGCCCGCCACCGTATCGGTCGCCGCCCTTCCCGAACGAAGGGGCGTACACCAGCGTCACCAGCACCAACGCCATCGGCACGAGCATCGCCCCGCGATAGCTCCACGCATCACCCAAAGCACCCACGAGCGGCGAACCCACCAGAAAACCAACGTAGTTGAAGATATTGAGCCGCGCGACAGCGGCGTCGGAGGCCCCGGGGAACAGCCGCCCGGCCGCCGCGAAGGTCTGCGGCACGATCACACACAGTCCGAGCCCGAGCAGCGTGAACCCGAGCATCCCGACCCACGCCCCGGGCGCCACGGCCACCACACCGAACCCGGCGGCCGCGATCACGGTCCCCGCCCGGACCACCGTCACGGGCCCGAAGCGCCGCACGCCCACATCACCCACGGCACGCCCCACGAGGGTCATCACCATGTAGACGTTGTACGGGACCGTGGACAGCTGCTCCGAGCTCCCCAGCACGTCCTGCAGGTACTTCGCGCTCCAGTTGGAGACGGTCGAGTCCCCGATGTACGCGAACGCCATGACCAGGCACAGCGGCAGCAGCATCTTGAAGACGATCCCGCCGCCCTGCCCCTGCTCGGCCTGGTCCTCCACGGCGCCGACGCGGGCGTCCACGTACCACCGACTGGCGACGAGGCAGAGCGGCAGCAGCACCGCGGCGACCGGCAGGTAGGACACGAACAGCGTCAGGTCCCAGTGCGCCCCGGCCCACGCGAGCGACGCCCCGACGATGCCGCCCAGGCTGTACGCGGCGTGGAACCCGAGCATGATGCTGCGCCCGTACGCGCGTTGCAGGCTGACGCCGAGCATGTTCATCGAGGCGTCGAGCGCGCCCACGGCCAGGCCGAACGCGCCGAGGGCCACGGCGACCTCCACCATGGTGTCCCCGGCCCCGACGCCGAGCAGGGCAAGCAGCACCACGGGCTGCGCCCACCGCAGCACCCGGCTGGGCCGGACCCGCTTCACGAGTTGCTCGGTGCCGACGCTGCTGACACCGGCGAGGATCGGCACGGCGGCGAGAAAGACGGGAAGCAGCCCGTCGGAAATCCCGTACTGGTCCTGAATGGCGGGAATCCGGGTCACCAGCAGCGCGAACGCCGCCCCCTGGGCGAAGAAGCTGAATCCGAGCGCTCTTCGGCCCCATCGCATCGCGCCTGTTATGCCTGCGTTCCCATCGGTCATGGCGGCTCAGCGTATGCGCCCGGCCTACCGCTGGGTAGATAGATCAAGCACCCAATTCCCTTGGAGCGCCGGGAGTTCAGGCCAGGAGCCCGGTCAACTCACGCATATCGCCGAACAGCGCGTCGGCGTCCTTCAGCTTCTCGGCCGGCGTCATGGCGGTGAACCCGTACACGTCCATCCCGGCGGCGACGGCCGCCTGCACTCCGAGCGGGCTGTCCTCGATCACCAGGCACTTCTCCGGGGCGACCCCCATGTGCTCGGCCGCGTAGAGAAACAGATCCGGCGCCGGCTTCCCCCGCCCGACATCCTCGGAACTGAAAACCCGCCCTTCCCCGAACCATCGGTCGAGCCCGGTGGTCCGGTGCCCGACCCGAATCCGCTCATGACTCCCCGACGACGCCACGCAGTACGGCACTCCGTCGGCGCTCAGCTTCTCCAGCACGTCCACGACCCCGGGCACCGGCTGGAGTTCCCGCTCGAAGGCGGCGAACACCCGCCCGTGAAAGACATCGTCGAAATCCGCGGGCAGCCGTTCCCCGCTCCGCTCATGGACGAGATCGTGTACGCGGTGCAGGGCCGCGCCCATGTAGTCGCGCAGGGAGTCCTCGTACGAGGTCGGGTGCCCGAGCTCGGTGAGATAGCCGGCCAGCAGCGTATTGGAAAGGGGCTCACTGTCGACGAGGACACCGTCGTTGTCGAAGACGACCAGTTCGTAGCGCATACGACGACCCTACGACGGCATAACGCAGAAAACCCCCGTGCCGATGGCACGGGGGTTTTCTCAAAATTTGTTCGGCGGCGTCCTACTCTCCCACAGGGTCCCCCCTGCAGTACCAT
>NZ_JBEYYU010000059.1:0-54767 GCF_040645755.1 Streptomyces sp. NPDC046716
CGCAGTTCCCCGCGCCCCTGAGATGCGCACTTCGTGCGCCATCTCCTCGGGGAAGGCTGCGCGCAGCGCATGCCTTCAGGGGCGCGGGGAACTGCGCGAGAAGCCCCACCGGCCGGGGCCCGCCCACGAACCGGTCCACCCCGCTCGTACACGCGAAACGCCGCCGCGCACACCCCCAGGCCCACCACGAACACCGGCAGCCACGCGGCCCGGGCGGCGACCCATGCCACCGAATCCGGGGACGTGTGTAGCCCCGGAAGCCGTCCGGCGAGGAGCCCCGTCGCGGTGACCGCCATCAGGGCCGTCTGGTGCCAGAGGAATATCGTCATCGCCGACAGATTGGCGAGGGCGACGGCGGCCCAGGCCGCGGGCCGCCGCATCCACCGCCGCAAGGGACCGAGCAGCAGCAGAGCGCCCCCGCACTGGGCGAGGCCGAAGGCGACCGCGGCGAGCGTCGGCGGGTTCAGGTTCGAGACCGGCGCGCCGGGCACGCCGACCATCGACGCCGGATAGCCCGCGAAGAGGACCAGGCCGGCCGTCGCCGCGGCCCCGCCGACGAGCAGCGTCCACCCGCACCGCCGGGACGGCTCACCGCGGGCCCAGGCCGTGCCGAGCGTGTACGGGACCAGCCAGCCCGCCGCCACATTGACCCAGCCGAGCCAGGACGGGCCGCCGAACCCGAACCGTACGAGGTCCACGTGGAGCACGACGGCGAGCGGCCACAGCGGGCTCAGCCGCGCCACGAGGGGGGTCACGGCCGTCAGCCCCGCGAAGACCAGCAGGAACCACATCGGGGACAGCGCGAGCTTCCCCAGGGTGTGGACCGTGGTGAAGGGGACTCCCGCGAGCAGCATCCCGGCCGCCGCGAGCGTCCACAGCCCGAGCACGGCGGCGACCGGCCCGAAGAGCCGGCCGAGCCGGGCCCGCAGCCACCGCCCGTACGTCTCGCCGCGCTCCCGGGACGACGCGTGGCTCTTCGCCGCGACGTGCCCGCCGACCAGGAAGAAGACGGCGAGGGTCTGGAAGAGCCAGGAGACGGGAGCGAGCCACGGCAGGTGCTGGAGCGGGCTCGCGGTGCGCAGGGTGCCGTCGCCGTCGGGCACGAGGGCCGTGACGCACCAGTGGCCGAGGACGACACCGCAGATCGCGAGGGCGCGCAGCGCGTCGACCGCGCGGTCCCGGTGCGCCGGGGTCGCCGCGTCGGCCCGGCGGACGAACGACCGGACGGGAGAACGGAGTTCAGCCATGGGTGGCCTCCGTGGCATCGGCGATGTCGGTGACGTCGGTGTAGCGGCCCAGGACGATCCGGGTGAGGTTGTCGAGGGAGGGGGAGCCGGGTCTGAAGTAGTCGCTGTGGCCGCCGTCGCCCGCGGCGAACACCCGGGCGCCGAAGGCGGCGGAGACCGGATCGGTGCCGAAGCCGACCGTGGTGCCGAAGACATCGGCCCGGACGTGCGGCACATCGGCGATCCAGTCGTCCGCGCCGCGCGCCGCCCACACGGTGGCCCGGGTGCCGAGGTCCGCCGCGCTGTCCGCCCCCGCGCCGGGACTGCCGACGAGCGCGAGGTCGCGGACGGCGGCGCTGCCGGTGAGGTGCGGGGCGGCGACGGCGCACACCACCGCCCCGTAGGAGTGGCACAGCAGGGAGACGGCCGAGTCCGGCGCTATCCCGTGCAACCGCCGGACGAAGGCGGTCAGTTCGGGTGCGGCCCGATGGGCCCGCCCCGTCGTGATGACGGCCGCGCTGACCGTCCCCGGCGTCTCGTACCCGAGCCAGGCCACCACCGCGGCCCGCGCGCCGAGCCTGTCGTGCAGGGCGAGGGCGCCCGCGCGGAACCGGTCGTAGGTGTCGATCGAGGTGTCCGAGCCGGGCACCAGCACGGCGATCCGGCCGGCGTGCGCCAGGTCGCCGAACACCTCGGCGGCCCGGCCCCGGCCGCGCGGGTCGAAGTCGAGGAACGTACGGCCGGCGGACGCCATCGCGCGCAGTTCACGGGCGCGCCCGGTGTCGCCGTGGTCCGCGGCCATCGTGGCGGCCCGCGCCGCCGTCGCCCGGTTCGCCGCGTACGCCCCGTCGAGGGACGCGGCCGTGACCGTGCCCAGCCGGGCGGGCCCGGGGGCGGGGATCTCGGGGTGCGCGGCCGCCGACACGGGCACCACGACCGCGCCCGCCACCAGCGCGGCGAGCATCGCCCGCCGCAGCCGCCCCGCCCAGCGCCGCACTCCGACCCGGCCGCCCATGGCCCGCCCCTTCCGTCCGACGCCACCGTCCGGCGTCTCTGGAAAGGAAGTTATTGATCACAGGCTGTAGTCGGCATCACACCAGGGAGCCAACTTCGCACGTAGCTCCCAGGTATCACCCGGGCCTCCCGCGTCATACCCCGGTATGCCGACCAGCGGCGTCACCAGGCCAGTTGCTCGATCTCCTCCGCGACCACCGCGCACGCGTCGGCCGCCGGATCGATCAGCGGGAAGTGCCCGACCTCCTCCAGGAACGTGACGCCCACGACCTCGCCGGCCTTCGCCGCCGCGTCGGCGTACGCCTCGGCGAGCGCGAACGGGACCGTGGTGTCGGTGCGGCCCTGGACGAGAGTGGTGGCGATGCCCGTCGGCAGCAGCAGCGACGGATCGGCCCAGGCGCGCCGCTCGTCGAACGACCCGGCGTCGCCGCCCAGCAGTTCACCGGCCGCGCCGCCGCACACGCCCAGCTCCTCGGCGAGGGCGAGGTCCGCGATCGGGGCGAGCGCGACGACCCCGCGCAGGGCCGCCGGGGCCCCGGAGTACCAGGGCGCGTCCTCGGGCAGCACATGCCGGGCCGCCGCCCACAGCGCGAGGTGACCGCCCGCCGAGTGCCCGACGGCGACGACGCGCCGGGCGTCCGCCGTCGGCAGGTGCTCGGCGGCCAGCGCGGGCAGCGCGTCGAACGCGGCCGCCACATCGTCGAACGTCTCCGGCCAGCGCCCCGCCACCGGCCCGCCCGCGCCCTGGTGCGGCACCGAACCGCCGCGCCGGTACTCGACGTTGGCGACGGCGAACCCGCGCCGCGCGAGGAAGTCGCACAGCGGGCTCAGGTGCGTCCGGTCGTACGGCGCCCGCCACGCCCCGCCGTGCAGGGCGACGACCAGCGGGGCCGGTCCCGACCCGTCCCGGGGCGCGTAGAAGTCGACGACCTGATCCGGGTGATCGCCGTACGCGGCAGTGACGTCCGGGGGGACGGCGGGGTGCGAGAAGGCCGATGACTCCTCGGCCTTCTCGCGAGCGACGGCTTCGTCCGGCATGCTCCGACCTCTCAGCGCACAGGGGGACCAGCAGAGAACCCGCAGGAAACAGAAGGGGACCCTGCGGGGTAAGCGGACGCTACCAGGGAGATCACCTCCGCCGACACGCACAGTCACCGAGAAATCCGAATAAACGGTCCTGCGGTTCCGTTACCCTGCGGGCATGAGCAGTGAACCCGAACCCGGCACCCTCCGCCCGGGCGGCCGCACCGCCCGGGTCCGTGCCGCGGTGCTCGCCGCGGCGGGCGACGTCCTGGCGGAGCGGGGCTTCGCCGAGCTGGACCTCGCCGACATCGCGCGCCGCGCCGAGGTCGGCAAGACCACCGTGTACCGGCGCTGGTCCTCCCCCACCGGCCTCGTCACGGATCTGCTGGCCGAGATGGCCGAGGAGTCGCTGCCGCGCACGGCGACCGGCTCCCTGCGCGGCGACCTGGCGGCCAACGCCCACCTGGTGCAGCGGACCCTGACCGACCCCCGGCAGGGCCCGCTGTTCCGCGCGGTGATCGCCGCCGCGACCTGCGACGCGCACACGGCACAGGCCCTCGGGCGGTTCTACGAGGTCCGGGTCGCCGAGTGGGCGCCGGTCGTCGAAGAGGCCGTCGCCCGGGGCGAGTTGCCCGCGGAGACGGACGCCTCCGAGGTCGTCCGGGCGGTGTCCGCCCCGCTCTACTACCGGATGCTGACGACCGGGTCCGCGCCCACCGGGGCGGACGCGGACCGGGCCGTCGCCGCCGCCGTCGCGGCGGCCGAGGCGGGGGTCTACGTCAGCTCGGCCGGCTGAGTTCGGCGGCCAGCACCCGCGCCGCCCGCTCCACCTCGGCGAACCCCAGATACAGCGGGGTGAACCCGAAGCGCAGCACGTCGGGCGCCCGGAAGTCGCCGACGACGCCCGCCTCGATCAGCCGCCCCATGACCTTCCCGGCGTCCGCGCAGCGCAGCGCGACCTGGCTGCCCCGCTCGGCGTGGGCGGCCGGGGTGACGACCTCGACCCGGCCCCCGGGCACGTACGCCGCCACGCACTCCAGGAAGAAGTCCGTCAGCGCGAGGGACTTGGCGCGCACCGCCGCGACCGAGACGTCCGGCCGCGACCACACGGCGAGGGCCGCCTCCAGGGCGAGCATCGACAGGATGTCCGGGGTGCCGACCCGGCCGCGTACGGCACCGTCGGCGGGCTCGTACGCGGCCCGCATGCCGAAGGGCTCGGCGTGCGAGTTCCAGCCCGGCAGCGGCGAGTCGAACCGCGCCTGGTGCTCGGCGCGCACATACAGGTACGCGGGTGAACCCGGCCCGCCGTTGAGGAACTTGTAGGTGCAGCCGACCGCCAGGTCCACGCCGTGCTCGTCGAGCCCGACCTCCAGCGCGCCCGCGCTGTGGCACAGGTCCCAGACGGAGACGGCACCCGCCGCCCGGACCGCCGCCGTCAGGGCGGGGAGGTCGTGCAGGCGCCCGGAGCGGTAGTCGACCTGGTTCAGGAGCACCGCCGCCGTACGGGGACCGAGCGCGTCCGGCACCGCGGCCGGGTCCACCGCGCGCACCGTGCACCCGGTCATCCGGGCCGCCGACCCGGCGATGTAGCCGTCGGTGGGGAACGTCGCGGCGTCCACCAGGATCTCGTCGCGCCCCTCGGGAGCGAGGCGCACCGCGCCCACCAGCGCCTTGAACACGTTGACGCTGGTGGAGTCGCCGACCACGACCTGTCCGGCGGCGGCGCCCAGCAGCGGGGCGATGCTGTCGCCGATCCGCTCCGGCGCCGTCCACCAGCCCGACTCGGTCCACGACCGGATCCGCAGCTCGCCCCACTGGCGGCGCACGACGTCCTCGACCGCGCCCGGCACGTTCACCGGCAGCGCGCCCAGCGAGTTCCCGTCCAGGTAGACCAGATCGTCAGGGCCGAGGACGAACTCCTCGCGCACGGCGGCCAGTTCGTCGGCGGCGTCCAGCTCCCGCGCGCGCTCTCGCAGATCAGACAGCAGATCAGACATGGGACCTCGCCGTCCACAGTTCCGGAAAGACATTGCCGCGCGCCCGCTTCTCCAGCCAGGCGACCCCGGCGGAGCCGCCGGTGCCCGTCTTGGCGCCCATCGCGCGCCGGGTCGCCACCAGGTGGTCGTTGCGCCAGCGCCACACCAGCTCGGCGACGTCGCTCAGCGCCTCGCCGAGCCGCGCGAGCTCGGCGCTCTCGTCACCCGCGTACAGGGCCGTCCACACCGCCTCGACCTCCGGCGACGGCTCGTAGCGGCGCGACACGTCCCGGTCCAGGACGGCGCGCGGCACGTCGTGGCCGCGCCGGGCGAGGAGGCGCAGCACCTCGTCGTAGAGGCTCGGCTCGTGCAGCGCCTTGTCCAGCTCGGCGTGGACGCGCGGGGCGCCGCGGTGCGGGACCAGCATCGAGGCCGACTTGTCGCCGAGCAGGAACTCCATGCGCCGGTACATCGCCGACTGGAAGCCGGAGCCCTCGCCGAGCGCGGCCCGGTAGGAGTTGAACTGGCCGGGGGTGAGCTGGCTCAGCGGCCGCCACGAGGCGTTCAGCGCCTCCAGCTCGCGCACCGACCGCTTGAGCGCGGCGACCGCGGCGGGCACGTCGTCGGCGGCGAGGGACCGGCTCGCGGTCTCCCACTCGTGCACGATGACGGTGAACCACAACTCCATGACCTGGGTCGTCACGAGGAAGACCATCTCGCCCGGATCGTCCGAGCGCAGTGTCTGGAGGTGGGTGAGCACGTCGGCCTGGACGTAGTCCTCGTAGGGCGTGGTGCCCGCGAAGTCGAGATGCGGTGCGGCGGTCTCCTCCGTGTCGGAGTGCGCCTCGTGATCCGCGTCGTGGGACATCGCTGTCTCCTGTTGCGTACTACGGGTAGCGGTCCGCCCTGCCGTTACCGGCACGGGGCCCCGGTCCCCACCTCGCATCCTTCACAATCGTGCCCCGAAACGGCAAGGCCCGCCTGATCACAGGCGGGCCTCACGGGAGGAACCGGTCCTAGCCGAGGGTCTGCGCGGCCGCCGGCGAGGAATCCTTCAGGAACTGCGAGCAGCGCTCGTACTCCTCCTGCTCGCCGATGGCACCGGCGGCGCGGGCCAGGGCGTGCAGGGCGCGCAGGAAGCCGCGGTTGGGCTCGTGCTCCCACGGCACCGGCCCGTGGCCCTTCCAGCCGCTGCGGCGCAGGGAGTCCAGGCCGCGGTGGTAGCCGGTGCGGGCGTACGCGTACGACTCCACGACGCTGCCCCGCTCGAAGGCCGCGTCGGCGAGCTGCGCCCAGGCGAGCGAGGAGGTCGGGTACTTCGCGGCGACGTCCGCCGGGGCGGTGCCGCCCGCCAGCAGCTCGCGGGGCTCGGGGTCGTCGGGCAGGTGGGTCGGGGGCGGTCCCCCGAGCAGGTTCTCGTGAAGGCTCATGGGTTCCAGTCTGCGCCATCGGAGCGAACGGTCGCGACGGCCCGTACGAGCGCCTCGATCCCGGCCTCCGCCTTGTCCCGGGGGCAACCGAGGTTCAGCCGGACGAAGCCCGGTTCGCCGTAGGTCCCGCCCGGCATGATCGCCACCCGCTCCCGCTCGACGAGGACCCGCTGGAGCTCCTCGTCGGCCGTGATGCCGAGCGGCCGCAGATCGATCCAGGCGAGATATCCGGCGTCGGGGACCCGCCAGCCCAGCTCGGGGAAGGCCGCCTTCAGCCGGTCCTCCAGGAGCCGCAGATTGCCGTACGTGTACGCGCGCAGCTCGTCCAGCCAGGGGGCGCCCTCGCGGTAGGCGGCGATGTGCGCGGTCAGCGCGAGCACCGCCGGTGACTCCAGCCCCTCGTCGTGCCCCATCCTGCGGACGAACTCGGCATGGTCGTCCGGATCGCCGATGAAGCCGTAACTGCCGCTCAGCGCCGGGAAGTTGAAGGACTTGCTGGCGGAGGTGACGAGCGCCCAGCGCACTCCTTCGCCGTACGCCGTCCACGGCCGGTGGACGTGTCCGTCGTGCGTGAGGTCGGCGTGGATCTCGTCGCTGATCACGGCGACGTCGTGGGCGCGGGCCAGCTCGGCCATGCGGCGCAGCTCGGCGTCCGTCCACACGTGACCGGTCGGGTTGTGCGGCGAGCAGAGGACGAAGACCCGGCTGTCGGGCCGGGCGAACTCCCGCTCCAGGCCCGCCCAGTCGTCGACCCCGACGGTCCGCAGGTCGCGGTCGAGCCCGAGGATCGCCTTGCGGAAGCCGTCGTAGGTCGGGGAGTGCAGGACGACGCCGTCGCCGGGCACCGTCCACATGCGCAGGAGCTGGGCGATCTGGTTGAGGACGGACGGGCCGTAGACGAGCCGGTCGACGTCCACCTCGGTCGCGTACCGCTCCCGGAACCAGTCGCGTATCGCCCCGCGGAAGTCGTCGTTGTGCCAGTCCGTGTAGCCGAACACGCCGTGCCCGACGCGCGCGGTGAGGGCGTCGAGCACCACCGGAGGGGACCGGAAGTCCATGTCGGAGATGGTGAACGGGAGCAGGTCCGGCACGGGGAACCGGTCCGTGATGCCGTCCCACTGCACGCACCAGGTGCCGCGCCGGTCGACGACGGTGTCGAAGTCGTACGTCACTGCTGAGTCCTCCAGACATGGCACGGGCCCGGCACCCCGAGGGGGCCGGGCCCGCACACGGCACGAGCGGTTACTTGATGCGCGTACCGGTCGAGCGCAGGCTCTCGCAGGCCTCGACGATGCGGGCCGTCATGCTCGCCTCGGCCTTCTTGCCCCACACGCGCGGGTCGTACGTCTTCTTGTTGCCGACCTCGCCGTCGACCTTCAGGACGCCGTCGTAGTTCTCGAACATGTGGCCCGCGATGGGCCGCGTGAAGGCGTACTGGGTGTCGGTGTCGAGGTTCATCTTCACGACGCCGTTCTCCAGCGCGGTGCGGATCTCCTCCAGGGTGGAGCCCGAGCCGCCGTGGAAGACGAAGTCGAACGGCTTGGAGCCGGCCGGCTTGCCGTACTTCTCGGCGATGCCCGAGTTCAGCTCCGCGAGGAGGTCGGGGCGGAGCACGACGTTGCCCGGCTTGTACACGCCGTGCACGTTGCCGAACGAGGCGGCCAGCAGGTAGCGGCCCTTCTCGCCCAGGCCCAGCGCCTCGACGGTGCGCACCGCGTCGTCGACCGTGGTGTAGAGGTTGTCGTTGATCTCGTGCGAGACGCCGTCCTCCTCACCGCCGGTCGGGGTGATCTCGATCTCCAGGATGATCTTCGCCGCCTTGGCCTTGGCGAGCAGCTCCTGGGCGATCTCCAGGTTGTCGGCGAGGGTCTCGGCCGAGCCGTCCCACATGTGCGACTGGAACAGCGGCAGGCCGCCGGCCTCGACGCGCTTGGCGGAGATGTCGAGCAGCGGGCGCACGTACCCGTCCAGCTTGCCCTTGGGGCAGTGGTCGGTGTGCAGCGCGATCTTGTTGCCGTAGTGCTCGGCGGCGACGTGGGCGAACTCGGCGAGCGCCTGCGCGCCGACGACCATGTCCTTCACACCCTGGCCCGACAGGTACTCGGCGCCACCGGTGGAGATCTGGATGATGCCGTCGGACTCGGCCTCGGCGAAGCCCTGCAGCGCCGCGTTCAGCGTCTGCGTCGACGAGACGTTGATGGCCGGGTAGGCGAACTTCCCCGCCTTGGCCCGGTCGAGCATCTCGTTGTACTGATCCGGGGTTGCGATGGGCATCTGCCGTCTCCTCGTGAAGCGCGATTGCGGGTTGAGGTTGTTCTGGTGTCCTGACCGGTGGTCCGACCTCACCAAGCACCATGGGGTGACTTCATCGTCGGCCCCATCTTTCCAGACTTGTGCGAATGCTCCAGTCCGGGGAAGGCCCGGGATGCCGGGACGTACGTCCCTAGTCCAGGCCGAGCTCGTCCTTCGAGAACGCGAAGAGGTACGGGACCCCGGCGCCCTCGGTGATCTTCTCGGCGGCGCCGGTGGCGCGGTCGACGATGGTGACGACGGCGACGACCTCGGCGCCCGCCTCGCGCACCGCCTGCACGGCCTCCAGCGGGGAGCCGCCGGTGGTGGAGGTGTCCTCGACCACGACGACGCGACGGCCCTTGATCTCGGGGCCCTCGACCCGGCGCTGCATGCCGTGCGCCTTGGCGGCCTTGCGGACGACGAACGCGTCGAGCCGCTCGCCGCGGGCGGCGGAGGCGTGCAGCATCGCGCCGGCGACGGGGTCGGCGCCCATCGTGAGACCGCCGACCGCGTCGAACTCCAGGTCCTTCGCGAGATCCAGCAGGACCTGCCCGACGAGCGGGGCCGCCTCGCCGTCGAGGGTGACGCGGCGCAGGTCGATGTAGTAGTCGGCCTCAAGGCCGGAGGAGAGCGTCACCTTGCCGTGCACCACGGCCTTGTCCTTGATCTGCTGGAGCAGGGCGTCCCGCACGTCGTTCGTCGTCATGCCCAAGAGCTTAAAGGCGCCGCCAGGTCCACGTGGTGCTGGCCTCCAGCGGCTCCACGGGCGTGACGAGGCGCGGGGCGGTGTTGAGCCCGTTCGGCGGCCCGGTCTGCGGCTCGACGCACACGGCGGCGTCCTGCTCGTCGTAGACGACGACCCACGGTTCACGGCTGGTGACGTTCACGGCGAACGCACCGGGCCAGGTCAGGGTCACGTCCACCCCGTCGGGCATGCCGAAGCAGTCGTCCCACGGCTGCGGCTGTACGCCGATGCGCCGGCCGGTGGGCAGATGGTCCTCGCCCCGCTCCTCCTGCCAGGCGGCGTCGAACGCGATCTCGACCTCGCTCTCGCCCAGCTTCCGGTTGAACCAGGGGTGCCAGCCGGCCTGCGCCGGGAACGAGTCGCCGTACGTCTCGATGCCGAGCGTCAGCGTCAGCGCGTCCTCGGTGAGCGCGACGACCTGGGTGACCCGGCCGGAGTACGGCCACGGGTCGGTGAGGTCGTACGTGAACGCCGCCTCGGTCGCCGACGCGCGCGCCGTGGTCCACTCGGCGTCCCGGGCGAAGCCGTGGATGGCGTGCGGCGGGGAGTTCAGCGGCATCTGGTGGACGTGGCCGCCGTCCATGAACCGGCCGTCCGCGATCCGGCCGCACCAGGGCACCATCGGGAAGCAGCCGTAGCGCTCGCCCTGCCGGAGCAGTTCGGTTCCGGCGATCTTCAGACTGCTGATGCGGCAGCCGTTGCCCGGCGCCACGGTCACTTCCGCGTCGCCCGCGGTCAGCGTCGTTTCCTGTGTCGTCACGACCACTGACCCTATGCGGGGTAGGGCCCCGACCGCTCAGCGGCGCCTGCGCAGCGCCCGGCCGACCACGATCGCGGAGGCCACGGCGAGGGCGGCGGCCGGTGCCGCCCAGCGCAGGGTGGCGCTCGCCGTGGCGCCGGCCGGGGCGGGCACGGGGGCGTAGCGGCCGCGCGGCGGGGCGTGGTCGACCTCCTCCGCGCTGCGGCCGATCATCGTGCGGCGGGCGTGGGCGGCGGCCGGCTCGGCGGGCAGGTCCGTCTCGGGGTCGAGGGACGGGGGCGGCACCTCGGCCTCGTACACCGACGCCTCGGGCGCCTCGGGCGCCTCGGGTTCCTCGGCCTCCTCCGGGTCGCTGCCCGGTTCCTGGCCGGCCACCCCGAGGTTCTCCGCGAAACGGTTCAGGAGGCGCTGGGCCGCCGATTCCACCGCGTCGCCGGGGAGTTCGGCCACGCGGCCGTCGCCGGTCGCGGTGCCGGTGAAGGTGAGCGTGGTGCCGCCGTCGGCGGCGGCGGCGCGGGCGGTGAGGGCGAAGGTGACGGCGCCGGTGCCGCGGGCCTCGACGGCGTCGCCGGTCAGCGTGAACGAGCCGTCCGGGGTGCGGTCGACCGTGACGCTGCCGCGGTAGGTGATGGTGTGTCCGCCGATCCGGACCTTGAGGCGACCGCCGTCGCCGGACGCGTCGCGCTGGAACCCGGGCAGGGCCCGGGCCACCCGAAGGGGGTCGCCGAGCACCGCCCTGACGGACTCCGCCGGAACCGGAACGAACACCTCATGCTCCATGTCGGCCGAGCCTAGCGACTCCCTGCGGGGCTTGACCCGTGTTCGCCGCACCGAATGACGATTCGTCGTCGACTACCGGCCGGTGGGGCTTCTCGCGCAGTTCCCCGCGCCCCTGAGGCATGCGCTGCGCGCGCCTTCCCCCTACGCCCCTGGGCGAGCGAAGCTCGCTCCCAGGGGCGCGGGGAACTGCGCGAGAAGCGGCCACCGGCCGTCAGCCGATGTACGACCCAGGGGCGCGGGGAACTGCGCGACCAGCCACGACGGCGGCGCGCTCGGGTGACCGCTATCCGGTGCCGTAGCGCGGGTGGACCAGGGTCGACGGCGCGTAGGCACGGTCCGGACGGAGGACCCCGGCACCCCCGGGCGACGGCACCGCCTGCCGCCCGCCCAGAACGAACGCGGCACCCCCACCACCCCGATACGAGACGACCCGGAGCCCGGCCGACCGCACCGTCGCGGCGACGGTCCAGAACCGCCCCGACACCGGCCCCCCGTGCACCACGACCCGCCCCCGCTCCCCCAGCACCCGCGCCACCAGCCCGTAGAACTCCTGCGAGTACAACTTCGTACTGCCCGTGAGCGCCGGATCGGGCAGGTCGCAGATCACCACGTCGTACGGCCCCCCGAGCGACGCCCCGCCGCGCAGCAGCCCGAACACGTCCCCGGTGACCACCCGCACCCGCGGATCGCTCAGCGCCCGCCCGTTCAACGCGCTGAGCCCCGGATCCCGCCGGGCGAGCCGCACCACCTCGGGATCGCCGTCGACGACGTCGACCCGCCGCACCCCGCCGAAGCGCAGCACCTCGCGCGCGGCGATCCCGTCCCCGCCCCCGATGACGAGCACCCGCCCGCGCGGCCCGGAGCGCAGCGCGGGGTCGACGAGGTCGGCGCGGTAGCGCGCGGCGGAGTCGCCGCGCACCCGCAGCCGCCCGTCCAGGTAGAGGCCGAGCGGCCGCCCGTGCTCCCCGCCGGTCAGCACGACCTCCTGCACCTCGCTCTGCACGGCGACCCGCACCTGTGCGCCGAACATGGCGTGCCGCGCCGCCCGCTCGAAGTCGTCGACGAGCACCCAGGCGGCGGCCAGCACCGCGAGCACCGTGACATTGGCGACGAGCAGCAGCCAGCGGCCCCGCCGGCTCAGGTCCCGCCGGAACAGCCCGAGGACCAGCGCCCCGCCCGCCACGGCGTTGACCGCGCCGGTCAGCAGCGCACCCGTCAGCTGCCCGAGCAGCGGCAGCAGCAGGAACGGGAACGCGAGGCCGCCCACCAGCGCGCCCACGTAGTCGGCGGCGAACAGGTCGGCGACCGCGCCGCCGGGGTCCTGTCTCCGGATCCGCTGGATGAGCACCATGAGGAGCGGCACCTCGGCGCCGATCAGCACCCCGATGGCCAGCGAGAAGCCGACCAGCAGATATCTCGGCCCGTCGCCCCAGACACCGCCCCAGCCGCCGGTCCAGGCGAACACGGCGTACAGCGCCATCGCGCTGCACCCGCCGACCAGCGCGAGCAGGGTCTCCAGCAACCCGAAGCCCACCGCGGCACGGCAGCGCAGCCGCTTGGCGGCGAGCGAGCCGAGGCCCATCGCGAAGACCATGACGGACAGCACCACGGACGCCTGGGTGACCGAGTCGCCCATCAGGTACGAGGCGAGGGCGACCAGTTCGAGTTCGTACACCAGTCCGCAGGCCGCGCAGACGAAGACGCCCGCGAGGACCAGGAACCGGCCGGTGCCCGGCTTGACCGGGAGCGGGGCCCGGCCCGGCTCGCCCCGGGACCGCGGGACCCCCGAGTACGGGGCAGGGGCGTGCGGATCGATCACCCAGGGAACGCTACGTCACCGTGCAACTCCGGCCGGTCACCCACACGTGTGGAAAAACCGGGCGCAGGCATACCTCGTCGAGGACAGGCCCCGGACAGGCCCTAGAGCAGCACGGCGGCGGGCCGCCGCACACCCACCCGGGTGCGGGTGGCGACGAGTTGACCGTCCTGCGGGTACGCGTGCCAGGTGCGCCAGTGCACCTGGCCCTCGTGCCGCTGGGCGAGCATCGCGGTGAAGGCGTGCGGGCTGCCGGGGAAGACCCCGGCCAGACCGTTCGGATGGTCGGACACGAGAGCGAGCAGTTCCTGCGCGCGTCCGGCGAACTGACCTGGGGTCAGATCCTCGACGCGGGCCGCGAACTCGTACTCCCAGTCGCCGACACGCTCGGCGACACCGAGCGGCAGCGGGGTGCTGCTGCCCGGGATACAGGCCACGGTCTCCGAGCAGCTGCCGTTCTCCTCCTCCAGGAGTACCTGGTGGGAGGCGCCGAGCAGCCTCAACTGGAGTGTGGCGCCGGAAAGTTGCAGGTCGAGGGTGGCGAGCGCGGGAAGCGGCTCACGGCCCAGGGTCCAGGCCAGGTCGTCCGCGCTGGTGTCGGTGTAGGCGGTGTTCAGGGTCGTGAGCATGGGTCGGCTCCGCTAGCACGCAAAGGGAGGTGGGGCCGGCTGTGTCAAAGGGACCGGCTCGTGCCCACGCGAACGGCGTGAAGACGCAGTACGAGGGCTGAGTTGACGGTTAAAAGGGAATCATGGGCGGTGGCGCCGTCACAGCGTTTTTACCCAACTTGACGGGGTTTCCATCCCCCCGGGCGCTGCACAGCTCAACTGTTCAACCTCCGCGGGCATCCGAATGCGCCCGGCGCACACCCTTCGGGTTTTTCCTGGACATATGTACGGGCACGAGTGTCCCGACATACGGACGGCCCGCGTGGACCGACTGCCCCGTGTCAGTCGTCTCCGCGCGGGCCGCCCGCTTCCCCCGTGGGCGCGGCGTCAGCTGCCGCCGCCGCACCCTCCCCCGCCACCGCACGACGAGCCGCCTCCGCAGGAGCTGCCCCCGCCGCAGGAGTGGCCGCCCCCGCAGGAATGGCCGTGATGGCCGGACGACGATCCGGACGAACACGAGGCACCGCCACTGCTCGCGGCACCGCCCCCGGCCCACCAGCTGCCGCTCGATCCCCGCGAACGCCTCTTCTTCTTCAACGACGTGCTCGGCGCGCGGCCGCTGCCGCCCGCCTTGGCCGTTCCGACCACGATGGCGACGACCACCACCACGAAGACCCCGATGAAAACAGCTCCCATCACCGGTCCTCCTTTCCCTTCCCCCGAATCCCCCGAGGGGCGCCCCGTGCGGGCGTGCAAGGGGGATGCCCCTGCCCGTACGCGGTCAAAGCAGAGTTGAGGAACTTCTGAGGGTCCGCGTCAGTGATCGGCTGCTGACCTGCGCAGAAGCGCAGTCCGGTCGCGCCCGGCGGTGACGAGGGTGTTTGTCCGGTGCGCTCGCGCGCCCGACTCCTGCCCGAATCGGCCGCGACGGAACAGCGGAACGGAAGTTGAGGAACCCCGGGACTTCGACGCAGGATGACGCCCATGACCTCCCGCACCCGCCCCCTCCTCAACCGCCGTCTCGCCGAGTTCGGGACCACGATCTTCGCGGAGATGTCCGCGCTCGCCGTCTCCACCGGTGCCATCAATCTCGGGCAGGGCTTCCCCGACACCGACGGGCCCGAGCAGGTGCGCGAGGCCGCGGTGCGGGCGCTGCGGGACGGGCGCGGGAACCAGTACCCGCCGGGGCCCGGCGTCCCCGAGCTGCGTACCGCGATCGCGGAGCACCAGAGGCGCCGGTACGGCATCGAGCTGGACGCCGACCGCGAGGTGCTGGTCACCGCGGGCGCGACCGAGGCCATCGCCGCCTCGCTGCTGGCCCTGGTCGAGCCCGGCGACGAGGTGATCGCCTTCGAGCCGTACTACGACTCGTACGCGGCGAGCATCGCGCTGGCGGGCGGTACGCGGGTGCCGGTCACCCTGCGCCCGGACGACGGCGCGTTCCGCCTCGACCTCGACGAGCTGCGCGCCGCCGTCACCCCGCGCACCCGGCTGCTCCTCGTCAACACCCCGCACAACCCGACCGGCACCGTCCTGACCCGTGCCGAGCTGACCGCGATCGCCGAACTGGCCGTCGAGCGGGATCTGCTCGTGGTGACGGACGAGGTGTACGAGCACCTGACGTACGGCGACGCCGAGCACGTCCCGCTCGCCACGCTGCCCGGGATGCGGGAGCGGACGGTGTCGATCGGGTCGGCCGGCAAGACGTTCTCGTTCACCGGGTGGAAGGTCGGCTGGGTGACGTCGTCGCCGGAGCTGGTGACGGCCGTGCGCTCGGCGAAGCAGTTCCTCACGTACGTGTCGGCCGGGCCGTTCCAGTACGCGGTCGCCGAGGCGCTCGCGCTCCCCGACTCCTACTTCTCGGACTTCCGCGCCGAGATGACGGCCAAGCGGGATCTGCTGGTGGCGGGGCTCGCCGACGCGGGGTTCGGGGTGTTCCGGCCGCAGGGCACGTACTTCGTGACGACCGACATCAGGCCGCTCGGGTTCGACGACGGGTTCGCGTTCTGCCGGGCGCTGCCCGAGCGGTGCGGGGTGGTGGCTGTTCCGAACGCCGTGTTCTACGACGACCGGGAGGCCGGGGCGCCGTTCGTCCGGTTCGCGTTCTGCAAGCGGGAGAGCGTGCTGGAGGACGCCGTGGCCCGCCTCAAGGGACTCTGAGCCGCGTCGTCCGGCTGACGGCCGGCGGGGGCTGGTCGCGCAGTTCCCCGCGCCCCTGAAGGCATGCACTGCGCGCGCCTTCCCCCCGCGCCCCTGGGCGAGCGGAGCTCGCTCCCAGGGGCGCGGGGAACTGCGCGACCAGCCACGACGTGAGCCGCGCCCGACCGACGAACCCAGTCGGCGCACCCCGAGTCGCGCCGGCGGCAGCCGCATCGCAGGGTTCGGATGTGACCGAGCCGAGCAGCACCACCGCCCTACTTGACGCCCCCTCAGCCACCATCGCCCGGCCCCGCACGACGGATTCGGCGCTGAAGGCCCTGGCCCTCTTCGCCGTCGCCCGCCTCACCGGCATGACCGCCCTCGCGCTCGCCGGCGACAAACCCTGGGCGCTGCTCGGCCGCTCCTGGGACTCCCTCTGGTACCTCGGCATCGCCGCGAACGGCTACGGCGCCCGCACCCTGCACCCGGGCCCCGGCCTCCTCTACCAGGACCTCGCCTTCTTCCCGCTCTACCCGGCCCTGATCCGCGCCGCGCACACCCTGCTGCCGGTGCTCGACACCGGCACCTGCGGACTGCTGATCGCCTGGGCCGCGACCGGCGCCGCCGCCCTCGGCATCCACCGGATCGGGCTGCGGCTGCACGGCCCGACCGTGGCCACGCTGCTCGTCGTGCTGTGGGGAGTGCTGCCGCACTCGGTGGTGCTGTCCATGGCCTACACGGAGCCGGTGCTCACGGCCCTGGCCGCCTGGTCGCTGTACGCGGTGCTGACCGGGCGCTGGGTGTGGGCGGGCACCCTGGCCGCGCTCGCCGGTCTGGCCCGGCCGAACGGTTTCGCGGTCGCCGCCGCCGTGGTGGCCACCGCCGGCTGGGAGCTCTGGCGGCGGCGCGGCCGCGTTCCCCACAGGCTGTGGACGGGCGCGCTGCTCGCCCCGGCCGGCTGGGCCGCGTACGTCCTGTGGGTGGGGCGGCGCGAGGGCGATCTGCTCGGCGGGTACTTCGCCGTGCAGCGGGCGTGGGGGTCGACGTTCGACATGGGGGCCGGGTCGGCCCGGTTCGCCAAGCGGATGCTGCTGCGCGGGGATCTCTTCGTGTTCCCGATGGCGCTGGTGATCGTGGCGGCCGGCGTGCTGCTGTTCGCGCTGCTGCTCCTGGACCGGGCACCGCTGCCGCTGCTCGTCCACAGCGGCGTCCTGCTGTCGATCGCGGTCTGCGGCTCCGGGTTCTTCGAGTCGAAGCCGCGCTTCCTGCTGCCCGCGTTCCCGCTGCTGCTGCCGCTGGCGTGCGCCCTCGCCAGAACGGCGAGAACCCGACCCGCGCAGGCCCTCCTGGTGGTGGGTGCGCTGGCCGGGCTCTCGGTGGCGTACGGAACGTATCTGCTGGTCTATGCCCACAGACCGCTGTAGCCGGGCAGTGCTCTATTCGGCGTCGTCGCCGGGCTTCTCGTCCTCCACGGCCGAGTCGACCTCGGCCTCGAGGCCGAGCTCCTCGATCAGCCAGCGGTCGAACTCGATCGCGGCGCGCACCCAGCTGACGGTCGACGACACGAAGTGCTCCAGGGAGACCCCGGTGCCGATCAGCATCTGGGCCTCGCCGATGAGGCGGACCGTGCCGTCGTCGTGGGTGTGGCTGTAGACCTTGGGCCACAGCGTGCGGCGGTTCCAGTCGTCGATCGACTCCAGGAGCTGCGGCTTGGCCTCGATGCCGTGCGGCCGGTCGTAGAAGGTCCGCACCGAGAAGACCCGCTGGTCGTCCTCGCCGCGGAACATGAAGTACGTGCGGAACTCCTCCCACGGCGCCGCGAGGTCACCCTCGTCGTCGACGACGTGCTTGAGCTCCATCTGGTCGAGCAGCTGCTTGACCAGGTCCTGGTCGGGAATGACGGGGCCCGCCGGTCCCGCCCCCTGCTGCTGAGGCTGTCCCCCGAAATTCGGAATCGAGGACGGGTCGATGCTCACGTGCTTGTTCCCTTCGTACGGATGCGGCCATCCTCTCCCAGGAAGGGCCCCCGGGGGCAAGCCCGGAAGCCCCTCCGCCGCGTTTCGGCCGTTCGCCGTCTGCGGACAGCCCCGCTCCCCCGCTACAGCGTCTTGCCCCCGGCCTCGGCTGTGGCCCCGGGTCCCACGATCAGCCCGTCCCCGAACACGTCCACCCGGACCGTGTCCCCGTCCTTGATCTCGCCGGACAGGATCTCCTTGGCCAGCCGGTCGCCGATGGCCGTCTGGACCAGGCGGCGCAGCGGCCGCGCACCGTACGCCGGGTCGTTGCCCTCGTCCGCGAGCCAGGTCAGCGCGGCGTCGGTGACGTCGAGCTTCAGGCGGCGGTCCGCCAGGCGCTTGGCGAGCCGGCCGAGCTGGAGGCCGGCGATGCGGCGCAGCTCGTCCTTCTCCAGGGCGGAGAAGACGACCAGGTCGTCGAGCCGGTTCAGGAACTCCGGCTTGAAGGAGGCCCGGACGAGCTCCAGGACCTGCTGCTTCTTCTCGTCCGCGGAGGTCATCGGGTCGATCAGGAACTGGCTGCCCAGGTTCGACGTGAGGATCAGGATCGTGTTGCGGAAGTCGACCGTGCGGCCCTGCCCGTCGGTGAGCCGCCCGTCGTCGAGCACCTGGAGCAGGATGTCGAAGACCTCCGGGTGCGCCTTCTCGACCTCGTCGAGCAGGACGACGGAGTAGGGGCGCCGGCGCACCGACTCGGTGAGCTGGCCGCCCTCCTCGTAGCCGACGTAGCCGGGGGGCGCGCCGACCAGGCGGGCCACCGAGTGCTTCTCGCTGTACTCGCTCATGTCGATGCGGATCATGGCCCGCTCGTCGTCGAAGAGGAAGTCGGCGAGCGCCTTGGCCAGCTCCGTCTTGCCCACGCCCGTCGGGCCGAGGAAGAGGAACGAGCCGGTGGGGCGGTCCGGGTCGGCGATGCCCGCGCGGGTGCGGCGGACGGCGTCGGACACGGCGCGGACGGCCTCGGACTGGCCGATGAGCCGCTTGCCGAGCTCGTCCTCCATGCGCAGCAGCTTCTGCGTCTCGCCCTCCAGGAGGCGTCCGGCCGGGATGCCGGTCCAGGAGGCGACGACGTCCGCGATGTCGTCGGAGCCGACCTCCTCCTTCACCATGGTGTCCCGGGCGACCTCCTCCTCGGCCTCGGAGGCCTCCTCCAGGTCGCGCTCCAGGGTGGGGATCTCGCCGTAGAGCAGCTTGCTGGCGGTGTCGAAGTCGCCGTCGCGCTGGGCCCGCTCGGCCTGGCCGCGCAGCTCGTCGAGCTTCTCCTTCAGCTCACCGACGCGGTTGAGGGACTGCTTCTCCTTCTCCCAGCGGGCGGTGAGCCCGCGCAGCTCCTCCTCCTTGTCGGCGAGGTCGCGGCGCAGCTTCTCCAGGCGCTGCCGGCTGGCCGGATCGGTCTCCTTGCCGATCGCCAGCTCCTCCATCTTCAACCGGTCGACGGCGCGCTGGAGTTCGTCGATCTCGACCGGTGACGAGTCGATCTCCATGCGGAGCCGGGAGGCCGCCTCGTCGACGAGGTCGATGGCCTTGTCGGGCAGGAAGCGGGAGGTGATGTAGCGGTCGGAGAGGGTGGCGGCCGCGACCAGCGCGCTGTCGGCGATCTGGACCTTGTGGTGGGCCTCGTAGCGGCCCTTGAGCCCGCGCAGGATCGCGATGGAGTCCTCGACGCTCGGCTCGGCGACCAGCACCTGCTGGAAGCGGCGCTCCAGCGCCGGGTCCTTCTCGATGCGCTCGCGGTACTCGTCGAGCGTCGTGGCGCCGACCATGCGCAGCTCACCGCGGGCGAGCATCGGCTTCAGCATGTTGCCCGCGTCCATGGCGGAGTCGCCGCCGGCGCCCGCGCCCACGACGGTGTGCAGCTCGTCGATGAACGTGATGATCTGGCCATCGCTCTCCTTGATCTCGGAGAGGACGGTCTTCAGCCGCTCCTCGAACTCACCCCGGTACTTCGCACCCGCAACCATTGCACCGAGGTCCAGCGAGACGAGCCGCTTGTCCTTCAGGGACTCCGGAACGTCGCCCTTCACGATGCGCTGGGCGAGGCCCTCGACGACGGCGGTCTTGCCGACGCCGGGCTCACCGATGAGCACGGGGTTGTTCTTGGTGCGGCGGGACAGTACCTGGACGACGCGACGAATCTCCTGGTCACGCCCGATGACGGGGTCCAGCTTGCCCTCGCGGGCGGCCGCGGTGAAGTCCGTCCCGAACTTCTCCAGCGCCTTGTAGGACCCCTCGGGGTCGGGTGTCGTCACCCGGCGCCCTCCCCTGCTCGTCGCGAAGGCCTCGGCCAGCTTCTTCGCACTGGCCCCATTGTCGGTCAGCACCTCGCCGGCGGCGCCGCCCTTGGCGGCGAGGGCGATCAGCAGATGCTCGGTGGAGAGGAACTCGTCGCCGAGCTCCTTGGCCCGCTCGTCGGCGTCGGCGATCACCGCGAGCAGCTCGCGGCTGGGCTGCGGCGGCGAGACCGTCGACCCGGTGACGCTGGGCAGCGACGCCAGTACGCGCTCGGCGCCCGCCCTGACCTGCGCCTGGTCGGCGTCGACGGCGGCCAGCAGATCGACGATGTTCTCGTTGTCCTGCCCCTCCAGCAACGAAAGCAGCAGATGGGCCGGGGTCAGATCCGGGTGTCCCCCGGACACGGCCCGGCTGCTCGCCGCGTTGATCGCGTCGCGGCTCCGGTTCGTCAGCTCGGCGTCCACGTGCCTGTTCTCCTCCGCGTCCTCGTCCTACGGGCACCCACTCGGGTACTCACTCTGCCTTGACCAACATAGGCAAAGTTGAGTCTATTCCACTCAACCTTGGTTCGGGGGGGATAGGTTCCCGGTATGGCCAAGCGGATCGACCTCGACCACCCTCCCGCCGCTTTTCTCAGCTTCTGGCGGGAGCGGCATCTGTGCACCCTGACGACCCTGCGCCGCGACGGCACACCGCATGTCGTGCCGGTGGGGGTGACCTACGACGCCGAGGCCCGGGTGGCCCGGGTGATCACCGGGAAGGCGACCCGCAAGGCCGCGCACCTCCTCGACGGGCCGGGGCCCGTCGCGGTCTGCCAGGTCGACGGGCGGCGCTGGGCCACGCTGGAGGGGCAGGCCACGGTGCGCACGGACCCGGAGAGCGTCGCCGACGCCGAGCGCCGCTACACGGAGCGCTACAAGGCGCCCCGGCCCAACCCGGACCGGGTGGTCATCGAGATCGCGGTGACCCGCGCGACGGGCAACGCCGTCTTCGACCCCGACACGGACTGAACCCCCGACACGGACTGAGACTCCGGCGCACACCGGCACCGGGTAACCACAACGACCGCACGCAAAACTGCAGCGGCGCCACCGTGTTTCAGGTCCACGGTGACGCCGCTGCGGGGGGAAGCACCTGCGCGATCTACTACGACGGGGGCATCGCGTCAGGCACTGCGGGGGGTGGCTGTGGTGCGAGGGGACGCCGCTCGGGGCGTCCGCGAGGCCTCGGGTCCTGCCTCGCCGACCAGCTGATGGTCCCGCTGGTCGAGGTTCACGAAGATCATTCCGTACCGGACGACCGACCGCACCGGCTGTGGGGCGCCGCGCGGCCGTCGCAGACACCGGAAGGCCCGGATGTCGTCGTCGTCCTCCCGCACCACGACGATCGGCTCTCCGAACAGGGTGACCATGAGGGAGTCACCGGCGTTCGGGATCGCCGTCACGAGGTCGATGGTGTGCCAACCGGAGCGGTAGGCGATCGCCATCTCGCGGCGGAGGGTTCTGTCGTCCGGAGGGGTGATCATGCAGCACCGTCCACCGGGGCGGTGCTCCAGGACAGGTCCGGAGGCACGGCGGCCTGCGACGCGGCCGTGGCCGACCCGGCGGGGGCCACGCTCCACGACAGGTCGGCGGGCCGCACCGTCGCGCCGCCCGTGACCCTGCTCCAGGACAGGTCCGCGGGCCGCACCGCCGTCTCGGCGGGCGCCGAACTCCACGAGAGGTCCGCGAGCCGTACGAGCGAGTCGGCGGGCGCCGAACTCCACGACAGGTCCGCGGGCCGCACCGCCGCGTCCGCGGGCGCCGAACTCCAGGAAAGATCCGGCGGCGCCACGGCCTGCGACCCCGAAGTGCCCGTACCGGCAGGCGCCGAACTCCACGACAGATCCAGGGCGCCGGCAGCGCCGAAGGCCAGCCCGGCGGAGAAGGCACCCACCAGTATCGAGCGAAGCATTTCCTTGCGCATAGTGGGCTTCGTCCTCACTTCCATGGCTACTCTCCCCCGGCTCCCCAAGACGATGGCTCATTCGGCCACGCAAACACCACAGGATCGATGCATCATGTTCCTGCACGTTCAGGACCCTGGGGGGTGAGCAAGTGATAGCAAAACAGCCACATGGGACACATCCCCATGCTGCGGCCGAATTGTGTGACGAGGGCAGGCGGTTGTACGCCCACGCCCTGCACTCGGGGCGTATCGCGCGCACCGAAGTGGTGCCCGCACCTTGTCTGCTGGACTTCGCCCTGCTGCACCCGGACCCGGACGACGCCAACTGGCTGCGGCCGGTGCCTCCCGCGGCGGCGCTGGCCCAGCGGCTGCACCCCATCGAGCGCGAGATACAGGAGCGCCGGAGCCTCGCCGTCGACCTCGCCAACTATTTCGAACCTTTCATGGCGATCAGCGCACAGGATCCGGCGACCACCCACGCGATCACCGTGCTCGAAGGCATCAACCGGATCAACTCGGCGATCGAACTGGCCATAGCGGAGTGCACGTCCGAGATCCTCACGGTCCAGCCGGGCGGCGGCCGCAGCGAACACTCGCTCACCGAGGCCCTGGAGCGCGGCCAGGACGTCATAGAGCGCGGCATCACGATGCGCACCCTGTACCAGCACACGGCCCGGCACAGCCAGGGCACCCTGGTCTATGCCGAACACATGGCCAAGGGAAACGTTGAAATCCGGACTCTCGAAGAGCTCATCGAGCGGCTGATGATCTTCGACCGTACCGTGGCCTTCATCCCGACCCGGGGAGACACCGAAGTCGCCCTGGAACTGCGCCATCCCGGCCTGGTCGAGTATCTGACCACGGTCTTCGAGCAGTTGTGGGGGCGCGGTGTGCCGCTCCTGGAGGAAGCGCCCTACGCCCCGCCCACCGACGGCATCACCGGGGTGCAGCGCTCGATCGCCAAGCTCCTCGTCGACGGCCACGTCGACGAGGCGATCGCCCGCCGGCTCGGGATGAACGTCCGGACGTGCCGCGCGCACATAGCCAAACTGGCGGCGGCCCTGGGCAGCGGGAGCCGGGCCCAGCTCGGCTATCTCATCGCCCGCTCGGGACTCCTGGAGTCGGGTACGCCGGAACCGAACAGAGAGAGTCATTCGTGACCGCGCAGGGCCACCCGCACGGCGTCGGCGAACTGTGCGAGGCCGGAATGAGCCTGTACACGCACAGCCTGCGCGAGGGCCGCGTGCTGCGCCAGGACACCGCCCCGACCCCGTGCCTCGAGGCGTACGGGCTGCTCCACCCGGACGGCGAGGATCCCCAGTGGCTGCGTCCCGTGCCGCCCGCGATCGCGCTGCCCGGCCTGCTGAAGGCGATCGAGCAGGACATCGTCCAGCGGCGCCGCCAGGAGGCGAAGCTGGCCGACACGTTCGCGTCACTGATGGCGCTGGACGCGGAGCGCGCCGCGGTGCCCAACGCCCCGCTGATCGGCGTGCTCCTGGGCCTGCGGCGCATCAACGAAGCGATCGCCGAGGCCACCGCGGAGTCGTGCAGCGAGCTGCTGACCATCCAGCCGGGCCCGGCCCGCCCCGCGTCGCTCCTCGCGTCGTCGCTGCCGCGCGAGCAGGAGCTGCTCAGCCGGGGCGGCCGCATGCGCACGCTGTACCAGCACACTTCGCGCCATTCGCCGGCCGTCCTCGCCCACTACGAGGAGTTGAGCGGGGACGTCCAGGTCCGCACCCTCGACGAGGTCACGGAGCGGCTGGTCATGCTGGACCGGACCGTGGCCTTCATCCCGGCGAACCAGGACCGCACGGTCGCGCTGGAGATCCGCCACCCGGCCCTGATCAGCTATCTCGCGACCACCTTCGAGCGGCTGTGGCGGCTCGCCACCCCCATGTTCCCCCTGGACCTGGGCGAGGAGCCGTCGCCGGGCAGTGTCACCACCCGGCAGCGCACCATCGCGACCCTGCTCACCGAGGGCCACACCGACGCGGTCATCGCGGAGCGCCTCGGCGTGAACATCCGGACCGTACGGGTCCACATCGCCAAGCTGGCGACCACCCTCGGCAGCGACAGCAGGGCCCAGCTGGGCTATCTCATCGCCCGGTCCGGAATCCTCGACGAGGAGGCGTGAGACCGCCCCGGCGAGAACCCGGCCGCTCCGGGAGCCCGGTCACTCCAGGCCGGCCTCGGCGCAGGCGGCCGCGTATCCGCCCGAGCAGATCTGCTTGACCGTGTAGATCTTGTCCTTGACCACCGTCTGCTTGATGTTGGTCCGCTTCAGCGCCACGACGCTGATGCTCGCCGTGTGGATCTGCTTGGTGGTCGGGCTGTCGGTGCGGCCGGTGGCCAGGGCCTCGAACTCGATGTCGCGGCCCTGGGCGATACGGACCGCCATCTCGGCGGCGGTCGCGGCCTCGTCCGGGTAGGGCTTGTAGACGCTCATGTACTGGTCGCCGGTGAGGATGCGGCGGACGGCGGCGAGTTCGGCGTCCTGGCCGGTGATGGGCGGCATCTTGGTGACGCCGGCCTCCTTCAGCGCGGCGATCACGCCGGCCGCCATGCCGTCGTTCGCCGAGTAGACGCCCGCGATGTTCGAGGCGCCGAGCGCGGCGATGGCCGACTGCATGTTGGCCTTGGCGTTCTGCGGCTTCCAGGCCACGGTGTCGTACGACTTCGCGACCGTCACCGTGTTCGCCAGCTCCTCCCGCGCGCTGTCCTTGAAGTCCTTGGCGTTCGGGTCGGTCGGCGAGCCGTTGATCATGACGACCTTGGCCTTCTTGCCCTGCTCCGCGCCGATGGCGGCGACGAGTTCCTTGCCCTGGGTCTGGCCGACGAGTTCGTTGTCGAACCCGACGAAGGCGTCGACCGGGCCCTGGGCGAGCCGGTCGTAGGCGATGACGTGGATGCCCGCGTCCTTCGCCTTCTGCACAGAGGCGGCGATCGTGTGCGCGTCCACGGAGTCGACGATCACCGTGTCGACCTTCTCGTCGATCATCTTCTGAAGCTGCTGATTCTGAAGATCGGCGTCCTGGTCCGCGTTGGCGTATACGAACTTGCCCTGACCATCGGTGAGTTCGGATACCTGCTTCTCGATGATCGGCCGGTCGAACTTCTCGTAGCGCGTGGCCTCCTTCTCCGGCAGGAGCAGACCTATCTTGACATCGTTGCCCTTGCGCACGGGAGCGCTGCTGTCGCTGCCGCCCCCCGGCAGCACACCACCGCAGGCCGTGAGCGAGACCAGCAGGACGGATGCGGCGCCCGCTGTCGTGGCACATCGCATTCGCGTGTTCATTACGGATACCTCCCTGACGTGGCCGCGACGGTGCGGCCGAGGTGGCTCGAAGCCAACTCGGCGGCACATTCATCGTCAAGAGGTGAACCAATACCGCAACGAAACCGCGTCCGTTACTTCCCCACATGAAGTCGGAAGTCCCCCCAAGGGGCGAATACTGGACATCCGTTCCGTGTTCACAGGATGCTCACTTTTCCGCCACGTTCTCAGCGGTGCTCAGGCGGTGCTCAGGCGGGCACCCGGTCGAGGAATCCGTGGACGGCGCGGATGCGTCCGTCGTCGTCCAGCTCGACCACGTCGAACCCGGCGACGGGCGCGCCGCCGTCCTGCTCCGACACCAGCTCCCAGCCGAAGCGGGCGAGCCGGTGGTGCCCGTCGACAGCGCCGAGCGGCCGGAAGAAGAACCCGGGGAACTGCTCGTGGGCGGCGCCGATGACGGCGGCGACCCCGTCGTGCCCGGCGACGTCGGCGAGCGGGTCGGTGTAGGTGCCGTCCTCGGTCCAGGCGGCGGCGACGGCCTTGGCGCGGTCCTCGGGGGTACGGGCGTTCCAGGCGTCGAAGTAGCGGGCGACGGCGGTGTCGTAGGTCGTGTCGGCAGTCATGGCAAGGGCCTCCCCAGGTCGGTGGACCCGGAGCCCGAGCGGAGTGCGCCGCCCGGGTTCCGGTGACTTCAGAGTGCCGGGCGGGGCGGGGGCGGTCGATTACGTGACAGGTAAGGAGTCGGATCCGGAGCGCCTTGTGTCGCGGGGCTCAGTAGCCGAGATGCGTGATCTGGACGATGAAGACACGTTCGCTGCGCACGACCACCTGGTAGGTGAACATGCCGCCCGGCACCGTGATGTCGCCGCCTTCGGGTCGACTCCGTCGTGCGCTCGCCCATGTAAGTGCAGGGCTTCACAGGCGCCCCTGGACCGCCCCCAGAGCCTCGTCCAGGACAGCGCTCAGCTCGCGCAGGGCCTCACGCGCCACCTCGGGGTCCTGGGGCGCGCAGCGCGTCCGGGGTCTTCTCCGGACGCGGGATCAGCTCGGATCCGCCGGTGGCAGGTGTGCTCATCGTGTCCTCCAGGGAGTGCCTCGCCCAGAGTATCGGCCGGGGTACCGCTGGGATGGCGTGTCGGAAGGCGGTCATCCTGGGCAGCTCCTTCAGGTGGCGCAGGGAACGAACGCGGGTGCGCCGAGGGCGGTCCGGCAACCTGGGCAGGAGCCTGGCTGAGGCCCGCGATAGGCCCGGTCGCAGGTTTCGCAGTTCTGGAGGGGATGGCGTACGGAGTCCGGAGGTGCCGGGGCCCGGAAGGCGGGCGGCATCGGGGGCAGCAGGGCCGTCAGGCGGTGGGCCAGGAGGGCCGCCGGGCTGCGCACGGGCCGGTCCTCCGGGAGGTCGCGGGTCAGGGCGTGGCGGACGGCGGTGGGGGTGAGGTCCCGTTCGAGCCAGGCGATGACGCCGGGGGCGAGGCGTTCGGTGTCGCGGGCGGAGAGGGCGAGGCGGGCGTCGGCGCGGTGCAGGCCGGCGAGGAGGTCGGTCGCGGCCTGGAGGGTGGCGGGGCTCGGCCGGTGTTCGGGGTGGGGGACGGTGAGCGGCTTGGCCCGGGGCTTCTGCTGCTGCCGCTTGGGCCTTTCCTGGTCCGGGGTCGCGCCGGGCCGGTTGCAGGAGACCGTCCGCGTACGGACCCGGCCGTCGGGGGTGCGGTGCCGCTCCCGGCGCAGGTAGCCGTGGGCCTCGAGTTCGCGCAGCGCGGCGGCGATCCGGGTCGTGCCCTCCGGGAAGCGGGCCGCAAGGGTCCTGACGTCGACGCGGGCCCCCGCCGGGAGCGACTGGATGTGGACGCCGAGGCCGATCGCGAGGCCGGAGAGTTCGCGGTGCTGGGCGAGGTGGTTGCCGACGACCGTGAAGTGGGACTGGTGCCGAACGTTCTCGTGAACGATCCCCGCACGGGGGACATCCACGGGGATCCGGCCCGGGGCGCGCGAGGGCGCGCTAGGGTTCTGGGTATCCATCGGGAAGGCCTTTTCTTCCTCGGTGGTCAGGCCCTCGATCGGGATTGCTACTCCCGGCCGGGGGCCGACGTATGTCTGCGGTTGTTGTGCTGTGTGGCGCCGAGCGTAAGCCAGGCAACCGGGGCAATTGCCAGCTGAGTTGGCGATGTTCACCGGTGCGAGTGAACGCCTCCGGCGCGGAGGGCGGGGTGGGCTTGGACTGGTTCCTTTCCCCTGAGTGAGGTGTCTTTGGAGTTGGCGTCGGGGTCACCGGAGTACGGGTTTCCGGGGGCCGGTCGTACGAGGTCCAGCTCGGCCCAGACCGTCTTGCGCGGGAGGGGGCCTTCGTCGACGCCCCAGCGGTCGGCGAGTGCTTCTACGAGGATCAGCCCGCGCCCGGATTCGGCTTCTGCCGGGCCGACTTGAGGCATGCGGTCGCCCCGCGCGTCGGTCACCTCGATCCTGAGCGCGTCGCCGGTGACGCACAGCCCGAGACGGAAGTCCCGGCCGGGCACCCGCGCATGCGTGACGGCGTTCGCGGCCAGCTCGGCCACGATGTGCGCCGCCTCGTCCAGGAGGAACGGGTGTCCCCAGGAGCGCAGTTGTTCGGTGGCGAGCAGGCGGGCGAGGCGGGCGGCGCGGGGTGTGGGTGACAGCAGCACCGTGAATCTCTGGTTCATGTCACTCAGCGTGGCCGCGGCTGCCTACTCTGACCCGCGACACGGCTGCTACGTACGGTGACTGTCCAGCTTCTGTACAGGGCTGTACAGGCTGTCCAACACCGTCGGGGGGTACGGCCGTTGACGTCGGGGAGTTCGGTGTTCTGGAGGTGCGCGGGATGACTGATGGTGACGGCTGGGAGCTGGAGCCCGGTGATGAGGAGGGGGCCGCTGTACTGGGGCTGATCGGGCGGCAGTTGAAGGGGTGGCGCGAGTCGGTCGGCCTGCGGGCCTCGGAACTCGGCGCCGCCCTCGGGTACGGCGAGGGGACCGTCTACAAGGTGGAGAGCGGGACCCGGATCCCGCGCCCCGAGTACCTCGACAGGGCCGACGAGGTCCTGAACGCCGGCGGACGCATCGCGGAGCTGAAGGAGGATGCCGCCAAGCTGCGGTACCCGAAGAAGGTGCGCGACATCGCCGAGGCTGAGTCGAGGGCCGTGGAGCTGACGGCGTACGGGTGCCACAACCTGCATGGGCTGCTTCAGACCAGCGAGTACGCCCAGGCGCTCTTCTCAACCTGGCGCCCGGTCCTTCCGGCAGAGCGAATCGAGCGCGCAGTCGCCGGGCGCGCGGCCCGGCAGTCGATCTTTGGCCGCTCCCCCGCACCGACTCTCAGTTTCATCCAGGAGCAGGTAACGCTCCAGCGGCCCGTCGGAGGGAAGATGGTGTTGCGTCGCCAGCTCGAACGTCTCCTGGAACTCGGCACGTTGCCCCACGTGGACATCCAGGTGATGCCGACGGCACGCGAAGGCCACGCCGGAATGCTCGGCAAGATGGAGGTGCTGAAGTTCAAGGACGGGACAGCCATCGGACGCTGCGAGGACGACTTCGCCAGTCGGCCTGTATCCGACCCGAAGCAGGTCCGCGTCATCGAACTACGGTGTGGCATCATCCGGGCCCAGGCCCTCTCGCCAGAGGAGTCACTGGCCTTCATCGAGCATGTGCTGGGAGAAACATGAACGTGTCCGAACCGGCCTGGTTCAAGAGCAGCTACAGCAGCGACAGCAGCAACCCGGACTGCGTAGAGATCGCCCACACCCCCGGCACCACTCTTATCCGCGACTCCAAGAACACCACCGGCCCCCACCTCACCGTGACCGGCACCGTGTGGGCCGAGTTCGTCGCCCACGCGGTCGAGGGCTGACGAGCTACCCCTCGTACTCCGTCAGATCGATCGCGTACAGCCGCAACCCCTCGTCCTCCCCCGTCGCCGTCATCCCCAGCTTGTGGAGAAGTTTCATCGAGGAGGCGTCGTCGGGGGCGGCGGCCGCCACGACGCGGTCGATGCCGCGGTCCTGGAGGGCGAACTCCAGGGACGCCTGGGCCGCCTCGGAGGCGTATCCCTGGCCCCAGAACTGACGGGCCAGCCGCCACTGGATGCCGATGTGCCCGGCGATCTTCGGCGGCGCCTCCGGGACGTACAGCCCGACCGCGCCCGCCAGCTCGCCCGAGCCGAGCAGTTCGACGGCGAAGAGCCCGAACCCCTCGTCGTCCCACTCCTCCTCCCAGCGCTCGATGTCCTCGGCGGTGTCGTCGAGGGAGCGCGGGGCGCCGTCCCCGATGCGGGCCATCACCGCCGGGTCGGCCTGGATCTCCGCCAGGGGCGTCAGGTCGTCGTCGGGGAGCCAGCGGCGCAGGAGGAGGCGGGGGGTGCGGATCTCGGTCATGGGTCCATCCTGCGGCATCGCACCCGGGACGCCACATGTGAGCCCCGTACAACCCTGGTGCCCCTCCGGCAGTCACCTTGTCATCCGACGAGAGCCCGCCTCTCCGACCCCGTACAAGGAGCCGCAGAGCCCATGCGCCAGCCCATCGCCGTTCCCCCGCGCAGCAGCCGCGCCGTACTCACCGCCCTGGCGGCAGCGACCCTGATCGCCGCCGCCTCGGCCGCCCCGGCCCTCGCCGACGAGCCGGACGCGTCCGACGCGCTGTGGATCTCGGCACCGTACGACCTGGTGCTGCCGGGGGCCGACGCAGACGGCAATGCCGCGTCGCAATCCGTCGACGTGCAGCTCTCCCACGACAACACCGACAACTCCGTCTCCGGCGGCACGCTCACCGTCGACGCGGGCGAGCTGGCAGGGATCGCGGACGTGACCTGGCCCGCCAACTGCACGGAGGAAGTGGGGAGTTCACTCAAGGCGACCTGTACCTTCGGCAGCCTCGACGGCGCCCCCTGGATCACCGCGGCCACCCTCGGCATCCGCGCCGAGGCCGACGCGCCGGCCGACGCCTCCGCGTACCTGCACTACACGGCGAGCGCCGACAGCGACTTCGGCCCGCTCGACGCGTACCAGGCGGACACCCACGTCACCGTGGCCAACGGCCCCGACCTGGGGCTCAACCAGTTGCCGTTCAACGCCAAGGTCGGCCTGAACAGCGATGTCGCGCAGCCGGTGCGCCTGACGAACTCCGGGAACCGGACCGCCGACCGCACGATCCTCACGCTCTTCGCCTCGCACGGCCTGGAACTGGCGCACCGCTACGGCAACTGCACGTACGCGGACACCGACCAGACGGCGGGCACGACCGCCGTGTGCGTCCTGGACCGGGCCGTCGCGCCGGGCCAGACGTACGACCTGTCGCCCGCGACCGCCGTGCGCACCACCGGCGCCGCACTGTACGAGCGCTTCGACTACCAGGTGGCGACGTACACCGACGAGGCGTACCAGCAGGCCGTCGCGGGACGGCCGTTCGTCCAGGGCAGCGGGGCGGACTTCGTCCCAGAGCCGGCCGCCGCGTCCCTGCGCTCGGCCGACACCGACGACCTCAACCCGGAGGACAACTACCGGGCGAGGAACCTGACCGCCGAGAACACCGCCGACCTGCGGGTCACCGCGCCGAACATCACCGGCGCCGCCGTCGGCGACACCGTCACCGCGCGCATCGGCGTGCTCAACAAGGGCCCGGCCTGGGTCGCCTCCCTCGGCGCCGGTGCGAGCGTCGCCACCGTCGATGTCACGCTGCCCGCCGGTACGACCGTCACCAAGAAGCCCGCGATGTGCGACAAGACGGGCGAGCGCCAGTACGTGTGCCGCACGCCGATCCTGCTGTGGGAGAAGGACCGTACCGTCTTCGCCTTCAAGCTCAAGGTGGCCTCGGCCGACGCCCTGAGCGCGACCGGCACCGCCGCCACCCGCAACAACGACCCCGAGCTGTCCATCAGCGCCTTCGACCCGAACCTGAAGAACAACAGCAGGACGTTCACGATCAGCGGCTGACCCGGCCGGGCGCACACGCGGAAGGGCCCCGGAGACGCGATGTCTCCGGGGCCCTTCCGTCGTACAGGTCAGTCCTGCGGCCGCTTCGGCCGCCACACCACCAGCGCGCTGGTCTGCTGCACCTCCTGGTACGGGACCAGGTCGCGGCGGTACGAGGCGTGTACCGCCGCTTCACGTTGCTGCATGGCCGCGGCGGCTCCCTCCACGGCGGCGGAGAGCTCCGCCACCCGGGACTGGAGCGCGGTGACCTGGTTCTCCAGCTCGATGATGCGCTTGATGCCCGCCAGGTTGATGCCCTCGGTCTGCGACAGCTCCTGCACCTGGCGGAGCAGTTCGATGTCGCGGGCCGAGTAGCGCCGGCCGCGCCCGGCCGTGCGGTCGGGCGAGACCAGGCCGAGGCGGTCGTACTGGCGCAGGGTCTGGGGGTGCAGGCCGGACAGCTGGGCCGCCACCGAGATGACGTACACCGGTGTCTCGTCGGTCAGTTCGTACGGGTTGCGGCGACGGCCATCCATCTGGCTCAAGCTCCCTTCGCGGCCTGGAACAGTTCTGCCCGCACATCGGTGTCCTCAGTCGCCTCGCGGAACGACTCCAGGGCCGAACGAGCCTCGTCGGACAGGTCCTTGGGGACCGCGACCTCGACGGTGACCAGCAGGTCGCCGCGCGTGCCGTCCTTGCGTACGGCGCCCTTGCCGCGGGCCCGCATCGTCCGCCCGTTCGGCGTGCCCGCGGGCAGCTTCAGGGTGACGGCGGGGCCGCCGAGCGTCGGCACCTTGACCTCGCCGCCGAGCGTGGCCTCGGTGAACGTGACGGGCACGGTCACTGTGAGGTTGTCGCCCTTGCGGTCGAAGACCGGGTGCTTGTCGACGTGCACGACCACGTACAGATCGCCGGCGGGGCCGCCCCGCTCGCCGGGCGCGCCCTTGCCGCGCAGGCGGATCCGCTGCCCGTCGGAGACTCCGGCGGGGATGCGGACCTGCATGGTGCGCGAGGACTTGGCCCGGCCCGACCCCTTGCAGACCTCGCAGGGGGTCTCCGCGATCAGGCCGCGGCCCTTGCAGTCCACGCACGGGTCGGTGAGGGAGAAACCGCCACCGCCGCCCCGCGAGACCTGCCCGGTGCCGACGCAGGTCGGGCACACGCGCGGCGTGCCGTTCTTGTCGCCGGTGCCCGAACACGCCTTGCAGGGCGCCTGGGAGGACATGCGGAGCGGGACCGTGGCCCCGTCCACCGCCTCGGTGAAGCTGAGCGTGACCTCGGACTCGATGTCCTGGCCGCGGCGGGGCTGGGTACGGGTGCCCGCGCCCGCGCCGCCCCGGTTGAACAGGCCGCCGAAGACATCGCCGATGCCACCGCCGAAACCGCCCTGGGCACCGCCTGCTCCACCGGCGCCGCCCTGGGCGCCGCCGCCGAAGAGGTCGCCGAGGTCGAAGTTGAACGAGCCGCCCCCGCCCGCGCCGCCGGGCCGGAACCCGCCGCCGGCGAACAGGGTGCGCGCCTCGTCGTACTCCTTGCGCTTCTTGGGGTCGCCGAGGACGTCGTTCGCCTCGGAGATCTCCTTGAAGCGCTCCTCCGCCTTCGGGTTGCCCTTGTTGGCGTCGGGGTGGTTCTCCCGCGCCAGCTTGCGGTACGCCTTCTTGATCTCGGCGTCGGTGGCGTCCTTGGGGACGCCGAGGACCTTGTAGTAGTCCTTCTCGATGAAGTCCTTCGTGCTCATCGGCCTCGACGTCCCTCCTTACTGGGCTCACTCACCTGGGTCGGCACGTGCTCCGGGTCAGCCCTCCTCCGGGCCACCGGTCTCCTTCTCGGCGTCCGCACTGTCGGACGCGTCGCCGGAGCCTTCGGTCTTGACCGTCTGCGCGCCCGGCTGCGGCTCCGCGACCGCCACCCGCGCGGGGCGGATGGTGCGCTCGCCGATCCGGTAACCCGGCTGCAGGATCGCCACGCACGTCGTCTCCGTGACGTCCGGCGCGTAGCTGTGCATCAGGGCCTCGTGCACGGTCGGGTCGAAGGGCTCGCCCTCCTTGCCGAACTGCTGAAGCCCCATCTTGGCGGCGACCGTCTCCATCGACTCGGCGACGGACTTGAACCCGCCGACGAGCTCGCCGTGCTCACGGGCGCGGCCGATGTCGTCGAGGACGGGAAGCAGCTCGGACAGGAGATTCGCGACGGCGATCTCCTTGACCGTGACGCGGTCCCGCTCCACACGGCGACGGTAGTTCTGGTACTCGGCCTGAAGGCGCTGGAGGTCCGTGGTGCGCTCGCTGAGCGCGGTCCGCACCTGGTCCAGCTGCGCCGTCAGAGCCACGTCTTGGGCACCTTGCGGGCCGGAAGCTGAGTCCCCGGCCGGGGCCGCGCCCTCCTTCTCGGAGGGGGCGGCCTTCGGCTCGGCGTCTTCGGAGGTGGCGCCGGAGGGGACGTCAGGCTTCTCGTTCTCCTCGAAGCCCGGGGTCTCCTCCGTCACGCGGCACCGTCCTTGCGGTCCTCGTCGACGATCTCGGCGTCGACGACGTCGTCGTCAGCGGCCTTGGCGTCGCCCTGCGGGGCACCCTCGGCGCCACCGGCGGCCTGCGCGCCCTGGGCGTCGGCGTACATGGCCTGGCCCAGCTTCTGCGAGACGGCGGCGACCTTCTCGGTGGCGGTGCGGATCTCGGCCGAGTCGTCGCCCTTGAGCTTCTCCTTCAGCTCGGTGACGGCCTCCTCGACCTCGGTCTTCACGTCGCCGGGGACCTTGTCCGCGTTGTCCGCGAGGAACTTCTCCGTCTGGTAGACGAGCTGCTCGCCCTGGTTGCGCGACTCGGCGGCCTCGCGGCGGGCGTGGTCCTCCTCCGCGTACTTCTCGGCCTCTTCGCGCATCCGGTTGACCTCGTCCTTCGGCAGCGAGGAGCCACCGGTGACGGTCATCTTCTGCTCCTTGCCCGTGCCAAGGTCCTTGGCCGTGACGTGCATGATGCCGTTGGCGTCGATGTCGAAGGCGACCTCGATCTGCGGGACACCGCGCGGGGCCGGCGGCAGGCCCGTGAGCTCGAACATTCCGAGCTTCTTGTTGTACGCCGCGATCTCGCGCTCGCCCTGGTAGACCTGGATCTGCACCGACGGCTGGTTGTCCTCGGCCGTCGTGAAGATCTCCGACCGCTTGGTCGGGATGGTCGTGTTGCGCTCGATGAGCTTCGTCATGATGCCGCCCTTGGTCTCGATACCAAGCGACAGCGGGGTGACGTCGAGGAGCAGGACGTCCTTGACCTCGCCCTTGAGGACACCGGCCTGCAGGGCGGCGCCGATGGCGACGACCTCGTCCGGGTTCACGCCCTTGTTGGCCTCGTTGCCGCCCGTCAGTTCCTTGACGAGCTCGGCGACGGCCGGCATACGGGTCGAGCCACCGACGAGAACGACGTGGTCGATCTCGGAGAGCTGGATGCCCGCGTCCTTGATGACGTTGTGGAACGGCGTCTTGCAGCGCTCCAGCAGGTCGGACGTGAGCTGCTGGAACTGGGCGCGCGTGAGCTTCTCGTCCAGGTGCAGCGGGCCCTCGGCGGACGCCGTGATGTAGGGCAGGTTGATCGTGGTCTCGGTCGAGGACGAGAGCTCGATCTTCGCCTTCTCGGCGGCCTCGCGCAGGCGCTGGAGCGCCATCTTGTCCTTGCTGAGGTCCACGCCGTGGCCGTTGTTGAACTGCTTGACCAGGTAGTCGACGACGCGCTGGTCCCAGTCGTCACCACCGAGGTGGTTGTCACCGTTGGTGGCCTTCACCTCGACGACGCCGTCGCCGATCTCGAGCAGCGAGACGTCGAAGGTGCCGCCACCGAGGTCGAAGACGAGAATGGTCTGGTCGTCCTTGTCGAGACCGTAGGCCAGGGCGGCGGCCGTCGGCTCATTGACAATACGCAGGACGTTCAGGCCCGCGATCTCGCCGGCCTCCTTCGTCGCCTGGCGCTCCGAGTCGTTGAAGTACGCCGGGACGGTGATGACCGCGTCCGCGACCTTCTCGCCCAGGTACGCCTCGGCGTCGCGCTTCAGCTTCTGCAGGATGAAGGCGCTCATCTGCTGCGGGTTGAAGTCCTTGCCATCCAGGTTGACCTTCCAGTCAGTGCCCATGTGGCGCTTGACGGAGCGGATGGTCCGGTCCACGTTCGTGACCGCCTGGCGCTTGGCGACCTCGCCGACCAGCACCTCGCCGTTCTTCGCGAAGGCGACGACGGACGGCGTGGTCCTGGCGCCCTCCGCGTTCGTGATGACGGTGGGCTCGCCGCCTTCGAGAACGCTGACGACGGAGTTAGTCGTGCCCAGGTCGATGCCGACCGCACGTGCCATTTCGGGTCCTCCAGATGCTTACTTGAGTGGATCTGACTCAAGAGTGCACGACACCCGTCCCATAGTCAACAGACCTGAGTCGACCCCACTCAACTTTTATCTCCTCCTTATCCGCAATCCGTCTGGCGAACCCTTCTGACCTGCGGGTTTCCGGGCGACTCAGAGTTCGTCGTTGTCCGGGTCGTAGGCGTTGTAGAGGTGCGCGGGCAGCTTCTCGTCCTCCCGGAGCGCCTCGAAAAGCGCCTCCGACTGATCCTCCACGGGCATGTAGCGGCCCCAGTAGTCCGGGTGCTCGACGCTCGGCACGGTGACGATCGCGGTCCGGGAGGCCGGCACCTGGCCCGCCGCCTCCGCGAGCCCGTACAGCTCGCCCAGCGAGTCGAGGCCCCGGTCGGCGGTCAGCGACGAGGTCGCCGCGTCGAGCACCGGGTACAGCCGGGAGCCGTGGTCGAGCAGCCCCTCCTTGCGCACCTGCCCGAGCAGCAGCCGCACGAACTCCTTCTGCCGCTCGATGCGCTGCAGGTCGCTGCCGTCGCCGACCCCGGTCCTGCCCCGCACGAAGACCAGCGCCTGCTTGCCGGTGAGGTGCTGCTCGCCCTCGTCGAGGACGACCTTGCCGCCGGGTACCCGCATCCGCTGCGGCACCTTCACGTCGACGCCGCCGAGCGCGTCCACGACCTTCTCGAACCCGGTGAAGTCCAGGACCATGTGGTGGTCGACGCGGACGCCCGTCAGATCCTCGAAGGTGCGGATCGCGCAGGCCGCGCCGCCCCGCTCGAAGGCCCAGTTGAACTGCGCGTACTCGGGCTCGCTGCGTTCCCCGTCGGGCAGTCGGCAGTCCGGGATGTCGACCATCAGGTCGCGCGGGACGCTCACCAGGGCGGCCCGCTTCCGGTCGGCCGACAGGTGCAGCAGCATCGTGGTGTCCGAGCGCTGGCTGTCCTTCGTGGCCTCGATGTCGGAGCCCATGATGAGGATGTTCTGCGCGCCCGCGCGCAGGGCGGCGGGCCGTCGGTGGTGATCCGCGAAGAGGGCCTGGTCGGTGGCCTCGTCGGTGCGGATGTTGCCGTCGAGCCGGGCGTACGCCCAGGCGCCCGCGCCTGCCGCGGTGGTCAGCAGCAGGACGACGCCGAGCAGCGTGCGGCGCACCCAGCGCCGGGCCGGGAGGAGATCACGGAATGCCATGCACAAGCCCTTCCACGCCGTACGCCGCCCGAGCCGTCCTCCCCTCGACCGTGTACCGCTGCGCCTCGGCCCGGCAGGCCCGCCGCAGACACGCCAACCGTCGTGGCCGGGTGAGGAGTTCGGCGACGGCCGCGCCGTAGGCGTCGGGGTCGTCGGGGGCGACGACGGCGTTGCGGCCGTCCTCCAGACAGCCGAACCCGGGGCCGGTCCCGGCCCGCTCCGTGATCACCAGCGGAGTGCGCAGCGCGAACGAGTCGGCCGCGAGGGCGCCCACGGCGCCGGGCGCGAGCAGCACGTCGGCCACGGCCCCGAGCAGCGCCTTGTCGTCGTCCCCGGCGGCGCCCGCCACGCACACGACGTGCGCCCCGTGCCGCTCGGCCGCCTCCCGCAGCTCCCCGTCCCCGGCGACGACCAGCCGGAACCCGGGCAGCAGCGCGGCGGCCCGGTCGGCGGCCGCCAGCAGGAACGCCACCCGCGCGCCCCCGTCGACCGCCTCCACGTACAGCCCGGTGAGCCCCGCCCGCAGCCCGAACCGCGACCGCACCCCACGCACCTGATCCCCGGTGACCCGATCAAGGGCCCCCGCCAGCCCACCCGACGCCATCACACCCACTCCCGCACGACGACACCGAGACCTACTGCCGCGCCCCGCCCGATCAACCCCGACCGCACCCCACGCACCTGGCCCCCGCCGCCCCGACCGACGGCCCCCGCCAGCCCACCCGGCGCCGTCACCGCCGCTCCCGCACAAGGACGCCAAGACCTGCCGCCGCACACCGCCCGACCAGCCCCGACCACACCCCGCGCACGACCGACGGCCCCCACCAACCCACCCGCTCCCGCACAACGACGCCGAAACCTTCCGCGCACCGCCCGATCAGCCCGAGCCGCGTCCGTCCCGCACGGTGCCGTCACACGCGCTCCCGGACGACGGTGGCGTACAGGCGTTCCGTGCGCTCGACCCACACCGGCTCCCCGTAGCGCTTCGCGTGGACCGAGCGGCAGTGTTCGCGCAGGGTCGGGAAGATGCGGTCGGCGGCGGCCAGGGCGGCGGGGAGCGGGGCGTCCGGGGCGGTGACCGTGCCGGTGCCCTCGGCGCGGACCGCGCGCGGCACGGCCGAGCCCTCGAAGGCGAGCACGGGCAGGCCCGCCGCCAGCGCCTCCAGATAGATCAGCGGAACGGCGCCGTCGTGCCAGCGGCTGGGGAAGACGAGCCCCCGGTAGCCGGTCAGCGACCGGCGCAGCGCACCCCGCTCGCCCACCCCGAGGAACCGGACGGACGGCGGCGCCGCGGCCCGGCACTCGCGCTCCAGCGGGCCCTCGCCCACGACGTCGAGGCGGCACCCGGCGGGCCAGCGCCGCAGCAGACCGAGGATCCCCCGCTCCACGGCGAGCCGCCCCACGCACACCCACGCCGCCCGCTCCTGCGGGCCCGGGTCCGGCACCGGAGGGACGTGATCGGGGATCAGGGCGAGGCGCTCGGGCGGCATCCCGGCCGCGAGCCAGCCGTCCCGGCCCGGCTCGGACAGCACCACCGCCCGGTCGGCGCGGCGCAGCAACGGATCCCGCAGCGGCGGCCGGTGCCGGTGCAGCGTCACCACCAGCGGCCCGGCCCACTCGGCGACACGGGCCCGGTCGGCGCCGGGGGACAGCTGGTGGACGTGGACCACGTCCGGCGCGAACGCCCGCAGCTCCGCCGGCACGTCCCGCCCGGCACCGGCCCGGACCACCCGCACCTCGTGACCGGCGCGGGTCAGGGCGGCGGCCTGGTCGAGGACGGCGTCGTCCTCGCCGCCGGGCACGGACGCGCCGGAGAAGCCGTGGACGAGCGCGACCCTCATGCCCCGACCCTCCCGGACGGTACGAACGTCAATCCGGCACCGGCACCGGCACCGGCCCGCACGGGCATCGGCCCGTCCCCGAACCCGAACCGGGCGAGCGTCAGATCGTCCCCGGACTCCGACCGTACGAGGGTCAGGTCCCCGCCGAACTCACCGGCGCCCGCGACGGCCTCGGGCAGTTCGGGCCGGTGCCCGACGTGCAGCAGCACCCGCTCGCCGGGCGCGACGACGTCCTCCCACATCCCGTCGAGCCGCCGGACCCAGGCACCGTCCCGGTCCCCGAGCGCGTAGGGCAGCACCTGCCAGGCGGTGTCGCGGGCGGCGGCCCTGCGCACTCCGGCCCGGTCGCCGCCGAACGGTTCGAACGACACGATCCGGCCCCGGTAGCCCGCCCGCCGCAGCGCGCGGCCGAAGGCCCCGTCGGGGCGGCCCGACTCCAGCACCAGGTCGATCTCGTGGCGGTCGAGTTGGCGCACCAGGCGGCGCGTCCGGCCGAAGCTCAGCATCTCTCTGCTCCCTTGCGTCCCATGGCTCCCCCGGTTCCCCCCAGTTCCCAGGCCATCCCCGGTGCGGAGCGCCGGACCGCCGCGTACACCGGCACGCGCAGCAGCAGCACCACCGCGACCGCGGCCGCCACGAGCGGCCACCAGGCGACCGCCGCGCCGACGACGCCGCCGTGCAGCAGCACCCCGGTCGCCGTGCAGAGGGCGGTGGCGGCGCCGAGCACGACGGCGACGCCGCGGGCGGTCAGGCCCAGGCGGCGCAGCCGGTGCGCGGTGTGGTCGGTGCCGCCGCGCAGCAGGCCGCGCCCCGCCCGGCGGCGGGAGACCATGACGAGCACCGTGTCGGTGGTGGCGACCGCGGTCACGGCGAACAGGACGGCCGGCGCGGCGGGCCCCTCCCGCCCGTCGGTCACGGCCAGCGCGGCGGACGCCACGAGGAACCCGGTGAACAGGGCGCCGCTGTCGCCGAGCACCACACGCGCGGGATGCCAGTTGTGCATGAGGAACCCGGTGAGCGAGGCGGCGAACAGCGCGAGGACCACGGCCAGGGCGCCGGCCCCGGCCGTCCCCGCGCACACGCACAGGCCGAGCGCGGTGACGACGCCGACCGTGCCCACGGCCCCGTCGGAGTTGTCCAGCGACCGGAAGGCGTTGGTCACGAAGACGATCCACAGCACCGCGAGCGCGCCGGTGACCAGGCCGAGCTGGGTGCCGTGCACGACGGCGGTCGCCGCCCCCGCCTGCACGATGACCCGCGCCCTGGCGCCCATCGGCCGCAGATCGTGCAGCAGTCCGAGCACGGCGACGGCGCCCGCGGCGAGCAGCAGCGTGGCGGGGCCGGAGCCGAGCGGGGCGAGCCCGGTGGCGGCGCCCACGGCCGCGACGGCGCCGGTGGCCGCGGCGACGGCGACCCCGCCGACGCGCGGGGCGGCCCTGGGTCTGGTCCGTGCCGCCCGCGCGGCCCCGGCCGCCCGCCCGGGCCGGGCCACGCGCAGGGCCAGGGTGCGCAGCGCCGCGGCGAGGGCGGCGGTGAGCAGCAGCGCGGTCGCGGCGGCGGCCGCTCCGTACAGCACGTCAGGCCCGGGCCGGGACGGCGGGCGGGAAGAGCGCCGGGGCGGCGGGGCCGGGGAAGGCGCCTCCCGCGTCGAGCAGCGCCGCGTCCACGATGTCGATCAGGCCCCGGCGCGGCTCCCAGCCGGTGAGGTCGCGGAGTTTGCGGGTGTCGGGGACGCGCCGGTCGGGTTCCTCGTAGCCGCTGCCGGCGCCGCCGTACACCTCCTCGTACGGGATGAAGCGCAGCGGCGAGGGTGAGCCCGCGCGTTCGACGACGATGCCCGCGAGGTCGCCGATGGTGGTCTCCTCGGCGCTGCCGACGTTGAAGACCTCGCCGTTCGCGCCCGGGTGGACGAGCAGCCGCAGCAGCGCGTCGACGACGTCGGCGACATGGGCGAAGCTGCGGCGCTGGGTGCCGTCGCCGTGGACGGTGAGCGGCTGTCCGGCGACGGCCTGCGCGGCGAGCCGGGGCACGACCGTGCCGTGCGCGGGCGACTGGCGCGGGCCCGCGGTGGCGAAGAGGCGGGCCACGGTCACCGGCAGGCCGTACTCGCGGTGGTGGCCGAGGGCGAAGAGTTCGTCGACGGCCTTGGCCGTGGGGTACGCCCAGCGGGCGACGGTGGTCGGGCCGAGGATCCGGTTGGCGGTCTCGGCGACCGGGTCCGCGCCGTTCTTGCCGTAGATCTCGCCGGTGGAGGCGAGCAGCAGCGGGCGGCCGTGACGGTGGGCGGCCTCGACGACGTGCTCGGTGCCGCGCACGGTCGCGGTGAAGGACCGCAGGGGCTGTTCGGCGGTGCGCCGGACACCGGCGGAGGCGGCCAGGTGGGTCACGCGGTCGCAGCGCGCGGTGAGTTCGTCGACGAGCCGGGCGTCGAGGACGGAGCCGCGCACGAAGCGCAGCCGCGGGTCGGGCCAGGCGACGGCGAGGTTGGCGCGGTCCCCGGTGGACAGGTCGTCCAGGACGACGACGGTATGGCCCTGGGCGAGCAGCGCGTCCGTCAGGTGCGAGCCGATGAAGCCCGCGCCGCCGGTGACCAGATGTGTCAGAGATGCGGTCGTCATGGGCCCCTCGGTGAGTTGCGCGTGCGGTATCGGGGTGACAACGGTGGGTCGCGCCCACCTGGAGCCCTACATAAGTTATTCCGTTATGTCCAAATATGGGGCGAATAACACGATCAGCTTTGGCCCGGCGCCCGCGCCGCGTGAGGGGACCCTCAGCGACGCAGATCACCACGGCGCCGACTACATTGCGATTGCGTAAGTGGGTAGTCTCAGACGGACTGCATAAGTTACCGCTTAGTAATCAGCACCGTTCGAGTACGTGTCCCGAGAAGACTCCCCTCGCAGGCCCGAGGAGCCCCCAAAATGCAACTCGCCGCGATCATCGTGTCGCTGGCCCTGATCGTTGTCGGCGCAGCCCTGTTCGTCCGGGCCATCGCCCAGATCTACCGCTTCATGCGGCTCGGCCAGAACGTCCCCGCAGGCACCCGCACCGACGAACCCGTCCAGCGCACCGTGACCGTGGCCAAGGAGTTCCTCGGCCACACCCGGATGAACCGCTGGGGCGTCGTCGGCGTCGCGCACTGGTTCGTGGCGGTGGGCTTCTTCTCGCTGCTGCTGACGATCGTCAACGCCATCGGCCAGCTGTTCCAGGCCGACTGGCTGCTGCCGATCATCGGCGAGTGGGCGCCGTACAACATGTTCGTCGAGTTCATCGGCACCATGACGATCCTCGGCATCGCGGTCCTCATCGTGATCCGCCAGCTGAGCCGCCCCGACAAGCCGGGCCGCAAGTCCCGCTTCGCCGGCTCGAACTTCGGCCAGGCGTACTTCGTCGAGGCCGTCATCCTCATCGTCGGCGTCTGCATCTTCATGCTGCACGCCCTCGAAGGCGCCCAGCACCACGTCGACGGCTACGAGGCGTCGTTCTTCATCTCGTACCCCGTGGTCGACGCGCTGTCGGGCCTGGACGTCTCCACGCTCCAGACCCTCACGTACTTCTTCGCCGGCCTGAAGATCGCGACCTCCTTCATCTGGATGATCACGGTCGCCCTGAAGACCGACATGGGTGTCGCCTGGCACCGCTTCCTCGCCTTCCCGAACATCTGGTTCAAGCGCCGCGCCGACGGCGACGTGTCGCTGGGCGCGCTGCTCCCGATGACCTCGGGCGGCAAGGAGATCGACTTCGAGGACCCGGGCGACGACGACACCTTCGGCGTCTCCCAGGTCGAGCAGTTCTCCTGGAAGGGCCTGCTCGACTTCTCCACCTGCACCGAGTGCGGCCGCTGCCAGTCGCAGTGCCCCGCCTGGAACACCGGCAAGCCGCTCTCCCCCAAGCTCCTCATCATGTCGCTGCGCGACCACGCGCACGCCAAGGCCCCGTACCTGCTCGCCGGTGGCGGCAAGGACATGGAGGGCAACGAGCAGGCGACCGAGGAGCAGCTCAAGGACGTGCCCGCCGCCGCCCTCGCGGAGGCCGAACGCCCGCTCATCGGCACCGTCGAGGAGAACGGCGTCATCGACCCGGACGTCCTGTGGTCCTGCACCACCTGCGGCGCCTGCGTCGAGCAGTGCCCGGTCGACATCGAGCACATCGACCACATCGTCGACATGCGCCGCTACCAGGTGATGATCGAGTCCGCGTTCCCGTCCGAGGCGGGCACGATGCTCAAGAACCTGGAGAAGAAGGGCAACCCCTGGGGCCTGGCGAAGAAGCAGCGCCTGGAGTGGCTCAAGGAGCTCGACTTCGAGGTGCCGGTCGTCGGCAAGGACATCGAGGACCTCACCGACGTCGAGTACCTCTACTGGGTCGGCTGCGCGGGCGCGCTCGAAGACCGCGCCAAGAAGACCACCAAGGCCTTCGCCGAACTGCTCAACATCGCGGGCGTCAAGTTCGCGATCATGGGCGGCGACGAGAAGTGCACCGGTGACTCCGCCCGCCGCCTCGGCAACGAGCCGCTGTTCCAGCAGCTCGGCCAGGAGAACGTCATGGCACTGAACATGGCGTTCGGCGAGGAGTACGACGACGACGGCAAGGTCACCGACGAGTCGAAGAAGCCGAAGACGGCCAAGAAGATCGTCGCGACCTGCCCGCACTGCCTCAACACGATCGGCAACGAGTACCCGCAGATCGGCGGCGACTACGAGGTCATCCACCACACCCAGCTGCTCCAGCACCTGGTGGACGAGGGCAAGCTCGTCCCGGTGACCCCGGTCGAGGGCATCATCACGTACCACGACCCGTGCTACCTGGGCCGCCACAACAAGATCTACACGCCGCCGCGCGAGATCATCGCCAACGTCCCGGGCCTGCGGAACGAGGAGATGCACCGCCACAAGGAGCGCGGCTTCTGCTGCGGCGCCGGTGGCGCGCGGATGTGGATGGAGGAGCGGATCGGCAAGCGCATCAACAACGAGCGCGTCGACGAAGCCCTCTCCCTCAACCCGGACATCGTCTCCACGGCCTGCCCGTTCTGCCTCGTCATGCTGACCGACTCGGTCAACGGCAAGAAGAACGACGGCAAGGCCAAGGAGTCCGTCCAGGTCGTCGACGTCGCCCAGCTGCTGCTCGACTCCGTCAAGACGCCCGCCGACCCGGCCGGCGAGGCGGAGACCGAGGACGCGCCGGAGCCCGAGCCGGTGAAGTAGTTCCCGCCGTACGTCACTTGAGGGCACCCCGTTCCGACGGGGTGCCCTTTCGTCTGTCCCGTCCCGTACAACCCTCGCGCCTGATCCCGTGTCGAACCAGGCACCGGCAAAGGAACGGGCCCTTTGTCGGTCATACCCCCGCGCTGCCCGGCCTTCCTTCTCCACGAGAGACTCAGGAGCCGCACGTGCGCAAGAACCGTACGGCCGCCCTCGCGGCGGCCTCGTTCCTTCTGCTCTCCGGCGCGTTCATCGCCGCCGCCCCGTCCGCCTACGCGGGCGTCCCGGGCGGCACCAGCGCCGCCGACCGCAACACCGACTTCAACGGCGACGGCTACGACGACGTGCTCGTCGGCGCCCCCGGCGCCACCGTCGGCGGACACGCCGGCGCCGGACTCGTCACCGTCCAGTACGGCGGACCGAACGGGATGGGCACCTCCCGCGCCGCCGTGATCAGCCAGAACACCGCCGGAGTGCCGGGCAGCGCCGAGAACGGCGACGCCTTCGGGCAGGCCGTCGCCACCGGTGACCTCGACGGCGACGGCTACGACGACGCGATCGTCGGCGCGCCCGGCGAGGACCTGGGCACCGTCGCCGACTCCGGCGGCGGCGTCGTCCTGTGGGGCACCTCCAAGGGCCTCGTCGGCACCGAGTCCACCGGCCTGGAGGCCGACGTACCCGGCAAGGGACGGCACTTCGGCTCGGCGCTCGCCGCCGCGCACTTCGCCGACACGACCGACGGCGACCTGGTCGCCGTCCTCGACTCCGTCGGCGTCGCCCTCTTCCAGTACGAGGCGGCACCCGCCGCGCGCGGTGCCTCCGGCGCGGCCAAGCACCTCGAACGCCACTCCCGCACCGACTTCGCGCACAAGGCGCCCCAGGCCCGTTCGGCCGCCGAGGAGCCGCCCGGCATCGACCCGACGGGCCTGTCCACCGGCGACTACGACGCCAACGGCTTCGCCGACCTCGTCGTCTCCGGCATCTCCGCCGACGACGACAGCGGCCACGGCTGGTCCTACGTCCTCCAGGGCAGCGCCTCCGACGCCGACCCGCTGCCCGTGCTCGCGCTGCGCGGCGGGCCGGTCGTCGCCTCCGGTGACATCAACGGCGACGGCAAGGACGACCTCGTCACCGGCGATCCCCAGGGACCCGACGAGGGCGGGGAGTCCACCGCCGGGGGCATGATCGGCGTCTACTACGGCTCCGACGCGGGGCCCGCCGGGGAGGCAGAGCAGTGGACGCAGGACAGCCCCGGGGTGCCGGGCGCCCACGAGCGCGGTGACCGGTGGGGCGGTGACCTGTCGGTCGGCGACACCAACGGCGACGGGTTCGCCGATGTCGCCGTGGGCGCGCCCGGCGAGGACATCGGGGCCGTGGCCGACGCCGGTGCCGTCTGGGTCCTGCGCGGTTCCTCCGGCGGTCTGACGACCACCGGCGTCCGTGACGTCAACCAGGACACGGCCGGGGTGCCCGGGGTCGCCGAGAAGGGCGACAAGTTCGGCGCGCAGGTCTCCCTCACGGATCCCAACGCCGACGGCCGCGCGGGCCTGCTGGCGGCGGCCCCCGGCGAGAACTCCTCCGAGGGCGTCGTCTGGGTCTTCTCGGCGACCCCCTCCGGCGTCACCGCCTCCGGCTCCTGGACCTACGGCCCGAAATCCCTGAACGCCCCGGCCAAATCGGCCCACTACGGCACATCGATCGACCACTAGCCGGCACGCAGGTGCGCGGGGGGCTGGTCGCGCAGTTCCCCGCGCCCCTGAGATGCGCACTGCGTGCGACAGCGCGGCGGAGCCGCAGCCGCAGCCGCAAGGGGAAGCTGCGCGCAGCGCATGCTTCAGGGGCGCGGGGAACTGCGCGACCAGCCACGACGTGCGCCGCGGCCGCCCCCGTACAACCACCCCCACCCCCTCATGCGTCCCACCCGTACCAACACACCCGCCACCCAACGGAGTTGCCCGTGCGGATCAAAAAGCTGGCCCTCGCCGCCACAGTCGCCGCCCTCACCACAGGCACCCTCACCGCCATCACCCCCACAGCCAGCGCAGCGCCCACCGTCCTCAAGGACGACTACAACGGCGACGGCTACCGCGACCTCGCCATCGGCACCCCGCACGCCAACGCCGTGACGGTGACGTTCGGTTCGGCCTCCGGTGTGAGCACGGGAAGATCCGTGACCCTCACCCAGGCCACCAAGGGCATCCCCGGCACCACCGAACCCGAGGACGAGTTCGGCGAGAACGTCACCAGCGGCGACGTCGACCACGACGGCTACGCCGACCTCGTCATCGGCGCCCCCGGCGAGCGGGTCGCCGACTGGGCGAGCGGCTCCGTCACCGTGGTCTGGGGCGGAGCGAAGGGATTCACGCGGGGCGCGCAGGTCTACCACGCCCCGAAGGCCGACGACACCCGCTTCGGCGAGGGCGCCGTCTTCGTCGACCTCGACGGTGACGACTGGCCCCAGCTGTCCGTCGTCAGCGCGAAGAACTGGTGGTGGTACGGGGACAGCTCGCCGTCGTCGGCGTACGCCCCGGAGGTCGACTTCCTCCCCGACGGCGTGACCCTGGAGGGCGAGACGGCGGCCCAGGTGCACGGCGCCGGAGTCGGCAGGACGTACACGTACGTCCTCTACGGCACGTACCCGGACGGCAGCCCGTACACCGGCTGGGTCGACGGCGGCGCGGGCGACATCGGCTACCGGGCGGGCACGATCGACGGCTTCGCGGGCGAGACGTACGGCGCCGCGGCCGTCGGCGACGTGAACTGCGACGGCACCCCCGACCTGGTCACCGGCCAGCCCGAGGACAACTCGGTCTGGGTGTTCTGGGGCGGGTCCACCATCTTCACCGACGAGATGGAGGGCATGGACAAGGTCACCCAGGACAGCTCCTACGTGCCCGGGGTCACCGAGCCCGAGGACCGCTTCGGCGCGTCGGTGGCCGTCGGCGACGTGGACGGCGACGGCTGCGCCGACGTGGCGGTCGGCGCGCCCGGCGAGACCGTGGACGGCGTCCGGGGCACCGGCTCCGTCACCGTGCTGAAGGGCCACAAGGGCACGCTCACCGCGGGCCGCGCCTACCACCAGGCCACGAGCGGAGTGCCGGGCGCGGCGGAGACGGGCGACGCGTTCGGCGCGGCCGTGGCCCTGCGCGACCTCACCGGCGACGGCCGCGCGGATCTCGCCGTTTCCGCGACCGGCGAGGACATCGCCGCCACGAAGGACGCGGGCGCGGTCTGGGTGCTGCGCGGCGCGTCCCCGTACGTCACCACCACCGCGGCCACCTCGTTCAACGGCTCCGACGTCGGCCTCCCGGGCCCGGGCGTCCGGTTCGGCACCACCCTGCGCTGACCGGACCTGCGCTGACCGGATCCGCGCGGACGTGACGTACGCGGCACCCCGCACCCCTTAACCCCGCCCCCGGCGGCCGCCATGATGTGGAGGTTGTGAAGTCATGAGGTGAGCGGGGTCGTTGCGATGACAGGCACGAGGAGCGGCAGGGGAAACAGGGCGCGGCGCGCCACCGTCGCGGCCGCGACCACCGGCACCGTCGTCCTCCTCGCCGCCGCGCTGACCGGCTGCGGCGGAGGCGACGACACCGCCGCCGCCTCGGCCGGCCACCGCCCCACGACCCTGACCGGCAAGAACGCCCGTACGACCGCCGAGCCGGTGCCGCGCGGCACCGGCTCGAAGGTGGCCTCCGACTTCAACGGCGACGGCGCCCCCGACCTCGTACTGGACGATCTCGCGCACGACGGGCTCGGCGACGACGCCGGGATCGGCATCGTGTACGGGAAGAAGGGGCACGGACTGACGCCGCGGGTACGGCAGTTGCTGTCCCCGGCGACGTACGCGGCGCCGACGAAGGGGCAGACCCCGGCGGCGTTCGCCTCGGAGGCGAGCTGCGATCTGAACGCGGACGGGTTCACCGACCTCGTCGTGTCGACCGACCCGCCCTACGACGGCCAGGGGCAGCCACCGGTACCGCTGCAGATCCTCTTCGGCTCGCCCGGCGGGATCGCGGGCAAGGGCGTGAAGGTCACGATCCCGGCCGGGGCGCGGCTCGGCAACGACTGGCCCGACCAGCCCGTGTGCGGCGACTTCGACGGCGACGGCAGGGCCGACCTCGTGGTGCACGCGAGCAACGGCGGCCTCTCCTTCCTCCCGGGCCCGTTCACCCGCTCCGGCGCCCCGCGCGGCACGGCCCGTCTCGTACCGTCCTCCGGAAACGTTCCTGCGGGGCCCGCGGCCGACGTGGACGGCGACGGCACCGACGACGTCCTGGTCCGCGCCCACGGCGGCGCCGCCCGCTCGGCCCTCGCCCTGGGCGGCCCGAACGGCCCGCAGACGGCCGGCGCCGCCTATCCGGCGGGCACCGACGTGGCGTTCGGCCGCTTCGGCTCGGCCGTCATGACCGCCGACGGCATCGTCCTGAAGACCGGTCGCACGCTCCCCGTCACCGGCACCGCCCTCGACACGGGCGACCTCGACGGCGACGGCCGCACCGACCTGATCGCCTCGGGCGACGGGAAGATCCGCCTGGTGGCGGGCGGTACGCGCGTGGTGAAGGGCTCCCCGGGCGAGGGCCGGGTGATCGCCGTCGCCGACTTCGACGGGGACGGACGGGACGATCTGGTCGTCCAGCGCGGCCAGGAGTCGGATCCGGCCGAGGACTCCGTGCTGGTGCTGACGGGCGCGCGGTCGGCGTCGCTGATCGCGGCGAAGCCCGGACTCACCTTCTCGACCGCCGAGTTCACCTCTGACTGATCCGAACCCCTTCCGGTTCCCGCTTTCTCAAAGTCCTCACAGCTCCCGTACAACCCTTGCACCCCCCAACGAGTCTCCTGTTCGCCGACCGGAAGGTCATGCACGGGACAACTCCCGGCAAACGACAGCCGAACGGCAGCACCTCCGCACGTTGTCATGCCCTTTGTCGCGGGATGTCGGCCAGACATCCCCTTCCCGCAGGAGCTGTCCCGATGTCGAGCAAGGCCAAGCACAAGCGCGTCCCCGACCCGTCCCCGACCCGCCTCCGCCTCGCCACGGCGACGGCCGCGGCGGCCGCGCTGACCGGGGGACTCTTCGTGGCCGGCGCCACCACGGCATCGGCCGCCACCACCGAGGTCGCCGCATCCGACGCCGACTTCAACAACGACGGCTACGCCGACCTGGCCGTCTCCGCCTCCCACGCCTACGTGAACGGGAAGGCCAACGCCGGCCAGATCGGCGTCGTCTACGGCGGAGCCGCCACCACCAAGAAGGTCGTCCTCAGCCAGAACTCCCCCGGCGTGCCCGGCACGGCCGAGACCGGGGACTACTTCGGCGCGGACTCCGCGTACGGCGACTTCGACGGCGACGGCTACGACGACCTGCTCGTCGGCGCCCCCACCGAGGACGTCGGCTCCGACAAGGACGGCGGCACCGCCGCCATCCTGTGGGGCTCCGCGAACGGCCTGACCAGCGGCACCACCGTCGCCGACCCGCGCCCCACCGCCCACGACGGCTTCGGTGGCCCGGTCGAGGCGGGCGACTTCGACGGCGACGGCCGCACCGACCTGGCCATCGCCTCGAACGACAAGGACACGATCGACATCCTCAGCGGCGGCTTCAGCCGCACCTCGGGTGCCGCGAAGCGCGCCGTCCTCAAGGTCCCGGTGATCAGCGACACCGGCGCCGGCGTCTGGAACCTGCACTCCGGCGACGCCAACCACGACGGCAAGGACGACCTGATCGTCAACGGCTACGCCAAGGACAACGCCACCAACGCCAACTTCTGGCTGCCGGGCACCTCCTCCGGCCCGAGCACGTCCGGATCGGTCCGTCTCCCGACGGGCGTCATCACCGACCTCGGCGACACCGACAGCGACGGCTACGACGACATCGTCGTCGGCAACTACTGGTCCGCCAGCGGCGGCAAGGAGAACAGCGGCGCGGTGTACGTCATCCACGGCACCCCGAGCGGACCCGACACCGCCGGCCGCACCACCTTCACCCAGAACGTCGCCGGCGTCCCCGGCAGCAGCGAGACGGGCGACAACTTCGGCACCGAGGTCGACCTCGGCGACGTCAACGGCGACGGCCACCTGGACCTGGTCGTCGGCGCCCCCGGCGAGGACCTCACCGGCGGCACGAACACCGGCGCCGCCTGGGTGCTGTACGGCAAGGCCGACGGCACGGGCATCACCGCGCAGGGCTCGCTCTTCCTGGACCAGAACACCGCGGGCGTGGCCAACGACAACGAGAAGAACGACTGGTTCGGCGCCGACGTCCACATCGACGACCTGAACGCCGACGGCCGCGGCGAGCTCTACATCGGCACGCCCGGCGAGAACGGCAACGGCGCCGTCTATCCGGTGAACATCAAGGCGGACGGCACGCTGTCGGCCGCCGCCTCCGGCATCTACACCTCCACGTTCGGCATCTCGGCCACCGGCACCCCGCACCTGGGCGCCAACTTCACCGACTGACCGACCCCGCCCGCGCCCTGCCTCTCGCCCACCTCATGGGAGTACTCCGCATGCCCAAGCACAGACGCGTCCCGACCCCCTCCCCCGCACGCCTCCGCCTCGCCACGGCGACGGCCGCCGCGGCCACCCTCACCGGCGGGCTGCTCGCCGTGTCCGCGGGCAGCGCGGGCGCCGCCGACTCCGTCCACCACCAGCAGGCGGACTTCAACAACGACGGCTACGGCGACCTCGCCTACGCGGCCGGCAACGCCACCGTCGCCGGGCACAAGGAGGCCGGCGACATCGTCGCCCTGTACGGCTCGGCCAGCGGCATCACCTCCGCCAAGCGCTCCACCATCAACCAGAACACCGGCGGCGTCCCCGGCGGCGCCGAGGCCGGCGACGGCTTCGGCTGGTCCAGCGCGTACGGCGACTTCAACCACGACGGCTTCGACGACCTCGCCGTCGCCGCCCCGTGGGAGAAGGTGGGCACCGATGTCGAGGGCGGCACCGTCGCCATCCTGTGGGGCTCCACGAGCGGCCTGACCGGCGGCACCACGATCGCCGACCCCGCGGTCTCCGCGCACGACAAGTGGGGCCGCTCCCTGGCCGCGGGCGACTTCGACGGCGACGGCCGCGACGACCTCGCCATCGGCTCGACCGCCAGCACCCTCTACGTCTACAAGGGCGGCCTCACCAAGTCCGCCTCGCTGGGCGGCCACTACACCGTCAAGCCGAACATCATCAGCGGCGGCACGGCCGGCCCGCTCAGCCTGTTCGCGGGCGACGTCAACGGCGACGGCCGCACCGACCTCGTCGCCAACGGCTACGAGACCGGCACCTCCATGGGCTACAACACCAACTACTACCTGCCCGGCTCCGCCTCCGGCCTGACCACGAGCGGCGCCCGGCAGCTCAAGCGCGGCATCATCACCGGCATCGGCGACGTCAACGGCGACACCTTCGGCGACATCGTCACCGGCCAGGAGTGGGACCCGAACCTGAAGAACCCCGACGGGAGCACCACCACCGTCCCCGACTCCGTCACCGGCGGCCAGGTCCACGTCACCTACGGCTCCGCGTCCGGCCCGTCCGGCGTCACGAACATCGACCAGGACACCGGCAACGTGCCCGGCGGCTCCGAGCGCGGCGACTGGTTCGGCAGCGAGCTGGCCCTCGGCGACATCAACGGCGACGGCTACCAGGACGTCGTCGTCGGCGCCCCCGGCGAGAACCTGGACGGCGTCGTCAACACCGGCTCCGTCACCGTCCTCTACGGCTCCGCGAGCGGCCTGAACACGACGTCGGGCACCCAGTTCCTCGCCCAGTCGACGGCCGGTGTCCCCGGCGGCGACGAGAAGAACGACTACTTCGGCGGCGAGGTGAAGCTCACCGACGCCAACCACGACGGCAAGGCGGACCTGGTCGTCACCGCCGTCGGCGAGAACGACTTCAACGGCGCGATCACCTACCTCCCGTCCGACGGCACGAAGATCACCACGACCGGCGCGCGCAGCATCTCCGCGACCGCGGCGGGCGTGGACACGGCGGGCTACCCGGAGTTCGGCGCGAACGCGGCCAACTGATCCGCCCCCTACGAGGCACCCCGTAGGGGATGTCACAGCTCAGCCGCAATGCCGGGCCCGATCCCCCGGGCCCGGCATTGACCCCGGCGAAACCAGGTACGTTCGACTACGTGGCTGGATTCAGGAACGGACGCGGCCGGGACAACCGCGAAGCGCCCCAAGGCCCCCCGCAGTACTACGGCGGCGGCGGTGGTCAGCAGCAGTGGCCCCAGAACAACGGCAACCACGGGGCCGGCGGTTACGGCGAGCCGGAGTACTTCGGCGACCCGCGGCAGGCGCCCCACCCGCAAGGGGGCGGCGGCTACGACCCGTACGCGGCCAACAACCCGGGCCACACCCAGGCGTTCTCCGTGAACCCGGACGACCCGGACCCGTACGGCCAGGGCTCCACGTACCAGGCGGGCGCGGCCCCGGCGGGCCCGGTCGGCCCCCGCCTGCACTGGAAGGACCTCCTGACGGGAGTCGTCTTCCGCCCCGCGCCGACCTACCTCCAGATGCGTGACTACGCGATGTGGGCCCCGGCCCTCATCGTCACGTTCCTCTACGGGCTGCTCGCCATCTTCGGCTTCGACGGCGCCCGCGACGACGTGATCAACGCCACGCTCTCCTCGGCGATCCCCTACGTCCTGACCACGGGCGTCGCGGTCACGGTCTCCTTCTTCATCCTCGGCGTGGTCACCCACACCCTGGCCCGCCAGCTCGGCGGCGACGGCGCCTGGCAGCCCACGGTCGGCCTGTCCATGCTGATCGCCTGCCTCACCGACACCCCGCGCCTGCTGGTCGGCATGTTCCTCGGCGGCAACGAGATGTTCGTCCAGCTCCTCGGCTGGGCGACCTGGATCGCGGCGGGCGCCCTGCTCACCACGATGGTCTCCAAGTCCCACGACCTCCCGTGGCCGAAGGCCCTGGCCGCCTCGGCGATCCAGCTGGTCGCCCTGCTCTCGATCATCAAGCTGGGCACGTTCTAGTCACGTACGCACGTGAGAGGGGCCCCGCACCGTTCTCCCGGTGCGGGGCCCCTCTCACGTACAGAACGGACAGCCGCCCTCAGGCGTCGAGCACCTGACCGTCACGCTTCACGACGGGCGGCTCGACACTCCACGGGAAGTTGATCCAGTCGTCGGTCCGCTTCCACACGTACTCGCACTTCACGAGCGAGTGGGACTTCTCGTAGACGACCGCCGACCGCACCTCGGCCACGGTGTCCAGGCAGAAGTCGTGGACCAGCTTCAGCGTCTTGCCGGTGTCGGCGACGTCGTCGGTGATCAGGACCTTCTTGTTGGAGAAGTCGATGACGTTCGGCACCGGCGCGAGCATCACCGGCATCTCCAGCGTCTCGCCGACACCGGTGTAGAACTCGACGTTGACGAGATTCAGATTCTTGACGTCCAGCGCGTACCCGAGGCCGCCCGCGACGAAGACGCCGCCGCGCGCGATGCTCAGGATGATGTCGGGCTCGTAGCCGTCGTCGGCGATGGTCTGCGCGAGCTCGCGGATCGCGACCCCGAACTTCTCGTACGTAAGGTTCTCGCGCACGGGGCTGACGTCACTCATGTCGCTGCTGCTCACACCTGGGTCCGATGGAAATTGAGGAAGGAACGGGAGGCGGTCGGCCCGCGCTGTCCCTGGTAACGCGAACCGTAGCGCTCGCTCCCGTACGGGTGCTCGGCGGGCGACGACAGCCGGAACAGGCACAGCTGCCCGATCTTCATGCCCGGCCACAGCTTGATCGGCAGCGTGGCGAGGTTCGACAGCTCCAGCGTCACGTGGCCGCTGAAGCCCGGGTCGATGAAGCCGGCCGTGGAGTGCGTGACGAGCCCGAGCCGTCCGAGCGAGCTCTTGCCCTCGAGCCGCGAGGCGATGTCCTCGGGCAGCGAGATGACCTCGTAGGTGGACGCCAGCACGAACTCGCCCGGGTGCAGGATGAACGGCTCGTCACCCTCCGGCTCCACGAGCCGGGTCAGGTCGGCCTGCTCCACGCTGGGGTCGATGTGCGGGTACTTGTGGTTCTCGAACACCCGGAAGTAGCGGTCGAGCCGCACATCGATGCTCGACGGCTGAACCATCGATTCGTCGTAGGGATCGATCCGTACCCGCCCGGAGTCGATCTCGGCCCGGATGTCCTTGTCTGAGAGAAGCACGCACCGAGGATACGCAGAGCGCGCGGGCCCGCCACAATCGGCGGGCCCGCGCGCTCTGACCTGGTCCGTACGACTACCTGTGCCGTGCTTACCGCTGCTGCGGTCCCACAGGAACGGCATGCCGCAACCGAGCACACTTCGGACACCGGATGAGCCGGCCGGGACCGAGACGGTCGGCCTGCTGCATCGGGAACGATGCGGTGCTGAAAACGTGCCCTTCGGCACATCGGACGACGGTGCGCTCCATCGAGTCCATCAAGTCCCTGCAGTCCCTTCCCCACGAGCCATTTGGCCAGTTTCCTGACCGACGACGGGGTCACATTACGGGATGAAAGGGACGCGGATCCAGGCGGCGCTCCGACCTCGGGACACCCCTGAGAAACCCTCGCGCGGTCCGCCCACCGTACGCCCCAACTCCCTTCACCCGCAGTCACTTCCAGGCCGCACAACGCAGCCGGACCCCGGCGGCTTGAGCGCCCGGGGCCCGGCATGGGGTACAGTGTCCGGCAGTACGGGCCGCTTCAGCGGCGGTACCACGCGGGTGTAGTTTAATGGTAGAACATGAGCTTCCCAAGCTCAGAGCGCGAGTTCGATTCTCGTCACCCGCTCCAGTTCCGACAGTGAAGGCCCAGGTCATCGACCCGGGCCTTCTTGCTTGCCCATCAGACTTCCGTGCGCGTGCTTCGTTTTCCGTGGGTGTCGGTGCTCTGACCTGCCGGAGCGTGGTGCGTTTTCGGGGAGGTGGCCCGTGCTCGGGTGCGCGATGCTGAATGCGCTCCCCCTGGATCGGCATGAGGGCCGGATCCGCCGGAGGTCGGCGACGGCGGATCCGGCGGGCGAAGAGCACAT